>DASSOH010000021.1:0-13554 GCA_035700865.1 Candidatus Limnocylindria bacterium | reverse complement strand
GGGGGTGGCGTCGAGCGCGGCGCCTCGGCGGGACGCAGGATCGCCCCGGCGACCGCACCCACGGCCAGCGCGAGCGTGGCCATGGCCAGGATCGGCGCCAGGCGTCGGCGACCAAGCAGGTCGCCGAGCGTCCAGCGGCGGACGGGTGCCACCGGCGCCGGCGCCGGGTAGTCGGCGAGCAGGCGCTGGCGCAGGTCGGCGGCGAAGCCGGCGTCCGGCATCTCGTCGGCGGCCCGCGCCGACGCGCCGAGGGCCGAGAGCTGCGAGGCCAGGTCGGCGGTCAACCGCGCGTCGTCACGCCACATCGCTGGCCTCCATGCCCGGTGCTGCCGATTCGGTGCTCAACGCGGCGCGCAGCGCGCCGAGGGCGCGGTGCAGCTTCACCGCGAACGTGCGGCGCGAGCACCCCAGCACGGCGCTCGCCTCGGCCGGCTCGAGATCGTCGAAGAAACGCAGCGCCAGCACCCGACGGTGAGCGTCGGAGAGGATCGCCATGGCGCGGCGCACCTCGTCGCGGTCGATGGCCGCGACCATCTGATCGGCCCCCGGATCGAGCTCGTCGGGATCGCTGGCCGGCGTGATCCGTCGTCCGCGTCGCACGTGATCGATGACCAGGTTGCCCGCCACCCGGTACAGCCAGCCGGCGAACGAATCGTTCCGGAACCGGCCGCCGCGCAGCGTCGCCAGCGCACGCTCGAAGGTCGTGGCGGTGAGGTCCTCGCTCACCGCGTGATCCCTCGTCCGACGCTGAACGAAGCCGTAGATGCGCGGCAGGTAGAAGTCGTACAGCGCGGCGAACGCGGCGGCATCGGTCCGGGCCAGGTCGACGAGGCGGCGCTCCAGCTCGGGATCCATCCGCGTCGCCGGCTGGCGCGGCGAGCCATCGCCGCCGAACGGGGCGACGATGGCGGTCGACGCATGCGGTCGTTCCTCGGGGCGCATCGGACGCCGGAGGCTACGGAGCGCCCGGCCGGGCGGCAACCGCTCGGCGGTACCATGCCCGACCGGGACCCCGCATCGGTGCTCGACGGTCCGGCGCTACGGCGCCGTCGCCGAGAGGGCGGGCGTCTCGCCGATGACCACGTGGCCGTCGGGGCCGCTGGTGACGGCCAGGATTCGGTAGGTCCACGTCTGGCCGGGCTCCACGGAGCCGTCCAGGAAGCTGGTCTGCCACGCGTCGCCGATCACGCCGATCAGCTCCGTCCCGTCGTTCAGCGGGTAGCGTGGGTCGGGGTTGGTCAGCGAACGCGCCACCTTGTACGCGCTGAACCCGTCGCCGGCATAGGCCTCCCAGCTCAGCAGGATCCCCTGCCCCGCCACGGCCTGCGCCTCGCCGGAGAGCGGCTTGACGACCACGGGCGTCGGCGCCGGGGTGCAGGCGGTGGTCACGCTCACCACGTTGCTGGTGGCCAGGACCACGTAGCCGGCGTCGCTGCTGCGGACGGCGAAGACGGCGTAGAACCAGGGCGTGCCGCACGGCGGCTTGTCGGCGTACCAGGTCGCGCTCGGATCGCCGATCACGCCGACCAGCTCGTCGTCACCGGTCGTCGGCCACGTCACCATGCCGTCGCCGCTGCGCACGACCTTGTAGTACTCGAAGCCCGCACCCTGGAACGGCTTCCACGCCAGCTTCGCTTTCGAGTCCTGGGCCCAGCCCTCGAGCGCCAGGGCCGCGGGGTTCGAGGCCGGCGGCGCGGGTGGCTTCGTCGGCACCGGCTTCGCCGTCTGGACCGGCTGCGGCTTCGGCGTCGGCGTCGGGTCGGCCTTCGCCACCTCGGCAGGTGTCGGTTCGGCGGTGGCCGTCGGCGACGGGGTGGGCGAGGCGGTCGGATCGGTCGGCGGCGTGGTGCCGTCCGGCGCCGGATCGTGCCGGACCTGCGACGCGCGGGCATTGGCGACCGCCACGCCGAACTCGGGCCGGGCGGCGGCGGGCGTCGGCTCCGCCCGATCGGCGACGCCACGCAGGGCCGTCGCACCGAACGCGACCGCGCCCACCAGCAGGGCGGCGCCGACGGCGCCGGGCACGGCCGCGGCGACGCGGGTGCGGGGATGAGGCTTCTTCTCGTTGGACGACATGGGACGTGCTCCCTCCGTTGGATCGTGCTTGACGAGTTCGACGACACAACGCCGAGGGCGGTCCCGGATTACACGCGCTGCCGGAAATCGAGCGGTGTGCTGCGGTGGTGGGCGGTCGGCGCCAGTCGGCCCTCGTCAGCCGCTCATCCAGGCGCCACAATCGGTCCGTATGAACGGCGTGACCGATCTCGTCGGCTGGCCGGGCGTGCCGCTGCTCATCCTCGCGGCGCTGCTCGCCACGGGGGCGGCGCTGTGGCTCGCGAGCCTCCGGCTGCGTGACGCGAGCATCGTCGACACCTTCTGGGGGCCGTTCTTCCTGCTCCAGGCCGCGCTGGCGGCGGCGCTGCTGGACGGGTTCGAGGGCCGGCGCCTGCTGCTCCTGGGCCTGGTGGCCGTGTGGAGCGTTCGCCTGGCCACCCACATCGCGTCACGCCACGCCGGTCGCGGTGAGGACGAGCGCTACGCCCGCTGGCGCACGCAGCACGGCGACGCGTGGCCGCTGCGCAGCCTCTTCCAGGTCTTCGTGCTGCAGGCGGTGCTGGCGTGGATCATCGGTCTGCCCCTGGTGGCCATCATGGGCAGCGATGCCAGCTGGAGCTGGCTCGACGTGCTGGGCGTGGCGCTCTGGAGCATCGGCTTCGTCTTCGAA
The DNA here is from genome assembly GCA_035700865.1 of Candidatus Limnocylindria bacterium. GTDB lineage: Bacteria > Chloroflexota > Limnocylindria > QHBO01 > QHBO01 > JACDBZ01. Next base: position 10,829 of record DASSOH010000021.1, on the reverse strand, counting down.
GCGGTCGGCGACGTGCAGCTCACCGCCTTCATCCGCGATCCCTCCAACAAGGGGACCACGCTGCGCACCGGCCTGTGGCGCTACACCCGCCACCCGAACTACTTCGGCGACGCCGCCCAGTGGTGGGGCTTCTGGCTGATCGCGACGGCCGCCGGTGCGTGGTGGACCGTCTTCGCGCCGCTGATCATGACCTTCCTGCTCGTCCGCGTCTCGGGCGTGGGCCTCCTCGAGCGGACCATCGCCGAGCGCCGCGACGGGTACGCGGAGTACATGCGCAGCACGTCGGCCTTCATCCCGCTGCCACCGCGGCCGCGCTGACGCGCCACGCGCCCGACCGTGGCGGGCGCTGGCCAGAGGCGGACGTCTCAGCCGTCCGCGAAGCGCAGCCAGCCTGCGGGAGCGCCGTCCAGGAGCGCCCGACCGAGATCCGCGTCCCCGCTCAGCCGCCAGTCGATGGTGCTGCCCACCTCCGGCTCGTCCTTGCGCCACTCGAACCAGTTGATCATCCGGATGCGCGGGAAGTCGCGGACGGTCTCGGCGCTGAAGACCTGCGAGAACCACGCCGACTTCACCTCGGCCTCCGTCGGGCCGCCGCCGGTCGGATCGTAGAGTGCCGCCGTCTCGATGATGGCCATCGGCTTGTCGTGTCCGTCGGCATAGGTGGCGTAGAAGTCCGGCACGGCCACCTCGTCCTGGTGCGCCCCGGACGGCAGGCCGCGCAGGGCGCCGGCGAATCGGCCGTCCGGAGGGACCTCGTTCTCGCCCCACGGGTATTCCAGGCCCCAGAAGTAGAGGCTCATGCCGACCCAGTCAACGGCGTCGTCCCCCGGCCAGTACGGCGCGTAGGGGTCGTCCAGGCGGGTCAGCTCGCCGTCGCCGTCGGTGTCGAGGGCCGCGCGATCGGCGGAACCGGGTGGCGCCTCGTACGCCCCGCCGCTGAACGGGTAGCCGGCCCCCTCGTTCGGCGCCCACACCATGGCGGAGGCCGGGGCGCCGGCATGGACCGCATCGGCGACGGTGCGGAAGGCCGCGACGTAGGCCTCCGGCTGCTGGCCCCAGGCGTACCACGAGCCGTTCATCTCGTGCGCGAAGCGCACCAGCGTGCGGACGCGCCGCGACGCCCACGCGGCATCCAGCCTGGCCGCCAGCTCATCGGCGGCCGCCGCGGTGACGGCGTCGAGTCCGTCGTGCGGCTCGAGGGTCACCACCGCGACGCCACCCACCGCCCCGACCTGCTCGAAGAACGCATCCAGGTTCTGGCGGTCGGCATCGGTCAGCGGGAAGCGGACGAACTGGACCCAGGCGGCCGGCGTCACGCCCAGGCGTTGGCGGACCGACGCGATCGTGTCGTTGGCCCAATCCAGGTTCATGCCGAACCACGCCCGTCCCTCGCCGGGCGTGAACGGTCCGGCATCGGCCGGTGGCGTCGGCGCCGACGCGCTCGGCGAGGACGCGGCCGGCGAGATCGACGCGGCCGGTTCCACGGCGGCGCAGCCGGTCATGGCCAGGACGGCGAGGAGCGCGACGCGGACGAAGCGATGCACGCGCCGATGCTGTCCGGCGGTGCCACCGCGCACCATGGGCCGATGGTCCTGCGGCGCTAGACTCGGCGGATGACCTCCTCGCTGGCGCCCCTCGACGTCATCCTGGTCCGCCACGCCGAGCCCATGCCGGTCGGCACCGAGGGAATCGCGGACGACGACCGCCCCCTGACCGATGCGGGCCGCGCCGCGGCCCGGGAGCTGGCGGCCGAGCTCGACGACTGGGAGATCACCGCGATCTACTCCTCGCCCTACGAGCGGGCCCACGAGACGGCGCGCCAGCTCGCAACGCGTCGCGGGTTGCCGGTGCAGCTCCTGGACGACCTGCGCGAGCGTCGCCTGGCGGGCGAGCTCCACGACGGCTGGCGCGAGAGCCTGGAGCAGGCCTGGGCCGATGCCGACTTCGCGATGCCGGGCGGCGAGTCCGGCCGCGACGCGCAGCGCCGGGCGATCGGGCTGCTCGACCTGCTCCGCGTGCGGCACCCCGACGGCGGGCGCCTGATCCTCGCCAGCCACGGGAACCTGATCAGCCTCATCCTCCACGCGCTCGAGCCGGGCGTCGATTTCGACTTCCACATGGCCATGCCGATGCCGGCCGTGTATCGGCTCACGCATGACGGCCTGCGCTGGCGGATCATGGGCGGCCACGGCTTCGCGCCGGTCGACTGACGCCGTCCCGGCTGGCATCCGCCTTGCCCTTGTGTGCGGCGCAAGGAGGAGACCGATGGCTACCTACCAATCGCCGCTGGCGGTGATCATCAAGGGGGCCCTGGCCGGGGCGGCGGGAACGGCCGTGATGAGCGCGTTCATGGAGCGAGCGCCGGAGCTGATGGACCGCGCCGGGATGTCCGTGCCGGAACCGCCGGCACCGCCCGAGGATCCGGATGCTCCGAGCTCCCCGACCGAGAAGCTGGCCGAGCGGGTCACCGAGGGGCAGCTGCCGGCGGAGCAGCGCGCGGCCGCCGGCGAGGCGATCCACTGGGCCTACGGCGCCGGATGGGGCGCGTACTACGGCGTGATGCAGTCGACCTTCCGGTTGCCGTCGGTGATCCACGGCACCTTCCTGGGCGGGCTGCTGACGTTCGTGGCCGTCCGCTTCCTCCCGCGGCTGGGCCTGACGCCGCCACCGCGCAGCCGGGAGCAGCTGGTGATGAGCGCCTCGTCGCACGTCGTCTACGGCGTGTCGACCGCCATCGTGTACCAGCTCCTCAACCTGGGTCGGCGGGGCTGACCGGCCCCACGTCCCGGGCGAGCAGGTCCTCGAGCGTCTCGCGTCGCCGGCTGAGCCGGACCCGGCCGCCCTCGATCACCGCCTCCGCGGCCCGGGGCCGGCCGTTGTAGGTGGAGGCCATCGCCGCCCCGTAGGCGCCGACCCGCTCGACCGCCAGCAGCGCGCCCTCCCCCGCCGCCGTGCCGAGGTCCAGGTCGGTGGCCAGCAGGTCGCCCGCCTCGCACACCGGCCCAGCCAGCGTCCAGCGCCGCGGTGCCGTGGCCGCTCCGGTGCGCAGCAGCGTCACCGGGTGCCGGGCGCCGTAGAGCATGGGGCGGATCAGCTCGGTCATGCCGGCATCGGCCACGAGGTGGCCGCGGTCCTGCACCCGCACGACGCGCGTGACCAGCCAGCCGGCGTCCGCCACCACCTTGCGGCCCGGCTCCACGATCAGCCGCCGGTCGCCGCGCAGGCGGGGCCTGACCGCGGCGGCCCACGTTTCGGGCGCACCGTCGAAGCCGCCGCCCAGGTCGATCGTGTCCACGCCCGCCTCGTCGGCCACGGCCTGCAGCCGATCCGCGAGGGCCGCGAACGACGCCGGATCCACGATGGCCGAGCCGATGTGCGCGCCCACCGACGCCAGGCGCCGACCGGCACGTCGCACCCGGTCGAGCGCGTCGGGGACCTCGTCGAGCGCGATCCCGAACTTCGACGCCGCCGCACCGGTCGCCAGGTGCGGGTGGGTCCGTGCGTCGACGGCCGGGTTGATGCGCAGCCCGATCCGTCCGATCCGCCCGTGGCCGTTGACGTCGGCCGCGAGCAGCGCGTCCAGGCCACCCAGCGTCTCGGCGTTCACCAGCGCACCGGTGGCGAGCGCGGCGGCGAGGTCGGCATCGGTCTGGCCGACGCCGTTCACCACCACCCGCCCGGCGGCAACGCCGCTGCGCAGCGCCAATGCGAGCTCGATCGGACCGACCACCTCGAAGCCGAACCCCTCGGTTGCGAGGCGTCGCAGCAGGGCCGGGTCGCTGTTGGCCTTCACGGCGTACGCGACCAGCGCGCCATCCGGCAGCGCGCGGCGCCAGGCCGCGGCGTTCTCCAGCGCACGGTCCAGGTCGAGGACGTAGATCGGCGTCCCCCATCGGTCCGCCGCCTCCGTGAGGAGGGCCGCGGTGGCGGGCTCGAGCGCATCGGTCATGGCGCGCAGCGTACGCGGGCCGCTAAGGTGCGCGCATGACGACCGATGATCGACGCGTGCTGCAGATGCGCCTCGTCGTCGAGGCGACCGACTACGACGCCGCGGTCCGCTTCTACCGCGACGTGCTGGGCCTGCGGGAGGAGCTGGCCATCGCCGGTCCGGACGGCGCCCGGGTCACGATCCTGGACGCGGGTCGCGCCACGCTGGAGCTCGCGAACCCCGCCCAGAAGCGGTACATCGACGAGGTCGAGGTGGGGCGGCAGGTCGCGCCGCGGATGCGCCTCGCCTTCGAGGTGACCGATGCGGACGAGGCCAGCCGCCGGCTGGTCGACGCGGGTGCCGAGCTGATCGCCGCCCCGCGCGAGACGCCGTGGCGCTCGCTCAACGCCCGCCTCACCGGCCCGGCCGACCTGCAGCTCACGCTGTTCCAGGAGCTCGACGCCGTCTGACTTCCGCCCGCGATAGGTCCGGCTGATCACAGGGCGCGCGAGCCCCGATTCACGTGTCGGGTGAGCAGTGCTGGTGATCAGGCGGCGCGCGAGGGCGGCTTCCCGTGCACTGTGATCAACCCCGGTTATCGGCGGCCCGGATGGGCGAAATGCGCCAGTGCATCGGTGCTTCGAGTCTCAGTAGCGAGACGCGTAGTCGAGTGCGTCGACGAGCAGGGTGCCGGGCGGCAGCCACGCGGTGTAGGGACAACCGTCCTCCTCCCAGGTGAGGGCCACCTCACCGACCCCCTCGTCGCCGACCATCACGACGCGGCCGGCATTGCCGCGGATCACCGCCTCGGGCGCGTCGCGCAGGTCGTCGAGGCGGCCCGCCGTCGCCGCGCCGACCGCGAGCGCCACGACGTCGGCGCCGCTTCCCCACCGCACGGTCCGGAGACCGTCGAGCAGCGTCAGCACACCGAAGCCCGGTGGTCGTCCACTCGGCATGACCGTCGGCGCGGGGATGCCGCACGCGGCTCCGGTCCGGACGTCGGGCTCGAACGGGCCCAGGGCCATGCGACGCCCGGTCTCCAGCTGCACGAGCTCGCCCCGCAGCTCAGGTTCGAGCGGACCGTTGGTCTGGTGCAGCAGGTTCGCGGGCCACCGCATCGCCCAGCCAGTCGGCAGGGCGACGCCCCTGCGCTCGCCGAGTTGGGCGAGCACGGTGCCGGGCGCGTCGGGCTGCTCGAGCTGGTGACGCTCCCCGCGTGCGTCGAGCCAAACGGTCCGACCGTCGCCGCTGCCGCCGGCCCCGTTCGCGAACAGCCAGCCGCCGTGGCCGCGGACGGCGGCGCTCCGAGCCGCCCCGGGGACCGCGGTGAGCTCGCCGCTGACCATGTCCCAGAGGCGTGCCGATCGGTCATCTCCCAGGCCATCGGCCGCCAGCGTCGTCGCGTCGGCCCCGAGCGGCCACCCGATGGTCGCCGTCTCGATCGCGGTGCCGTCGCGCGGGTCCACGGCCCACGAGGTGCACCGCACCTGGCCGAAGCACCACTGGACGACCACACGGTCCTGGAGGGGATCCGCCGTGATCCAGTAGGACACCGGGCCGTCACCGGTCGCCGAGCCCAGTGGCCCGCGCAGAACCACCTCCGGCACGCCGCCCTCGACCGGAACCCGCAGCAGTCCACGGTCCTCGAGCCGCGTCCGATCGAGCTCGACGTAGTAGATCCACCGCCCGCCTCCGCCGAGTGCGGCCGCCGCCACGAGCTGCCGCGTCGCCAGCAGATCGGTTCGCGTGCCGTCAACGGCGGAGACGCGGAAGACCTCCGATCGGTCACCGAGGTCGTTCGTGACGAGCACGTCGCTTCCGTAGGGCCCCGCGACGTACGAGTGCGACCAGTCCTCGTGCAGCGGCAGGATGGCGGTGATCCGCCCGTCGAGGGTCCCCAGCACGAGCTGACGGAATCCCCTTGGGCTGACGGGAGGGTTCGGGTCGGGCGGCGCCTCCGGAATGACGCCGAAGCCGATCAGCTCGGTCCCCCACCACGCCAGCCGGGCGAGATCCCCGTCCTGGGGATCCGATGGCTCCGCCGATGCCGGCGCATCCGCTGACGCGGACAGATCAGCCGAAGCCGATGCCGGTGCCGATGCCCGCAGTGACGAGGATGACGAAGGCGATGGGCCGGGAAGCCCACAGGCGGCCAGGGAGATCACGGCGGCCGCGGCGACCATCGCCGGCCCGCGTCGCAGTCGCATGGACCCGAGACGCCCGCGCGCTGCGCGACGTTGCACCTGTCCCCGCCTCTCCGGTCCCCGATAAGTCCGGCTGATCACAGCGCGCACGAACCCCGGTTCACGCGCCGAGTGAGCGGTGCTGTTGATCAGGCGACGCGCGACGGGTGCTTCCCGTGCGCTGTGATCAACCCTGGTTATCGGTCGGCGGAAGGAAGCGCGACGCGCCAGTGCATCGGTGCCTCGAGCTCGTCCGCCCGACAGCTCACCAGGCGCGGAGGCTCGAGGGCCACCGACCGCAGCTGCAGGCGATGCTCCTCGGCACCGACCGCCAGCACCACCTCAGCCCGGTCACCGCTGACGTCGCACGCAACCAGCGCCACCGCGTCGACGCCGCGCAGCGCCAGGCGCCGGCGCAGCTCCACCTCGGCGACCTGGGCGGGCGGCGGAAAGGCGGAGCGGCCGCGGAGGTGCTCGAGATCCACCTCCCCACGCAGGCAGGCATCGGCCAGGCGACGGCCATCGTCCGGGCGGACCCGGCCGTAGACCAGGCCGTCGGGCAGGCAGACCAGGTTGGCGGCGAACCGATGGCCGCCCAGGTGCGTGCACTCCCAGACGGCCTCGCGGTGCCCCTCGGTCAACGCGGCCAGCAGCGCGCGGCCGCGAAGCGCACAGCAGGCGTCGCGCTTGCCGTTGGTGCAGACCAGGAACGTCGGCGCGTCCGACACCTCGCCGAAGGCGTCGACGGGCGCCGTGACCAGGTCCAGGGTCAGCCAAGCGAGGTCGCGGACCACGCGGACCGCCGCGCGGCGCTCCGGCGTGTCGACCAGCATGACCCGGCGCAGGTCATCGGCCGATGGCGGCGCCTCGCGGCGGCGCACGAGCACCACCTGGACCCCGGCGGCCTTGGCGGCGCGCGCGAACGGCACGCCGAGCACGTCCTCGACGGCTCGCTCCCCCCACGCGCTGCGATCCTCGACCAGCAGCCAGCGCGGGCGGTGGTCGACGGTGCCGGCCAGCGGCTCGTCGAGCTCCTCGGCGATGGCCGAGCAGCGGATCGGCGCGCGCAGGGTCACCGGATGCGGACGAGGGTCACGCCGTCGGCGAGGGGCAGCAGGACCGCGTCCACGCGCTGATCGGCGTGGATCTTCGCGTTCAGCGCCCGGATGGCGCTCACGTTGGGGCTGTCGGCCGCGGGATCGACCACGCGTCCGTGCTGCAGCGTGTTGTCGATCACGATCAGGCCGCCGCGACGAACGACCCGAAGGCAGCCCTCGTAGTAGGCGTCGTAGCCCGTCTTGTCGGCATCGATGAAGGCGAGGTCGAAGCTGCCCTCCGCGAGCGAGACGAGGGACTCGACCGCCGGACCGATGCGGAGCTCGACCCGGTCGGCGACGCCGGCATCGGTCCACGCACGTTGCGCGCGATCGGTCCACTCGCGGCTGACGTCCAGGCACAGCAGGCGTCCGTCCGGTGGCAGGGCCAGCGCCATGGCGGTCGAGCTGTAGCCGGTGAAGGTGCCGATCTCGAGCACCCGATGCGCACCGGTCAGGCGAACCAGCAGCGCCAGCAGCTCGCCCTGCTCCGGCGCGATCTGCATGCTGGCCTGCGGCATGCGCTGCGTCTCCTGGCGCAGCTCGGCGAGGGCCGGATGCTCCCGCACGCCGACGCTGCGGACGTAGTCCAGCAGCGCATCGGTCAGCGGCAGCGCATCGCTGCTCACGATGCGGCTTCCGACGACAGCAGCCACGCCTCACGGTAGCCCGCCGGCACCTCCAAGCCGCCCAGCCAGCGCAGCACGAAGTGCTCGGTCGAGAGCGCGTCGTTCGCGAGGTCCGCCGGCAGGTCCAGCAGCCAGCCCATGTCCTGGCGCTGGGTGCGGTGGCAGTCCATGCTGCGGCGCTTGCGGTCGACGAAGGCGGACACGTCGACGCGCGTCGTGACCTCCGCGTCCGAGCGGCCGAAGCCGGCCCAGCGGTCCTCCTCGCCCTCCTCCATCGCCTCCGCGACCTGTCCGAGGGCGGCCGCGTTCGTCGGATTGAGCTCGTCGGCCGGTGGCGCATCGGCCAATGCGGTGTCCAGGTCCCACGGCAGGGCGATGCCGCGCTCCTGCATGGCCCGCATCAGCGCGAACCAGGACTCGCGGTGGAAGGCGATCTCGTAGAAGCGGTCCACCTCGCACGGGGTCCCCGCGTCCGGGAAGCGGCTCGGGTCACCGGCCGCGGCGTACGCCTCCCGCGCGATGCGCGCCGCGTTGATGTGGTCGGGGTGGCCGTAGTTGCCGTTCTCGTCGTAGCTGACGATGGCGACCGGGCGGACGCGGCGCACGATCTCCACCAGCCGTCGCGTCGCCTCCTCGAGGTCCGCGTTCCAGAAGGCGTCCGGGTGGCCGTTGGCCTCGGTCCCCATCATCCCCGAATCGCGGTAGCCCAGCAGGTGCAGGTTGACCGCTCCGTCGCCAAGGGCATCGATCGAGCACGCCAGCTCGTCGCGGCGAATCTCGGCCAGGCGCGGCCGGGCCTCGGCGTGGTCCAGGCTGGGATCGTGGATCTCGCCCTCCGCCCCGTCCGTGCAGGTGACGAGGTCGACCCGATGCCCCTCCGCGGCGAGCCGGGCGATGGTGCCGCCGCTGCCCATCGACTCGTCGTCGGGGTGGGCGTGGACGAACACCACGCCGCCGTGAACCCGGTCGTCAGGCTGCATGCACCGATACCTCCGCAACGTCGTCGGCCAGGTAGCCGGCCAGCGCTTCGCGGGCGTCCCGGTGCCCGATGTCGATGGCCGGCTGGACACGGCTGAAGGAGAGGGCGCTCATCATGCCCAAGCGTGGTCGGATCAGCAGGTCAGGCGCCTCGTCCACCACCGGATCCGCATAGCGATCGAGGACCAGCGCGAGGTAGCGCCGCGCCGTGAGGCGGCCCTGCGTCGCACCGCCACGGTGGAGCCGATGCGCCGCGGTGCGCAGCACCCGCGCGCCGATGCGGCTGCTGAGCACACCAGGCTTCGGAACGTCGGCCAGGACCCCGATGACGGGACGCACGGGGTCCCAGGCGCGCGCGTGCGAGACGGGCACGCCCTCCCACGGCCCGGCGTCGCACCACACGGCGTCCCCCTCGCACCGCGGCGGGAGCATGAACGGCACGGCGATGCTGCGCACCAGCGCCTCGTGGAGCGGTCCGCTGGTCATCAGGGTCGGTCGCCCGCTCACGAGGTCGAAGGTCGTGATGCCGAACGGCGTCGGCAGCTCCTCGATCCGCGGGTCACCCAGCGCCGCCACCAGCTCCCGGATCAGCGCTCGGGCGTCGTACCAGGCCAGGCGCGCGGGCCGGGTCATGCGCTCCAGCACCGGCGTGCGGAGCGCATCGGCTTCCATCTCCTCGGCCGTCCGTCCGGCGGCCAGCCCGGCGCCGACGATCGCGCCCATGCTGGTCCCCACGATCCGGGTCGGCCGCAGCTCGAGCTCCTCGAGCGCCCGGATGACGCCGATGTGCGACCAGCCACGCGCCCCGCCGCCTCCGAGCGCGAGCGTGAAGCCGTCGTGCAGCGAGCGATGCATCGGTCAACGAGCTCCGGTGGCCGCCGCCGCGGCATGCTCGGGGCACTCGCACAGCTCGCGCAGCTTCGAATAGGTGAAGAGGCCCGTGTCGTGCCCGTCGGCCCAGATGGGCGCCAGCGCGTACCGACCGATCCAGCGGACCTCGGTCATCGTCTGCTGCGGCTCGGTGAAGACGGTCTCGAGCGTGACGACGCCGGGGAGGCTGCCCTCACCGGCACACAGGGCACAGGGACAGGCACGGCGCAGGCTCAACCACGACCATTCGCCGAGATGACCGTCGTCCCAGCGGATGCGCATGCGCCTCGCGGTCTCGTCCAGCTCCACGCCGATGGGGTTCACGAAATCAGGCATCGGGCGTGGCCTCCTGGAACCGATCCATGGTGCCGACCCACTGCGCACCGAAGGCCGCGCCGGTGTTGGTGAGCTGGCACGGCTCCTGGCAGTCGGCCTGGTCCCACAGGAACAGGTCCTGGAGCACGCCGCCGCCGGACGTCGGCCGGCCCAGCGTGAACACGACGCGCTTCCCGTCCGGCGACCAGCGCAGGTGGCTGACGAGACCCTCGACCGTCGTGGTGGCCTGCTCGTCTCCCATCCTCCCCAGCAACGTGAGCGTGGTCGTCCCCTGGCTCGCGGCGTACGAGACGCGGTGCCGTCCATCGGGGTCCCACAGCCACGGGACGTCCTGGGTGTCGAGCTCCGTCGCCTCGCCGCTCGCCGGATCGATCTCCCACTGGCCGCCACCGAGCGCCCACAGCCGCAGCGTCCCGTCGTGCATCCAGTACAGCCGGACGGCGCCACCGTCGTCCGCGAACTGCGCCTCGTTCACCGCCGCCTCCTGCTCCAGGCTGGGACGCGCGTAGCTGACCGATGCCAGCTCGGTCGATTCGCCGCTCCCGAAGTCGATGGCCAGCACCGTCGCCACGTCGTTGGCGCCATCTTCGGTCACGCGCACGGCGTACAGCGTCGCAGGATCCGCGCCGAAGACGATCGTCTCGATCCCGTCACCCAGCCGCCGCTTGTCGGCCCCGGGCTCGATGGAGACGAGCACGTCGCCAAGCAGACCGGCCCCGTGCCGGCCGTCCGGCGACCACGCGAAGCGCCGGACGTCGTAGCGCGCGTCCTGCGCCTCGATCACCGGCTCCTCGTCGGTCGTGAAGTCGCG
>DASSOH010000020.1:0-3990 GCA_035700865.1 Candidatus Limnocylindria bacterium | reverse complement strand
GGTGGCCGCGCGCGACCGCGCTCCGCTGCTGCTCGTCGCCTCGGATCGGCTTCCGGTCGCGACGGCCGCCGAGCTGACGCGCCTGCAGCCGGGCCGCATCGTCATCATCGGCGGGACGGGGACCGTCAGCCGCGCGGTCGAGACAGCGCTCGGCGGCTACACGTCCGGCAGCGTCACGCGCCTCGGCGGCGGCAGCCGCTACTCGACGTCCCTGTCGGTCAGCCGGGCCAGCTACGCCGCCGGCTCGCCGACGAGCGTCTGCCTCGCCTCCGGCACGACCTACTCCGATGCGCTGGCCGCGGCCTCCTCGCGGGGCGCGGCGGGCGCGCCGGTGCTTCTGGTCCGTGACGACCGCGCCACCAGTGGCCTGCTCAACGAGCTGCGGCGCCTGGCCCCGTCCGAGATCGTGATCGTCGGCGGCAGCAGCCGGATCAGCGACGCGGTGCTCGACGCGGTCAGCGACCTCGGCGGTTGAGACTTGGGACCTCCTCGCCAGGTGGCCACGAATCGTTGCGGCCGATAGATCGGCGTGGAAGTGGCGGGGGCGACGTCGAATGACGCGACAATATCGTCGCGGGCGATCGTAGAGGATCAAACCCACCTCTGCGCCGGTCGGACCCCGTCTCCGCAGCTCTACGATCGCTGGGAACGATAATCTCGCGTCCGTTCCTTGCGACCGGCCTGCCGTGACGCGGAATGATCGCTCTCGACGATATCGGTGCTTCGGCGGTGCTATCGAGCCCGGCCCCTGGCCCGGGGCTTGGCCGGCGCGGGCCCGCCGCCGGCGCAGGCCTGCCGCCGGCGCGGGCCTGGCGCTGCCGCGGGTAGAATCGGCTCCGATTGAACGCGGAGCCCGCATGAGCGATCCCTCGTCCGTGCGCATCCACCCGACCGCGGAGGTCTCGCCGCAGGCGAGCATCGGTCCCGGCACCAGCATCTGGAACCAGGCGCAGGTGCGCGAGGGCGCGCGTATCGGGCGCGAGTGCGTGGTCGGCAAGAACGTGTACGTCGATGCCGGCGTCGCCATCGGCGACCGGGTCAAGGTGGGGAACAACGTCAGCCTGTTCCACGGCGTGACCGTCGAGGACGGCGTCTTCATCGGGCCGCACGTGTGCTTCACCAACGATCGGCTGCCGCGCGCCATCAACCCGGACGGATCGCCCAAAGGACCCGACGATTGGGAAGTCACGCCCATCCGGGTCCGAGAAGGCGCCTCGTTGGGAGCCAATGCCACCATCCTGCCCGGCGTGACCGTCGGCCGCTGGGCGCTCGTGGCGGCCGGCAGCGTCGTCACCCGCGACGTGGCCGACCAGGAGCTGGTTGCCGGCAACCCCGCACGACGCCTGGGCACGGCCTGCGTCTGCGGCGAGCCGCTGCGCGACAGCGACGGTGAACCCTTCCACGGCCAATGCCCGCGCTGCGGACGGCGCATCCCGGGGGAGGCGGCGTGAAGATCCTGACGGTCGTCGGCACCCGGCCGCAGTTCATCAAGTCGGCGCCGGTGTCGCGTGCCCTCCGCGAGCGTCACGACGAGCTGCTCGTCCACACCGGGCAGCACTACGACGACCTCATGAGCGACGTCTTCTTCCGCGAGCTGCGCATGCCGACCCCGGACGTGAACCTGGACGTCGGCAGCGGCAGCCACGCCGAGCAGACCGCCGAGATGATGCTCCGCCTTGAGCCGGTGGTCGCCGACCACCGTCCGGACGGCGTGCTGCTGTACGGCGACACCAACTCGACCCTGGCCGGGGCGCTGGTCGCCGCCAAGCTGCGCTACGACGACGGCACCAACCCCTGGATCGCGCACGTCGAGGCCGGGCTGCGTGCCTACAACCGCCAGTGGCCCGAGGAGCACAACCGGGTGGTGGCTGATCACCTGGCGGACCTGCTGCTGGCGCCGACCGACGTCGCCATGCACAACCTTGGGCGCGAGGGGCTGGCCGCGCGGGCGGTCAAGGTCGGCGACGTGATGGTCGAGTCGTTCGAGGCCGCAGCCGCGCACGGCGACGAGGCGCTGCCCGACGTGGCGCGCCATTTGCCGGGCTACATCCTGCTCACCATGCACCGGGGCGACAACGTCGACGACCCCCGTCGCCTGGGAGCCTGGCTGGACGCCCTCCGCATGGAGCGTCCGGTCGTCTTCCCGGTCCACCCGCGCACCGCCGCCACCCTGACCGATGCGGACCTGCCACTTCCCCACAATGTGCACGTCATCGAGCCTGTCGGGTACCTCGCCATGGTCGCCCTCGAGCAGCACGCCGCGCTGGTGGTCACCGATTCCGGCGGCGTGCAGCGCGAGGCGTACCTGGCGGGCGTGCCGTGCCTGACGCTGCGCGACGAGACCGAGTGGATCGAGACGCTGGACGGGGGCTGGAACCGGCTGGTGAGCTCCTCGCCCGACGGCCTGCGGCGCGCGCTGGCGGACGACGTCTTCACGCTGCCCGGCGCCCCGCGGCCGCCGATCTTCGGGGACGGACGCGCCGCGGAGCGGATCGTCGCCGCCATCGAGACCTTCGTGCCGTGAACCAGCGTCCCGTGGTTCCCATGGCTCGTCCGCGCATGGGCGACGAGGAGAAGCAGGCGGTGTGGGCTGCCCTGGAGTCGGGAATGCTGGCCCAGGGGCCGCGCGTCGCCGAGCTCGAGGCCCGCTTCGCCGAGCTGATCGGCGTGCCGCACGCCGTCGCCACGTCGTCGGGCACGACGGCGCTGCACCTGGCGCTGCTGGGTCACGGCATCGGTCCCGGCGACGAGGTGATCACCGTTCCGTTCACTTTCATCGCCAGCGCCAGCGCCGCGCTCTACACCGGCGCACGGCCCGCGTTCGTCGACGTCGACGAGGCGAGCTTCAGCATGGATCCGTCGCTGGTCGAGGCGGCCATCACGCCGCGCACACGCGCCATCCTGCCCGTCAGCCTGTACGGCAACCCGGCGTTCCTGCCCGAGCTCGCGGCGATCGCCGAGGGCCACGGCCTGGCGCTGATCGAGGACGCGGCGCAGTCGCACGGCGCCGCCATCGGCGAGCGCAAGTCCGGCTCGTGGGGCACCGGCATATTTAGCTTCTACCCAACCAAGAACATGACCACCGCCGAAGGCGGCATGGTCATGACGTCCGATGACGCCCTGGCCGAGCGCGTGCGCCTCCTGCGCGAGCACGGCATGAAGGTCCGCTACCACCACGACCTGCTGGGCTACAACTTCCGGATGAGCGACGTGCACGCCGCGATCGGGCTTGCCCAACTGCCGAAGCTGGCGCGCAACAATGCCCGGCGGATCGAGATCGCCGACCGATACGGTCGTGAGCTGCGCGGCGTCGTCACGCCCGCCGTCCGGTCCGGGGTGACGCACGTCTTCCACCAGTACACCATCCGGGTGAACCGTCGCGACGAGTTCGCCGACCGCCTTCGAGAGCGCGGCGTCGGCAGCGCGATCTTCTACCCGATCCCGGTCCACCGCCAGCAGCCGTTCCTCGAGCTCGGCTACGGTACGCAGTCGTTCCCCGTCGCCGAGCGGCTCACCGCGGAGGTGCTCTCCATCCCCGTCCATCCCGACCTGACCGATGCGGAGGTCGCGACCGTGATCGAGGCCGTGAACCAGACCGCACTCGAGCTCGGCCCAATCGCCGCGAGCGCCGCGTGAGCAGCGACACGCCGCGCCTGCGAGCCGGCGTGGTCGGCCTGGGGATGATGGGCCGCAACCACGTCCGGGTCTACGACCAACTGGTCGACGAGGTCGACCTGGTCGCCGTCGCCGATCCCGACCCGGCCGCGCTGCGCAGCGCCACCACGGGCCGCGCGGCGCGCGGCTACACCGACGTCGCCCGGCTGTTCGCGGAGGAGCGCCTCGACCTGCTGAGCGTGGCGGCGCCGACCTCGCACCATTTGGACGTGGCCCTGGCCGCCTTCGCCGCCGGCGTCAACGTGCTGGTCGAGAAGCCCATCGCCGCCACCCGCGACGAGGCGGAGCGGATGATCGCGGCCGCCGCCGACGCCG
>DASSOH010000019.1:0-2420 GCA_035700865.1 Candidatus Limnocylindria bacterium | reverse complement strand
CGGAGACCGAGAGCGCGAGGAATCGGATGCCGGGCATCTCGGCGCGCACCGCGTCGATGACCGCGCGGCCGCCGCCATCGGGCATGTGGACGTCGAGCAGGACGACGTCCGGCTGCGCCTCGCGGATCGTCGCCACGGCCTCGGCGACGGTTCCGGCCTCGCCCACGACGTCGAGCGCGTCGGTGAGCTCGGAGCGAACGCCCGAGCGGAAGAGCTGGTGGTCGTCCACGACCACGACCCGCACGCTCGCGGCTGCCGAAGCGGCCGCAGGCGCCGTGCGGCGGTCCCGGACGCTCACGCCCCAGTCCTCGCGGGGCGTGGCAACCGGATCACGATCTCGGTCCCACAGTCGCCGCTCGTCACCGTGGCCGAGCCGCCGTGGCGCGCCATCCGGGCCACGATCGAATCGGCGATCCCGCGTCGGTCGGCCGGTACGGTTGCCGGATCGAAGCCTGAGCCCTGGTCGCGGACGAACGCGGTCACCGTCTCCGGCTCGACCTCGACGTACACCGCCACCGACTCCGCGCCGGAGTGCCTCGCGGCGTTCATCGTCGCCTCCCCGGTCGCCGCGACGAGCGCGCGCAGCTCGTCGTCGAGCGGGGCATCTCCCACGACCACGGCCTCGACCGGGACCTGCTGCTGCGCCTCGATCCGGCCGGCCATCTCGTCCACGGCGTCGCGCAGCCGCGCGCCGCCGGCTTCCGGCGCGCGCCCGTAGAGCCAGGCGCGAAGCTCGCGCTCCTGGGTCCGCGCCAGCGATGCCATCTCACGCGGCTCTCTGGTGCGCTGGATCAGGGCCAGCGTCTGGAGCACCGAGTCGTGCAGGTGCGCAGCGACCTCGGCCCGCGCGTCGGCCCGTACCCGGCTGGAGCGTTCCTCCATGAGCTGGTTCGCCATCTGCCACACCCACGGCCCGGCGAGCAGCGCGATGCCGCCCACGGCCACGAGCATGGCCAGCAGCATGTTGCCCGCGGCGCTGATCGAGGTGTTGGCCGCCAGGAAGACAAGCCCGCCCGCGACGATGAGGCCGGTTCCGATCAGGACGCGCGGCAGCGAGACCTCGCCGGAGGTGAGCGTCTCGAGCGGCTGCCCGATCGTCGAGAGGTCCCAGCGGCTGCGCCCGTGGTCGGTCGTGCGGGCCCACAGGACCGCGAAGCCGATCGCCGCCAGGGCAACCGGCCACATCAGCTGCTCGCCGAACCAGAAGCCGGCGACCCAGAAGAGCACGATGGCGCCGACCGCGATGAGCACAACGCCCATCGCCTGCGCCAAGGTCGGGGCCGGCCAGCGGGAGACCGGCTGGACCGATTCCTCCTGGGACGCATCGGCCTCCTGGAGCGGCGCGAGCATCCAGACCAGCAGGTAGACAACGAGCCCGAAGCCCGCCGCGAAGGCGGAGACGAAGAAGAACGTGCGCACCGTCGTCACCGGCATCCCGAGATGCTGCGCGATGCCGGCGGCCACGCCGGCGACCATGCGGTCCTCTCGGCTGCGCTTCAGCGGGGGGCGAGCGGCGCGCGAGACCGTCCTCGTCGCGGCGTGCGAACGGGCGTCGCGGCGCTCGCCGATGCGTCCCTGGGCTGCGCGCTCAGCCTTCGATTGCGCCATTGGCCGCCATGGTGGCACACGCCTGTGCACCGGCACGATCGGGGATGACCCTGAGGCGCCCGCGCCGTCTTCCTCAGGGAAGTCCCCGATGGTCACCGGCCCGGGGGGCGGTCGAAGATGAGCGCCATGACGACCGAACGCGCCCGGCGCACCACCGATCCGGCACCCCCCGCGACCGCCGGCCAGCGACTGCACCGCCGGTCCACCGACCGGGTCATCGGCGGCGTCGCGGGTGGAATCGCCGACTACCTCAACGTCGACCCGCTCCTCGTTCGCGCCGCGTTCGTGGGGCTGATGATCTTCGGTGCCGCGGGGCTCTTCATCTACCTCGCGGTGTGGCTCCTGGTCCCGGTCGAGGGGAGCGACGAATCGGTCCTCGAGGCGGTGTTGAGCCGGGTCGGCCTGCGCGGCGCCTCGATGAGCCGCATGGGCTGGCTCGCGCTCGGCGTCGTCGCCGCGATCTTCTTCATTCAGCTGCAGGCCTATCCGTACGGGTACTACCCGTTCTTCCTCGACCCGCGCTTCGTGCTGGCGCTCATCGTCATCCTCGGCGGGATCATGTTCATGCGCCGGAACAGCACCCGGGCATCCGCCGCTCAGACTGCGGCCGGAGCCGTGGCTCCCGCAGGTGCCGTGGCTCCCGCAGGTGCCACGGAGCCACTTCCCGTCCGCGCGGCCGGTGTCCGCAGGCCACGCGAGCGATCGCCGCTGGCGCTGTACACGATCGGCGGATTGCTGGTCGTCTTCGGCCTCATCGCAGCTGTCGACGGCCTGACCGATACCCAGGTCGTCCCCGGCGTGTACGTCGGCGC
>DASSOH010000018.1:0-22470 GCA_035700865.1 Candidatus Limnocylindria bacterium | reverse complement strand
GATCTTCTCGCGGGCGTGCGACGTGCGCACGATGTTCAGCCAGTCGCGGCTCGGGCCGTGGGCCGCCTTGGTCGTCACGATCTCGACGATGTCGCCGTTGCGCAGCCGGTAGTCGAGCGGGACCAGGCGGTTGTTGACCTTCGCGCCGATGGTGCGGTGGCCGACATCGGTGTGGATGCGGTACGCGAAGTCGAGCGGCGTGGCGTCGCGCGGCAGGTCCTTGACGTCGCCCTTGGGGGTGAAGACGAAGACCTGGTCCTGGAACAGGTCGAGCTTCAGGCCCTCGACGAACTCGGTCGGGTCGCTGACCTCGCGCTGCCAGTCCATCAGCTGCCGGACCCAGGCCAGCTTCTCGTCGTAGCGCCGGTCGCCGCGGCTCCCCTCCTTGTAGCGCCAGTGCGCGGCGATGCCCGCCTCCGCCACCTCGTGCATGCGGTAGGTCCGGATCTGGACCTCGAGCGGCTTCGCCTCGGGCCCGATGACCGCGGTGTGCAGCGACTGGTACATGTTCGCCTTCGGCATGGCGATGTAGTCGTCGAACTGCCCGGGCACCGGCCGCCACAGCGAGTGCACCACCCCCAGCGCGGCGTAGCAGTCCTTCACGTCGTCGACGAGCACGCGGATGGCGTTGAGGTCGTAGATCTCGGTGAACTCGGCGCCCTTGCGCTCCATCTTGCGGGCGATCGAGTACAGGTGCTTCGGCCGGCCGGAGATCTCGGCCTTGATGTGGACCTTCTCGAGCTCCTTGCGCAGGATGCCGATGCTCTTGTTGACGAAGCTCTCGCGGGCGCGCCGGCGATCCGCGAGCATCTCGACCAGCTTGCGGTACTTCTCCGGCTCGAGGTACTTGAAGGCGAGGTCCTCGAGCTCCCACTTGATCTGCCACATGCCCAGCCGATGCGCCAGCGGCGCGTAGATCTCCATCGTCTGGCGCGCGATGCGTGCCTGCTTCTCCTCGGGCAGGAACTGCAGCGTCCGCATGTTGTGGAGCCGGTCGGCGAGCTTGATGATGACGACCCGGACGTCCTCGGCCATGGCCATGAACATCTTCCGGATGTTCTCGGCCTGCTGCTCCTCCATCGTCCGCGCGCTGCCGAACTTGCTCAACTTGGTGACCCCGTCGACCAGCCGCGCGACGGTGCGTCCGAACCGCTTCTCGATCTCGGCCAGCGTGTAGTCGGTGTCCTCGGGGACGTCGTGGAGGAGGGCCGCCGCCAGCGTCTCCGCGTCCATCTGCAGCGTCGCGAGGTAGTACGTCACCGCCACCGGGTGGCTGACGTAGGCCTCGCCGGAGCTGCGCTCCTGGCTCTCGTGGGCGGTGACGGCGGTCTCGTAGGCGCGGCGGATCAGCTGCGCGTCGAGGTTCGGCCGGTGCTTGCTGGCCTCCGCGATGATGCCGTCGATCGTCGGCTCGGAGGCGCCCGCCACCTCGCCGCCGCGCGTGATGCGATGCACGACGGCCGCCGGGGAGAAGCGCGCCAGCTGAGCCATGGGATCGAGATGCTAGCACGCGTGAACGGCGGATCCGTTGACCGCGCCGGGTCGAATCCGTCTCCGGTCAGCCCGTCACGGTACGGTCCGATGGACGCTCGTCGCCCTCCAACGACTCGCCGATGCGCGTCACGCCCAACTGGCCCCGGCTCGACGCCACGTGCCAGCGCCACGCGACCAGCCCGACGGCGGCGATGGAGATGAGGCCGCCGAGCAGGAACGCCGTCGGCGAGTCCCACCGCTCCGCCACCGCACCGGCGAAGATGCCGCCGATCGGCGACGTGCCGGCGAAGACGGTGACGTACAGGGCCATGACGCGTCCGCGGACCGCATCGGTGACGTTCGCCTGCACGGTGGCATTGACCGTGTTGATCATCAGCATCGAGGTGAGGCCGGCGCCGATCGCCAGCGGGACGGCCAGCCCGAGCGTCGTGACCTGCGAGATCCCGACCACCAGGAGGCCGAAGAGCAGCCCACCGCCCAGCATCAGCGCCAGCGCGCGCCGCTGGCGCATGTACGCCAGGGAGACCGCGCCGATCAAGGAGCCGAACCCCGTCGCCGCGTAGAGGAACCCGTAGCCATCGGCATCCAGGCCCAGCACGTCCTGCGCGAACAGCGGCAGCAGGATCCGGAAGTTGAGCCCGAACGTGGCGACGAGGCCCAGCAGCACGAGAGCCCACAGGATGGTCGGTGAACGCCAGGCGAACGCCACGCCCTCGCGCAGGCTGTCGAGCATCCGCGCCGGCTGCGCCTCGCGCGGCACGCGGCGGATCTGGGCGGGGTCCATGCGCCAGATGCTGAACAGGACCGCCAGGTAGCTGATCGCGTTGACCGCGAAGTTGAAGGCGATGCCACCGGTCGTGGAGCCGAAGAGGTTCACGCCCAGGGCGATGATCAGGCCGCCGAGCGCGGGGCCGATGACGCGTGCGCCGTTGAAGGCCATCGAGTTGAGCGCGATGGCGTTGGGGAGCAGGGGCCGCGCGACGACGTCCGCGGCCAGGGCCTGCCGGACGGGCATGTCGAGCGCGTTGACCACGCCGAGCGCCAGGCTCAGGGCCATGATCAGCGGGATGGTGATCGCGCCGGCGAGGGTCAGCGCCAGCAGCACGATGACCTGGACCGTGGCGAGCGACTGCGTGACCAGGAGCGTGCGCCGCTTGTCCAGCCGATCCACGAAGACGCCACCGAAAGGCGCCAGCACGAGGGACGGCACGAACTCCAGCGCCGCGACGATGCCGAGCTGGATCGGCGAGCCGCCCAGCTCCAGGACGAGCCAGGGCAGGCTGATCTGCTGCATCCAGGTGCCGATGCGGCTGATGCCCTGGCCGAACCAGTAGAGGCGGAAGTTGTGGCTCTCGAGCGCCGCGAAGCCGCGTGCCAGGCCGGCGAGCGAACGGAACCGAATCACTTCGCCATGCTAACGATGTGCGCCGCGCCGCCGTTCCGGCCGCGGCCCGCGGGCGGGTGCGCTCAGCGCTGGACGGCGAGGCCGTCGACCACGCGCAGGGACGGCAGCCTGCGCAGCGCGTCCGGCGCCAGGCGCAGCTTCGAGGATCGGTTGCCGCCGCCCAGCACGATCCAGTCGGGCGCCATGACCCGCGCGTCGACCAGGACCGGCATCTCGGCCGGCAGCCCGAATGGCGTGACCCCGCCGATCTCCATGCCGGTCAGCTCGCGCACCGGCTCCGCGCCCGCGAAGGATGCCTTGCGCACGCCCATCTCGCGACGCACGACGTTGTTGACGTCGAGCGAGGTGGTGGCGAGCAGCACGCACGCGACGAGGCGCGGCTCCGCCCCCTTCGAGGCGACCACGATCGTGTTGGCGCTGCGCTCCGCCGGAATGCCGTAGGCCTGGACGAAGGCCGCGGTATCGGCCAGCGCCGGGTCGCACGCCAGGACCTCGTGCTCGATCCCCAGCTCGCGCAGGGCGTCGCGCACCACGGGGTGCAGCAGGTCGTCGTCGGGCATCGGTCAGGTGACCTCGGGTGGCTCGGCGGCGCCACGGTCACGGCCGAGGAGCTTCAGCCGCGCGCGCTGGGCCAGGCCGTAGGCCGGGATGGCGATCCGCAGCGCGGCGTCGACCGGCGCCCGGAGCCCCAGGTCACGCGCCCCCACGTACTCGACCTCCGCGCCGCCGAATCCCTCCTTGAACTGCCGGATTCCCCCGGTGGCCAGGCCCCACATGTCGTAGATGGCGAAGCCGTCGGCGGCGAAGTCGGCCATGGCCGTCCACTTGAGCAGGTAGTTGGCGCGGGCGTCGGCGCCCGCATCGGTCATGCCGCCGTAGGACTCGACGACCCGCTCGCCGCAGGTGAAGTGGAAGAGCGTCGCGACGCGGTGGCCATCGAGGACCGCGAACGAGAGGCGGACGCGGCCGGTCGGCGCGAAGATGGACCAGACGCGCTCGTAGTAGAACGGCTGGCGCGCCACGAAGCCCGCGCGCTCCGCCGTCAGCTGGTAGATCCGATTGAACTCGGCCAGCGCCGGACCGATGACGTCCGGCGGCGTCGCACCGTCGAACCGCTCGATCGTGACGCCGGCACGCTCCGCCTTGTTGACGTACTGGCGGTGCTTGCGCTTCAGGTTGGCGCGCAGGGACTCCTCGCCCACGGTCAGGTCGACCACGCGGGTGGTCGGCGGCTGCACCTTGGGGGCGGCACGCCACGGGACCGAGAGGAGCGCACGCCCGTACGGAGTCGCCGGTGTGGCTTCGGGATCGACACGGACGGTGGCGATCTTCTCCTCGCGACCCAGCGTCCGCAGCGCCTTGACCAGCGCCACCCGCGTCTCGGCATCGTCCAGCCGGCCGATGGGACCGCGCGGGGCGTAGGCCAGGTGCCAGTTCACCAGCGGCACCGGCCGCAGCAGCAGCTGCATGCCGGCGACGGGTTCGTCCGCCGAGGGCCCGATGGCGATCCGGACCGGGCGCCAGCCGCCCATGGCGCGCACCTCGCCCCACTCCCAGAGCTGCGGGAAGGCGTGGTACGGCGCCGACTCGACGAAGGCGTTCCATCGGGCCGGGTCGGTGACGCGGAATGCGCGCAGGTCCGAGCCGCTCATGATGTCTCCCATCCTGCGCCGGCAAGCGTCTCGCGTGCCACGCGCCGGTCGTCCCATGGCCGCTTCTCGGTGCCGTAGATGATGCTGCCCTCGTGTCCCTTGCCGGCCAGCAGCACGACGTCGCCGGGTCGCGCCATCGCCACGGCGTGGGCGATCGCCGCGCGCCGGTCGTCGATGACCCACAGCCGCTCCCCGTCCCGGGCACCGGCCGTGCGCGCGCCGGCGGCGATCTGCTCGTTGATGACGCGCGGGTCCTCCAGGCGCGGGTCCTCGTCGGTCACGACCACCAGGTCGGCGAGCTCGGCCGCGACCCGCCCCATCGGCTCGCGCTTCGTCGGGTCCCGCTCCCCCGCCGACCCGAAGACGACGGCCAGCCGGCCGGTGGTCACCGGTCGCAGCATGCGCAGCACCTTGGCCAGCGAGTCAGCCGTGTGCGCGTAGTCGACCACCACCGCGAACGGCTGGCCCGCGTCGACGCGCTCCATCCGGCCGGGCACGCCGGCGGTGCGCTCGAGCGCTGCGGCGGCCGTGTCGAGCGGGACCCCCTCCGCGTGCGCTACCGCCAGGGCGGCCAGCGCGTTGCTCACGTTGAAGCGCCCCGGCATCGGAAGGTGGACCTCGCCGCTCCATCCGGGCGCGAGGAGGCGGAAGCGGCTCCCGGCGGCGTCCGAGCGCAGCTCGGTGGCGCGCAGATCGGCATCGGCGTCGATGGCGTAGGTCAGCACGCGGTCGCGGGATCGCTCGCGGTAGTAGGCGAAGGTCCCGTCATCGGCGTTGAGGATGGCGAGCGGCGCCTCCTCGACCAGGCGGGCCTTGGCGGCGCGGTACGCCTCCAGCGTGCCGTGGAACTCGAGGTGCTCGCTGGTGACGGTGGTGACGACCCCCACGTCGAAGCGGCAGTTGCGCGTCCGCTCCAGCGCCAGCCCGTGCGAGGTTGCCTCCATCACCACGCCGTCGTTGCCCGCGGCGACCATCTCGGCCAGCAGCGCCTGCAGCTCCAGGGCCTCGGGCGTGGTGGTGCGCTGGTCGTTGGCGCGCCGCTCGTCTCCGACGTCCACCGCGACGGTCCCGAGCAGGCCCGGACGGCGACCGCCCGCTCGGAGCAGCTCGGCCGCCAGGAAGGCCGTCGTGGTCTTGCCGTCGGTGCCGGTGATACCGATGACCTCGAGACGCTCCGACGGCCGCCCGTACCAGGCATCGGCGGCGTCGGCCAGGGCCCGCCGGCTGCGATCGACGACGAGCTGGGGGATCTCGACGCCGTCGACCTGGTGCTCGACGACCGCGCCGATGGCCCCCGACCGGGCTGCCGCCACCACGTAGTCGTGCCCGTCGACGTGCACGCCGGGGACCGCGAAGAACACCGTCCCCGGTGTCACGCGCCGGGAGTCGTAGGCGAGCCCCGTCACCCTCCCGACCGGGATGCCGATGACGCGCTCGGGGGCCAGGACGTCGGTCAGCGCGCCGAGGCCCATCTCGCGTGGGCCCGGGTCGGCCGTCACGGGCGCACCCGTCGCAGCCAGCCGCGGGCGATGCCCAGCACGGCGCGCAGCCGGTACAGCGTCGGGTCGGCGACCACGTCCCATGACCCGGCCCACACGACCTCGCGGCCGCCGAAGCCCTTCTTGAACAGCCCCACCCCGTGCCACGGGTGCTCGGGACCGGCGTCCGGCGGGGCCACCCCCCACAGGTCGTGGACGCGCACTCCGCGGCCGCGGGCGTAGCGCATCATCTCCCACTGCAGGGCGTAGCTGGCGTACCGCTTCGGTTCGCCGGGCTCCTCGCGACGCGATCCGCTGAACAGGTAGAAGGAGCGGTCGCCCTCGACGACCACCAGACCCGAGGCAAGCAGCCGGCCCTCGCGCCGGGCCTCGAGGATGGCGGCGCGGCCGGCGCCGGCCAGGACTCGCCAGGCGAGCCGGTAGCGCTCCAACGGCGGCATCGGAAAGCCGGCGCGGCGCTGCGTCTCGCCGACGAGATCGTGCAGGGCGTCGACGGCCGCCGTGTCGGTGGCGTCCAGGACCGTGTCGACGGTCACGCCTTCCCGCTCGGCGCGTCGCACCCCATACCGGGTGTCCTTGTCGAAGGCAGCGATCAGCGCATCGTCATCGGCCAGCGTCACCAGCCGCGTCTGGCCGACCTGCAGCTTCTCGTCGGTCCGGCGCAGGCTGCGGCCCTCCAGGCGTCCGAAGAGCGCGACCCCCGCCTCCCCGGTCGCGAGGCGCGGCTCGACCTTCACCGCCACGGCCCGGTGGTGCCGGGCCGCGCCGCGCAGCCCCAGCAGCATCGCGCGGAGCCGGGCGGCCGCTTCGGGGTGGTCGTAGTCCAGGACCGGCCCGTGCGGGACGTACCAGAACGTCCGCCCCGCCAGCAGCGGACGCTCCTGCGCCGCCGCCAGGCCGACGAGCCGGCCGTCCTGTTCGATCACGTACCGGCGCTGCGGCTGGCCGTCGAAGGCCGCGACGTCGGCCCACGCCCAGTCGTGCAGGAAGTCGCCCGAGGTCGTCGCCTCGAGGACGGCCTGCCAGGCGGGGGCGTCGGCATCGGTTGCCGGACGGAAGTCGATCACGCGCGCCTCCGGGTTCGACGCCGCAGCAGCGAGCGCAGCTGGTCGAGCTCGGGCGCGCGGAGCGCGGCCGCGACGATGAGGAAGATGGCGATACCGGCCGAGCTGAGCACGACGAGTGCCAGCAGCCGACCCACCGGGTTCTCGAGCCAGCCGGCCAGCGATCCCTCCACCAGGGTGAGGCCGCCGAACATGAGCAGGGCCGCGGCGGCCGCGGCGACGAAGGCGCGGGCGAGCGACCGTCCGATGGTCGCCGCCTCAACCGACTCGATGCGCCGATGGAGGCTCCACAGCAGCCCGATCACCTCCAGCACGGCGCTGATCGACAGCGCCAGGGCCAGGCCCTCGACGCCCATCGGGCCAACCAGGGCCGCCATCAGCGGCACGTTGATCGCCACCGCCACGATCGCCCACAGCACCGGCGTCCTCGTGTCCTGCATGGCGTAGAAGGCGCGGGTCAGGACGTGGACCACGATGTGGCCGACCAGGCCCAGCGAGAAGAAGAGCAGCGTCGAGGCGGTGCGATCCGTCGCGCTCTGGCCGAAGAGCCCGTACTGGTAGAAGACGGACGTGAGCGGTCCACGCAGGACGACCATGATGGCGGTCAGGGGTGCCGCCACGAAGACCAGGACGCGGATGGCGTTCGCCACCTGTCGCCGGATCTCGCCGATGCGTCCCAGCGCGGCGTCCTGGCTCATCGTCGGGAACAGCGCCACGGCGATGCTGACGCCGACCACGCCGACGGGCAGCTGCGACAGCTGGAAGGCGTAGTTGTAGGCCGTCAGGCTGCCCTCGGGCAGACCCGACGCCAGCACGGTGCTGACCAGGAAGTTGAGCTGTCCCGCGGCGAGCCCGAGGGTGCGCGGCCCCATGAGCCAGGCGACGCGCCGCACGCCGGGGTGGCGCAGGCTGACGGTCAGGTCGTAACGCTGCCCGACGCGCGCCAGGTTCGGAAGCTGCACCACCAGGTGCGCCAGGGAGCCGACCGCCACGCCGACGGCGAGGCCCTCGACGCCCATGATCGGCGCCAGGACGATGGCGGCCAGGATGATCGCGATGTTGTAGAGCAGCGGCGCGATGGCCGGCACCGTGAACTGCTGGTAGCTGTTCAGGATCCCCGTCACCACCGCGCCCATGCCGATCAGCACCGGGCTGAGCAGCATCACGCGCGTCATGCGGATCGTCAGCTCCGTGGTCGGCGCGTCGAAGCCGGGCGCGACGATCGGCACGAAGACGGGCGCGAAGATGACCATCAGCAGGCTCAGGCCGGCGAGGCCGATGAGGACCAGGTTGATGACGCTGCTCGCCAGCTCCCATGCCTCGGCGTCCTGCCCGCGCGCCCGGTAGCTCTGGAACACCGGGATCAGCGCCGCGCTCAGCGCCCCGGCCACCACCAGCTGGAAGATGGCATCGGGGATTCGGAAGGCCGCGAAGTAGGCGTCGACCTCGCGGCTGGCCCCGAACTGCGAGCCGATGACGACCAGCCGGATCCAGCCGAGCAGGCGGCTGGCCAGCGCCGCGACGGTCAGGATCAGGCTCGCGGTGACGAGGACGCGACCGGTGCCACCGGGCACGCCGCCGACGGTCGGACGGCGGGTCGCCGACGGCTCGGGTTGCGGCGACTCCAGTCCGGGGGGTAGCGGCGTCGGTTCGCTCACCGGCCGGCCCGAGCGTCGCGCGTGCGCCCGGCGCGGGGGTGCGCCTCGCGGTAGGCGCTGCGCAGGGCCGCGTCGGAGAGGTGGGTGTAGATCTGCGTCGTCTGCAGGTTCGCGTGGCCGAGCAGCTCCTGCACGACGCGCAGGTCCGCGCCGCCCTCCAGCATGTGGGTGGCGAAGGAGTGCCGCAACGTATGCGGGCTGGTGCGACTCGGCATGCCGGACGCGCCCACCCAGCGCTCGATCACGAGCCGGGCGCCACGGACGCTGAGCGGCCCACCGCGCGCATTCAGGAACACCGCCGGCGACGCGATCGATCGCGCGGCCAGCAGTGGACGGCCCTGGGCAAGGTACGCTCGCAGGGCCGCGGCAGCGGGCGCGCCGAAGACCAGGTCACGTTCCTTGCTCCCCTTGCCGAAGGCCCGCAGCCGGCGACGCTCGACGTCCAGCCGGTCCATCGACAGACCGGCGAGCTCGCTGATGCGCATGCCGGTGGCGTAGAGCAGCTCGAGCAGCGCGGCGTCGCGCAGGACGAGCGCCTCGTCCGGTCCACCGCCGCGCCGCGGAGCGGTCACCAGCGTCGCGGCCTCGTCGACCGAGAGGACCCGGGGCAGCCGCGCCGGGCGTCGGGGCGCGCGCACGCCGACGAGGGGATCGGCATCGATCCGCCCGTTTCGGAGCGCGTGGCGGTAGAGCGCACGCACCGCGGCCAGGCGGCCGGCGACCGAGCTCGGGGCCAGGCCTCGGTCCGCCAGCGTGGCGAGGTAGGCACGGATGGCCGCTCGATCGGGGGTGCGCCAGTCCACGCCGCGTTGGGCCAGGAAGGCGAGGAACTCGCCGGCGTGGCGCCGGTACTCCCGGATCGTCCCGGCCGATGCGTTGCGCACGCGCAGGCCGGTGAGCAGCTGCTCGAGCGCATCGGCCGCCGGGGCCGGCAGCGTGGCGATGGTCGCCGGACTCACCGCGGGAGGCGCGTCGTCCACACCAGCGCGGTGATCAGCCACGCGGCCGTCTGGCCGGGGCTCGGCGCGTGCCACCGCGCGGCGCACCCGTTCGGCGTCCACGGCCCCGGGACGGCTGGCCCTCGCGCGCCTTCAGCAGCGCGACGGCATCGTCCAGGGTCACGGCCTCGGCGTTCGCGTCCTTGGGCAGCGAGGCGTTGGTCACGCCATCGGTCACGTACGGACCGTACCGACCTTCCAGCAGGCGGACGGCAGCACCGGACGCCGGGTGGGCGCCGAGCTCGCGCAGGACCTTGCGGCTGGCCCCGCGCCGCGATGGCTTCTCCTGGCGCAGCAGCTCGAGCGCCTGCTCGATGCCGACGCTGAACACCTCGTCGTCGGAGGCCAGCGACCGGAACTCGGAGCCGCGCTTGACGTACGGCCCGAAGCGCCCGAAGTTGGCGACGACCTCCTCCCCCGACTCCGGGTCGCGACCGACGACCCGCGGCAGCGAGAGCAGCTCGAGGGCGCGCTCCAGCGTCAGCCGCTCCGGGTCGTCGGCGGCGGTCAGGGAGGCGCGGCGCGGCTTCTCGCCGGCGCCCTTCTCCGGGGTCTCGCCGAGCTGCACGTACGGGCCGAACCGGCCACTCATGACGTACACCGGCAGGCCGCTGGCGGAATCGGTGCCGAGCGAGGACGGGCCCCGGGCGCGCGATTCGACCAGCGCGATCGCGTCGGCGAGCGTGAAGTCGCCGGGCGCCACGTCGTCGGGAACGGAGGCCTTGACCGCATCGTCGCCTTCGCCGACCTGCACGTACGGCCCGAATCGTCCGATGCGCACCACGACCGGCGCGGCGTTGTCCGGGTGCTGGCCGAGGTGCACGACCGGGTACTCGATCTGCGTCTCGTTCTCGACCAGCGGCCGTAACCCGGGCCAGTCGTGCGCGGGGTCGCCCTCGTAGAACTCGGCGAGGAATTCGTCCCGGCCCAGCTCGCCCTTGCTGATCTCGTCGAGGTTCTCCTCGATCTGGCCGGTGAATCCGAGCTCGATGAGGGCCGCGAAGTGCTGCTTCAGCAGGTCGACCACGGCGAAGGCCGTGAAGGTCGGCACCAGCGCCTTGCCCTGGCGGAACACGTAGCCGCGCCGCTCGATGGTCGAGATGATGGAGGCGTACGTCGACGGGCGGCCGATGCCGTCGTCCTCCAGGCGCTTGACCAGCGACGCATCGGTGTAGCGCGGCGGCGGTGTCGTTTCGTGGGCGCGGGCATCGAGGGCGTCGAGCGTCAGCGGTCCATTGCCGCCGATCGTGTCACCGACGGCGAGCCGCGGCAGGACGGTCTCCTGGTCGCCGAGCTCGGCCGCCGGGTCGTCCGATCCCTCGACGTAGGCACGCAGGAAGCCCGGGAACTGCACCGTCTTCCCCGATGCGCCGAACACCGCCGGTCCGTCAGCTCCGGTCGCCGTGATCTCGACGTTGGTGCGCAGCAGGCGAGCATCGGCCATCTGCGAGGCGACCGCCCGCTTCCAGATCAGCTCGTACAGCCGCGCCTCGTCGCTGCCCAGCCGCTGCCCGAACCGCTGCGGCGTGCGGCCGAACTCGGTGGGCCGGATGGCCTCGTGGGCCTCCTGTGCGTTCTTGACCCGGGTGCGGTACTGGCGCGGCCCGCGGTAGATCTCGTCGCCGTAGAGCGACCGGATGGCGCTGGCCGCCTCCCCCAGCGCCCGCTCGCTGAGCGAGACCGAGTCGGTCCGGTGATACGAGATGATCCCCTCCTGGAAGAGGCGCTGGGCCGCGTTCATGGTGCGGTCGGCGCTGAATCCCAGCTTGCGGTTCGCCTCCTGCTGAAGGGTGGAGGTGGTGAAGGGCGGCGCCGGCGACTGGGTGACCGGACGCTCCTCGACCGCCGTCACCGTCCATGGCAGGCGACCGCCAAGGTCGTCGCGGAGGGACCCGGCGGTCTCCTCGTCGAGCCGCAGGACCGATCGCTCGCGCAGCTCACCGGTGGTCGCGTCGAAGTCGCGGCCGGTGGCCACACGCCGGTCGCCAACGCGATGCAGCGTGGCGGTGAATGCGCCGGACTCGGCGCCGATCCTCGCCTCGAGCCCCCAGTACGCGCTGGAATGGAAGGCGCGACGCGCCTCCTCGCGCTCAACGATGAGCCGGACCGCCACGCTCTGCACGCGGCCGGCGCTGAGGCCGGTCTGCACCTTCTTCCACAGGACCGGCGAGACCATGTAGCCGTACAGCCGATCGACGATGCGCCGCGACTCCTGCGCGTCGACCAGCCGCAGATCGATGTCCCGCGCGTTCTCGATGGCGCGGCGCACGGCCTCCGCCGTGATCTCGTGGAACTCGATCCGCCGCACGGGCACCTTCGGGGCGAGCACCTCGCGCAGGTGCCAGCTGATCGACTCGCCCTCGCGGTCGGGGTCGGTCGCCAGGAGGACCTCCTCGACGTCCTTCATCGCGGCCCGCAGCTCGCGGATGCGGCCGGACTTGTCGCGCGAGATGACCCAGTACGGTCGGAAGCCGTGCTCGACGTCGACGCCGATGCTGGCCCACGGCTTGTCGCGGATCTCGGCCGGGATCTCGCTGGCGTTCTGCGGCAGGTCGCGGACGTGCCCGACGCTCGCCTCGACGCGGTAGTCGTCGCCGAGGAGCCGCGCCAGCGTTCGCGCCTTGGCCGGCGACTCGACGATGACCAGCGGCCTGGCCATCAGCGACCAGCCCGGATCGGTGTCGTCATGCCCACGGCGAGCGCCTCGACGAGCGCGAGGTCGCCGGCGGCGTTCATCGTGCGCGGCATCGGTCGGAGAGTGTAGCACCGGCCCCGCGCCCCTCCGCCGGAGGCGGCGAGGCGCATGGGGGCCGGTGCAGACGCGGTGGACGGGCCCGGTGGCGACGCGCTCAGCGCGCCGTCGTCATCGCTCAGTTCGTGAAGTCCCAGGTGATGATCACGTGGGACCCGTTGTCGGCGATGCCGACCCCGACCCTCGTCCACTTCGGGTTCAGGACGTTGGCGATGTGGTTCCAGTAGCCCGGGTACGGCTCCGACATGAAGGCGCTGTGGCACCAATCGAGGGTGGCCTGCGCACTCATGCCGTAGTAGTGGCACTGGTTCTCGCTCGCCGAGCTGAACGCCACGCCACCCGCCGCCAGGCGGTTGTAGAGCGTCGCGCCGTTCAGCGAGGTATGGCTGTAGTAGCCGTTGTTCAGCTGGTCCCACGCGTGGGCCGTGGCCACCGCGGTGATGCCGCCATCCAGGGCGAGCGGGGCGAAGCCGTACGCGGCGCGGGCGGCGTTGATCTGGTTCAGCGCGTACCCGACCAGGCTGCTGGCGGGCGGCACCGGACCGATGGCCGGGGCCGGCGCGGGTGCCGCCCCCGAGCGCGTCGACGCCGCGGTCGAGGAACGCTGCGCGGTGGCGACCGGAGCGGCCTTCGTGGTGAACGACCAGGAGGCGGTCACGGGGTTTCCGGCGGCGTCCAGGCCCCCATCGCCGACGGTGACGTCGAACGTCCGGCCACCCGCGAGGGGGCGGTCCGGCGTGTAGATCACCTGGGTGCCGGCCTCGTTCCAGACGAGGTGACCCCCGACCGGCGCGCCGGTGGTGGTGTCGACCACGGTGAACGCGGCGTTGGTCGCGTCCACGTCCATCGGCTGGCTGAACCACATCTCGACGGTCGCCGGCTCGACGTCGCTGGCGTTGAGCTTCGGCTTGGTGGTGATCAGCTGCGCACCGGGCTGGACGATGAAGCTGAAGTTCAGCTCGCCGCCGAGCGGATTGCCGAGACGGTCGTGGGCGCCGTTGACGCTGATGGTGTAGCGCGCGCCCGGCACGAGCCGCTCCGACGGCGTGAAGACGAGGTCGCCTTCGTCCCACGTGAGGTCTCCGGCGACGTCAGGCGCGATCGCGAAGCGCGACTCGACGTCCGCCTCGTCCATGGCCGCGCTGAATCCGATGGTGACCGAGGTGGTCGCGCTGACGTCCGTGGCGGTCTCGCTCGGCGGGCGCACCGCGGTCGGGTCGGTGCTTCGGCTGCTGAGGGTCGCCGCCTCCGTGGTGGCATCGGCAGCCGGCAGGTCGCCGCTGGACAGGTTGAGCTCGAAGGCGGTGATCGCCGGAGCCGACTGGGTCGTGAACGCGTAGCGCTCCGGATGCTCGAGGGTGCTGCCCTTGGCCGTCGACGCGGTGCGGCCGACGACCACCAGGTAGCGCTCGTCGGTGCGCCAGCGGCGCTCCGGGGCGATGGTGAGCTGGGTGCCGGCGTCGTTCCAGCTCAGCTCCACCTTCTGCTCCGGCAGGAGCTGCAGGCTGGCCTCGACGGAGGCACGGTCCATCGCCGCGTCGAAGGGGACGGTGATGGAGGCGTCGGTGCTGACGCCGCGTCCGATGCTCTGTGGAAGGAGCGACTCGGGCGTGAGGGGCGCCGGTTCGGGGCCGGCCTGGATGGTGGCCTGCTGGCTGAACGCGGCGAGGATGACGAACGACAGTGCTGCCAGGGAAACGCGGATGACAGCTCGATGGCTGCTCAGCAGTCTGCCGAGCGACTCGAACGGCTGGGGGACCGCCGTTCTCACGGTTCGGATCGGACGCAATAGACAAACTCCATGGGAAACGGGGCCGTCCTTCGTGGGCACGCGGACGGCGAGTGGCGGCGGCAGCATAGCCCATCAGTAGGACGATTGTCATACGACTCTCGCCAGCCGACGGGCGGCGAGGGTCGGGTGGAAGGTCGCTCCGCCGAACGAGCTGACGAGTCCACGCGACTCGAGCAGGGTCAGGGCGCTGGCCACCGCAGCCGGCGGATGCGAGGTCCGATCGACCAGCTCCTCGAGCGATCCGCTGCGATCGAGGAGGCGTCGCAACACCTGTCCCTCGACCTCCGAGAGGGTGGCCACGACCGGCGGAGCCATGCCGCGAGAGAGGCCGATCTGCTGGAGCAGGGCCACCGCGGAGGTGACGATCTCCGCCTGGTGATCGGCGATCAGGCGGTTGCAGCCGCGCGACGCCATGGCGTCGATGGGCCCCGGTACGGCGTACAGCTCCCGACCGATGGCGGAGGCGGCGGCCGCGGTGAGGAGCGCGCCCGACCGATCCGGCGCCTCGACCACGACGACCGCCAGCGCCAGGCCCGCGATGAGCCGGTTGCGACGGGCGAAGTCCGGACGTCCGACGGCCGCGCCGGGCGGCAGCTCGGTGACGAGCGCCCCGCCACCCCGAACCAGCTCGCGGGCCAGCGGCCGGTGGCGCGGCGGATAGATGCGGTCCAGCGGCGACGGGAGGACGGCGATTCCCCGACCTCCGGCGGCCAGGCTGGCCCGATGCGCCGCGCCGTCGATACCGAGCGCGAGCCCTGACACGACCACGGTCCCGAACCTCGCGAGCTCGTCCGCGATCTCGGCGGTGACGGCCAGGCCGTAGCCCGATGCGCGGCGCGTGCCCACGATGGCCACCGCCGGCGTCTCGAAGGCCGCGCGATCTCCGATCACGTACAGCGTGGGCGGTCGCGGATCGAGCGTGAGCAGCGCCGGGGGATACGCCTCCTCGACGGCCGTGACCACCCGTCCGCCGAGCGCCGCCGTGCGCTCCTCGATGGAACGGGCCACGGCGCGCGGGTCCTGCGGCCAATCCTTGCGCGCCACGCTCGGCCGTCCGTCGTCGGGTAGGGGCGGCCCCTGGCGCCATGCGTCGACGGCGCTGCCGTGCCGTCGCAGCAGTCGGGCGAACCCGGCCGGGCCGATGCCCGGGACCTGCGACAGCGCGATCCAGGCGTCACGCTCGGTCACCCGGCCGGGCGAGGCGGTCGCGGCCGGGGTTGTCGCCCCGCCGCCCACGCCGATCATGGCTGCGCCTCGCCTGGCCGGTACTGGATCGCCTCATCCACGTGCAGCGCGTCGACGGCGCGGGCTCCGTCGAGATCGGCGATGGTGCGAGCGACGCGGGCCACGCGGTGCACGCGGCGCAGGGACAGCCCGAGCCGCCGGCCGCGCATCTCGAGGTGATCGAGCAGGGCGCGGTCGAACCCGTGCTGCGCGTCGAGCAGGGGCATCGGCAGCTCGGCGTTGACGACCCGCTGGCGGCGCCGCTGTGCCTGCCAGGCACGGCGCACGCGGCGGGCGACGAATGCCGAGGGCTCCGCCTGCGGCGACTCCGCGTCGGCGCCCGCGGTGAGCGGGCGCATCGGCACCAGGAGGTCGATGCGGTCGCGCATCGGTCCCGACAGGCGAGCCTGGTACCGGCGTCGCGCCCCGTCCTCGCAGGAGCAGGCGGGCCCGGACGAGTCGAACCAGCCGCACGGGCACGGGTTGAAGGTGGCCAGCAGCATGAACCGCGCGGGGAGCTCGAGGACGCGGTCGACCCGCGCGACCGCCACCACGCCGGAGTCCAGCGGTCCGCGCAGGGCGTCCAGCGCATCGGCACGGAACTGGAGGGTCTCGTCCAGGAGCAGCGCGCCGCGATGGGCCAGCGACGCCTCGCCGGGCCGGATCCGCGGCCCGCCGCCGACGAGGGCCTGGGTGGAGATGGTGTGATGCGGCGCCCGGAACGGACGCGCCAGCGCGAGCGGCGTCCCGCGGTCGGTGAGGCCGGCGACCGAGTGGATGCGGCTCACCTCCGTGGCCTCGTCCTCGGCCAGCGGGGGCAGGAGACCGGCGGCCGCACGCGCCAGGAGCGTCTTGCCCACGCCGGGCGGCCCGGTGAGGGCAAGGTTGTGGCGACCGGCGACCGCGATCTCGAGCGCACGCCGCGCAACCCGCTGCCCGACGACGGAGGCCAGGTCCGGCGCGTCGTCCCGGAGGCGCGGGCGGGCACGTGACGGCCTCCCGAGCGGAAGGCGGTCGCGCGACGCGAGGTGCCGCACGACGGCGCTCAGCGAATCCGCCGCGTGGACGGCCACCCCGCCCACGGCGGCACCCTCCGCGGCGTTCGCCGCCGGGACGAGCACCTCCGTGACGCCCGCGTCGCGCAGTGCGGCGACCAGCGCCATGACGCCCGGGATCGGCCGGAGCCCGCCGTCGAGCGCGAGCTCGCCGATCAGCCCGCGACCCGGCAGCCACGCACCGTCGAGCTGACCGGACGCGGCGAGGATGCCGACCGCGATCGCCAGGTCGTGGCCCGTCCCCTCCTTGGGCAGGTCGGCCGGGGCGAGGTTGACCGTGATGCGACGCGGCGGGACCTCGAAATCGGAATTGCGGATGGCGGAGCGGACGCGCTCGCGAGCCTCCAGCACGGCGCTCCCCGCCAGGCCGACGATGGTCAGCCCCGGCAGACCGAAGGCGACGTCGACCTCGACGTCGACGCGGGTGCCGTCCACCCCGACGACGGATGCGCTCAGGACGTGGGCCAGCACGGCTCCCTCGACGGGGAGGCGAGGATGGTGAGCAGGTGCCGGCCGCCTGCCTGCTCGCCTCCCTACTACCAGCGGCGACCGGCTCCGCCAGCGTAGGGACGGCCGCTTACCAGCCGGTTAGGGCCCGCTTACTCGGTCGCGGCACGCGCGTCGACCCGCGGTCCGCTCAGGCCTTCCCGGCGGTGGCGACCTCGTCGGCGAGCAGCGAGTCGACCTCGCGGGCGAACTTCGAGACGCTCTGGCCCAGCGGGCCATCGGGGCGGCTCAGCATGAAGGGGGCTCCGGAGTTGAGCGCCCCGATCGCGCCGCGGTACTCGTTGATGACCTGGTAGTCGATGCGGCGCCCGAGCGCGGATTCCGCGTTGTCCACGTTGATGCCGGTGTACGCGTTGGATCGGTTCAGCACCAGCTGCACCTTGCCGCGCTCGTAGCCGAGCGAGTCCATCGTCTCCAGCACCAGCCGCACGTTCTTCAGACACGACAGGTCGGCCGTCATGACCACGAAGATGACGTCCGCCTCGTCGAACAGCTGCAGGTTGAAGTCGTCGATGGTCTTGGCCATGTCGACCAGCGTGTAGTCGTACGAGCGTCGCAACAGCCGCAGGATGTTCGAGAGGGCGCTGGGGTCCAGGCGCTGACGCTCGACCACGATGTCGGCCTGCTCCGGGTTCGGCGGCGCCAGCAGGAGGTCGATCCCGGCGTCGTGGTGGACCATCAGGCGCTTCAGCAGATCGGCGTCGAGATCCGGCTCGCTGATGGCGTTGACCACCGACGAGGAGTCGAGGCCGAGGTCCATGAAGACGCGCATGTCGCCGAACTGGAGGTTCGCGTCGAAGAGCGCCGTCCGGCGCTTCAGGCGCGAGGCGAGGGCGATGGCCGTGTTGATGGCGATGGTCGTGGTGCCGACGCCGCCCTTGGCGCCGTAGAAGCAGCAGAGGCGCCCGAGCGTCGCCGGCTCCGTCCCGGCCTTGGCGGGCTGACCGCCGCCGGATCGGGCCAGGAGCGCCTTGATGCGCGCGATGAGCTCGAGCGGATGGAAGGGCTTGACGATGTCGTCGTCGGCACCCGCGCGCAGGCCCTTGACGCGCTGCTCGACGTCCGCCTCGGCGGTGAGCATGATGATCGGCACCCGCCGCCCACCCTGCTCCGCGGCGCGGATCTGCTGCGTCGCCGCGTACCCGTCCAGCCGGGGCATCGCGACGTCCATCAGGATCAGGTCGGGCTGGATCGAGGCGGCCATCTCCACGCCGGCCTGGCCGTCGGAGGCGACGTGAACCTCGAAGCCCTCCTGCTTCAGCGTGAAGACCAGGACGCGCTGGATGTTCAGGTCGTCATCGACGACAAGGACCTTCGTGGCAGCCATGCAGATCCCCTGGGCGACGTGGTGGGCGTGGACGGAGTCGGCCGGAATTATACGGGCGAGCCCGGTTCCTCCGATGACCCGATCGTCCGGGCCAGGAAGTCGAGCACCCGCGACCGATACGCCTCCGACGCCATGGTGTAGGCCTCGGCGTGGCCCGCCCCGGGGACGACCCACAGCTCCTTCGGCTCTCCCGCCGCCTCGTACAGCCGGCGGCTCTGCTCCCAGCTGATGAGCTCGTCGTCGCGCGGCGCGATGACCAGGAGCGCCCGCGGCGCGATGCGTCGCACGGCGCTGATGGGATCCTCGAGGCGCGACCGCGTTCGAATCATGGCGCCGGCCACGATCGCGCGCGATCCCAGTT
Organism: Candidatus Limnocylindria bacterium; assembly: GCA_035700865.1. Lineage (GTDB taxonomy): Bacteria > Chloroflexota > Limnocylindria > QHBO01 > QHBO01 > JACDBZ01. Next base: position 3,682 of record DASSOH010000018.1, on the reverse strand, counting down.
CCGGCAGTGGGTAGCCCATCTCGCGCATGCGGTTCGCGATGGGGTGGCGCAGCTCGGCGAAGGCCGCATCGGCGATGACGGCGGCGACCGGCAGGTCCGGGGCGGACACGATGGCCGTCGCCGCGCCCATGCTCACGCCGAAGAGCGCCACCGGGCCGAAGCCGCGGCTCTCCAGGAAGCGAACCGCGGCAGCCACGTCCCGTCGCTCGTGCGCGCCCAGCGTCACCCAGCCGGGATCGCTCTCGCCGTGCCCGCGGAAGTCGAACTGCAGGACGTTGTGCTGCTCGTGCAGCCAGGGGACGAAGGCGGCCAGCTCCGGGAGCCGATGCCCGCCGAAGCCGTGCAGCACGATGACGGCCGTCCGCGTCTCGCGCGCGGCCGGGATGAGCCAGCCCGAGAGCGTCACGCCGTCGTCGGTCGTGAAACGCACCGATTCGAACGCCAGCCCCAGGTCGGCCGGGCTGGTCGGCGCGCTCGGCCAGTCCGGCACGAAGGGCCGCACGTCGGGCGCGATCAGGAAGCGCGATCCCCGATACCCGACGTACGCGAGGTACAGCCCCGTGACCACGCCGATGGCGCGGCCGATGACGCGGGCGACGGCGCGGATCATTCGGTCCGGCTCGTCTCCCCGGACGACGTGTCACCCAGGTTGGCGCCGCGCATCAGCGAGGAGACCGGCCGCGTGAGCTCGCTGAGCTCCATCGGCACGATCCACTTGGTGCTGTCGCCGGCGGCCAGGGCCTTCAGCGCCTCGAGGTACTGGAGGGCCATCGTCTTCTCGTCGATGCCGTGCGCCGCTCCGAAGATCGTCTGCAGCGCGTTGGCGTAGCCCTCGGCCCGCAGGATCTGCGACTGCCGGTCGCCCTCCGCCCGGAGGATGTTCGACTGCTTGTCGCCCTCAGCCACGTTGATCGTCGCCTGGCGCGTGCCCTCGGACTCGGTGATGACCGCGCGCCGGTTGCGCTCCGCGCTCATCTGCCGGTTCATGGCGTCCTGGATGTCGCGCGGCGGCACGATCTCGCGGATCTCGACGGTCGTGATCTTCACGCCCCAGCGATGGGTCACCTCGTCCAGCTTGGCGCGCAGGATGTTGTTGATCTCCTCGCGCTTGGCCAGCACGTCGTCGAGCGGGATGTCGCCGATGACGGCGCGCAGCGTGGTCGCCGCGAGGGCCTGCGAGGCGCCCGTGAAGTCGGTCACCGCCGTCACGGTCTCGACCGGGTCGAAGACCTTCGAGTAGACCAGGAAGTCGATGTTGATCGGCGCGTTGTCCTTGGTGATGCAGGTCTGCTGCGGCACCTCCAGGAAGCGCTCGCGCAGGTCCACCTTCACCGCCTGCTGGACGAACGGGATCAGGAGCACGATGCCCGGGCCCCGGGCCCCCTGCAGGCGGCCGAAGAGGAAGACGACCAGCCGCTCGTACTCGCGGACGATGTGGACGATGCTGAACAGCAGCCAGAGGCCGATGGCGACCCCGATGACGATCAGGATCGGCCCGGTGAGGTTGTCCATGGTGCTCCCTATCCCTCCGTTGCTCCCCCACTGCCGGGCGGCGCCGGCTCCACGATCAGCTCGAGTCCCTCGACGCCCACCACGCGGAGCGGCGTCCCGGGCGTGATCTCGCCGTCGCGCGTGCGCGCCGACCAGCTCTCCCCGCCAGCATAGGCGATCCCCCTCGGGGCGATGGTGGTCTGGGCCGTGGCGAGCGCGCCGACCAGCGCCTCGACCGGCTTGTTGGCCAGCGCCCCGCGGCGCATCGACATCAGGGCGCGGACCAGGACCCACGCGTACACCACGCCCACGGCCACCACGATGGCGATGATCCAGGGGCTGACGCCGACGTCCAGCTCCAGCTGGCCGGGCTCGACCCCGGTCCACAGCGCGAACGCGCCCAGCACCAGCGCCACGATCCCACCGACCGTCAGCAGACCGTAGCTGGCGACCACCGCCTCCAGGGCCAGCAGGCCGATGCCGATCAGGATCAGCAGCAGGCCACCGACGTTGAGCGGCAGCGCATTCGAGCCGATCAGGGCCACCACGATGGCGATCGCGCCGAGCGTCCCGGAGAAGAAGTTGGGGTGGAACAGCTCGGCCAGGATGCCGTAGAAGCCGATGGTGAACAGCAGGAAGGCGATGTTCGGATCGCTGAGCAGGTGCAGGAACTGCTGGCCGGCGTTCATGTCCAGGTCCCGGAAGGTGGCGCCGCTCAGGGTCGGGATCGGTGCGCCGTCGTGCCGGAACGCGTACCCGTCCGCCCGCTCCCCGCTGTCGATCGCGGCGAACAGCTCATCGGTGGTGGTGGCGAGCACGTCGACCACGGGCGGGTCCATGGCGACCGCCTGGCTGGCGTTGACGGATGCCGCCTCGCGCACGGCCGATTCGGCCCAATCCGCGTTGCGTCCGTGGTCCTCGGCCAGCGCCCGGATGCGCGCCACCTCGTCGTTGGTCACCTTCGCGCTCAGCGTCTCGGGCAGATCCTCGCCGCCGCTGCCGACGACCGACGCGGCGCCGATGGTGGTGCTCGGCGCCATGGCGGCCACGTCGCCGGCCAACGTGACGAACGCCGCCGCCGATGCGGCCCGCGCGCCCTCGGGTGCCACCCAGGTGATCACCGGCACCTCGGACGCGAGGATCGCCTTCACCATGCGATGCATGCTCGTCAGCTCGCCGCCGGGCGAGTCGATCACGATCAGGGCGGCGACGCTGCCGTCGCTGCCGGCGACGCGCAGGGCTTCCTCGATGTAGGCGGCGTTGACCTGGTCGATCACGCCGGTCAGCTGGATGCGCGCGACCTGGTGATCCTGGGCGGCAACGGGCGCGGCGAGGCCGATCAGGCCGAGCGCCAGGCTCAGGACGGCGAGAGCACGACGCACCATGGTCCGAGTATAGGTGGCCCCTCCTCGGGCACCGACCGTGCCGATCGGCTCACTCGTCGCGGCGATTCAGCCCGAACGCCTCACCAACCAGCTGCGACCACGTCTCCAGGCGATTCCACGCGGCGGCGAGCTCGTCGCGCGTGGCGAATGCCCCGGTGAGCTTCTCGTGCTCACGGACCGTCACGCGGCGCCCGGCCGCCTCCACCTCGAAGACGACGCCAAGGTGCACGGCGCCGACGGGATTGGACTCGTCGTTGAGCAACCCGACCAGCCGGAACTCGGGCTCCCAATCCGCCTCCAGCTCTTCGTCCCACTCGCGCCGCAGTCCGGCCATCAGGGCGTCCTCGCCATGGTCGACCGGATTCAGGTGCCCCCCGACGCCGATGCTGGCCTTCCCGTGCAGCCGCGCGTCGCCACCCGCGTTCGTCCGCTGCATGAGGAAGGTCCGCGGGCCGTCGCGCACGACCACGTAGGGGATGAGCTGCTTGGAGTCGGGATCCTCCTCGGCGACCGGCCGATCCTCGTACCGGCCGTGGTCTCGAACGGCGGTGCGGAGCGCGTCCAGCGCGCCCGCATCGGCCTTGCGGATTCCGTGGAATCCGGTGCCTCCAGGCACCGCGGACCTGGGCAGGACGAGCACGCGTTCGGTCACCTGACGGAGTCTATCGGTCGGCGGCCGGGCGTCGTAAGGCTCGCTGCAAGGTGGCGGACGTAGCCTGCTTGCGCACCGTTCCCCACCCGACCTCACGCCTCCGCTCACGGTCGTCGGAATCGCGTTGCAGAACGTCACCAATGGCCCTTCCCCC
>DASSOH010000017.1:0-39985 GCA_035700865.1 Candidatus Limnocylindria bacterium | reverse complement strand
GGCGTCCCCTCGTCGCGCGGCCGCTGGTAGACGTCGACGCGGCGCGGCGGGGGCGCGACCGGGACACGGTCGGCCGGTCGGGCGACGCGGGGCGGAACGTAGACGGTCGGCTCGCCCGCGGGCGGCGTGCCGGCGGGCACGGGGGTGGCGGCCGCGGCGCCGGCCACGGTCGCGCCGCTGGCGGGGACGACACCGGGGATAGCGTCCGGATCGCGGCGCCAGACGCGAAGCGCCTCCGCCACGGCCCCGGCATCCGGGAACCGATCCACCGGGTCGCGCGCCAGCGCGCGGGCCAGGATCGCCTCCAGGCCGGCCGGGATCGGGCGGCCGATGCCCGAGGGCATGGGGGCATCCTCGTTCAGGCGCTTCAGCGCGACGGCGGCGGCGGAGTCGCCCTCGAACGGCCGCCGGCCGGTGAGCATCTCGAACAGCACGATGCCCAGGGCGTAGACGTCCGACGCGCCGGTGACCTCGTCGCCGCGCGCCTGCTCCGGGCTGAAGTAGTGGACCGATCCGAGCGTGGTGCCGGTCACCGTCATCGACGCCTCGCTCACGGCACGGGCGATGCCGAAGTCGGTGACCTTCACGTCGCCGTGGTCGGTGATCAGGATGTTCCCCGGCTTCACGTCACGGTGGACGATGCCCTTGCGATGGGCCGCCTCCAGCGCGCTGGCCACGGCGATGGCGATGCGCACCGAGTCGTCGACCGACAGCGCGCCCCGTTCCGACAGGATCGAGGCGAGGTCACGGCCCTCGACCAGCTCCATGACGATGTACTGCTCGCCATCGGCGCCGTCGGTCCCGTAGTCGTAGACGCTGACGATGTTCGGGTGGCTGAGGCCGCCGGCGGAGCGTGCCTCCTGCTTGAAGCGCGCGGCGAACCCCGGATCGGCGCTGAACTGCGGCCGCAGGATCTTGACCGCGACCTCGCGATCGAGCTGCTCGTCGACGGCGCGCCAGATCGTCGCCATGCCGCCCTCGCCGAGCGGGGCGATCAGGCGGTACCGGCCGCTGATCAGCCTGCCGATCATCTCCACGCCGTCAGTCTCGCAGGTCGAGACCGCGCACGTAGGTTCGGAACTCGTCGGCCTCGTCGGACTCGAGCGCCACCGCCACGTTGGCCTTCAGCCAGCCGAGCCGCGTGCCCGCGTCGTGCCGCGTGCCCTCGAACTGGTAGCCGAAGACCGGCTGCTCGCCGATGAGGGTGCGGATGGCATCGGTCAGCTGGATCTCGCCGCCGGCGCCGCGCGCCGTGTGCTCGAGCACGTCGAAGATCTTCGGGGTGAGCACGTAGCGGCCGAGCACGGCGAGCTCCGACGGAGCGTCGTCGACGCTCGGCTTCTCCACCAGGTCGCGGATCTCCACCAGCCGCCCCTCCTCGTGGAGCGGGTCGACGATGCCGTAGCGCGTGACGTCGGATCGGTCGACGCGCTGCACCGCGATCACCGACCCGCGGTGCGCGAGGTGGGTGTCGATCAGCTGGCGCGTCACCGGAGCCCCGGCCGGGTTGAGCATGACGTCGTCCGAGAGGAGGACGGCGAACGGCTCGTCACCCACCAGGTCCTTGGCCATCAGCACGGCGTGCCCCAGCCCCAGCTGCTCGCGCTGGTGGACGAACGCCACCGTGCCGAACTCGCTGATGCGCCGGATCTGCCGCAGCGTCTCGATGTCGCCGCGCTCTTCCAGCCAGCGCTCGAGGGCCGAGTTGGAGTCGAAGTGGTCCTCGATGGCGCTGCGGCCGGTGGCGATGACGATGATCATCTGCTCGATCCCGGACGCGACCGCCTCCTCCACCGCGTACTGGATGATCGGGCGGTCGACCAGCGGCATCATCTCCTTGGGGACGGCCTTGCTGGCGGGGAGGAAGCGGGTGCCGAATCCTGCCGCCGGCAGGACGGCCTTTCTCACGCGCACGATGATCGATGGGCTCCTTGGTACGGGGTCGGATGCGCGGCGGGGGCGCGCCGGATCGCTGCGCGCGGCGGGGCCGCGGATGAGTTCCTCACAGGGGACGCCAGTATACCAACCGACGTTGCACGGCCCGATGCGCGGGCCTTCGGCCGCGCGGGGGCCGGCCGGCATCGGCCGGCCGGTCGAGTCCGGGGCGCTACAATCGGCCGCGCCGATGTTCAAGTCACTCGTCCGCACCTTCAAGGGCCCCAGCCGCGATCCGCGGATGGCGTTCATCAGCCGTCCGCTGCCGACCTCGCTGCTCGACGAGCAGGTGGTCGAGGCGCTGGACCAGGCGTTCGCCGCGAACCCGGACCCCGGCTACCTGGTGGAGACGCTGCCGCCGGCCCTGCACCGGGTGACCGGCCGCGACTTCCAGGTCCTGGACCGATCCGTGCGCGACGTCACGGGCGCCTTCACCAAGACCATGGTCATGATCCGCGACGGCGACGTCGGCAGCTGGCCGGGCTACGCCGCGATGTCGTACCCGCTGATCAGGCCCTCGGCCAAGGCCGAGGAGACGCGCGCCGCGATCGTGGCCGCCGACGCGTCCGAGGGCGCCGAGCCCGCCGGCCCGAAGCCGGGCTGGGCGCCGCCCCCTCCCCTGGAGCGTCGCTGATGGGCCGCCAGAACGTGCCGCGCGACCAGTGGCTGGACATGGGGTCCGAGTGTCCGCGCTGCGGCGAGCAGATCACCGAGGGCAACGTGTACTCCTGGCGCCCGCTGCCGGAGGATCCCAAGCTGCTCCTGCTGTGGTGCCCCAACTGCGGCGACCGGGTCGAGATCAACCACATCTAGTCGGCCCGGCTTCGCCGTCTCGCGCTCACGCCACGCGGCGGCTGACGCGCCCTACTCGAGGATCTTGAGGCCCGCCACGCATGCCACGATCCCGCCCAGCAGCAGCACCTTGGCCAGCGAGATCGCCTCGGCGCCGGTGATGGTGGCGTAGACGACGGTCAGCACCGCGCCGATCCCGACCCATACCGCGTACGCGGTGCCGAGCGGGATCGAGCGCATGGCGAAGGCCAGGCCCGCCATCGAGAGGCCGAGCGCGACGAGGAAGATGGCGGTCGGCACGAGCCGGCTGAAGCCGTCGCTCGCATCGAGCGCGGCGGCCCACACCGCCTCGAGCATGCCGGAGACGACGAGGACGATCCATGCCATGGCCGGGCACCTCCCGCAGCGTCTTCTCCATTGCCGGGTACGCCGCACTCGTCCGGTCGTGCGAGGAGTGGTGCCCCCAACGGGATTCGAACCCGTGATCTCCACCTTGAAAGGGTGGCGTCCTAGGCCTCTAGACGATGGGGGCGCGCGCGCACCGGCATGGTAGCAGCGGCCGACGGTCGGGCCGATGCGCCAGGAATGCCGGTCAGCCGAGGTAGAAGAGCAGGACCAGGATCACCAGGCCGGCCATGGCGACGGCCGCGACGAGCGCCATCATCCCGCCCCCGACGGCGATGAGCAGCGACTGCCCGGTGGCCCGCTGCCGCGCCGCGCGAGAGCCCCAGACCCATCCCTGGCTGTACACGAAGAGGCCGATCAGCACGGCCACGATCCCCGCCACCAGCATGGCGAGCACCGACAGGTCCGAGTCCGTTCCCAGGAGGGCGAGCGCCACCAGCGCGCCGGCGAAGATCAGGCCGACGACGCCGATGATGAGGTTGCGGAGCATGGGGTGCATCGGCGGATGATTCTAGCCGGGCGGGGCCGTTCGCTCTTCCCCCACCACGGCCGGCGCCGCCTGGCAGGTACGCAACTTGCTTCCGCTGGGCGCGTGGGGAGACGCAGCACCAAGCACGCAGAACAGGAGCGCCAGATGGCGAAGCGCGGCAGCGCCGAGCAGAACGGCAGCAACGCCGGCGGTTCCGGGACCCCGAAGGCGTCGGCTCCCAAGGCCGGCGGCAACATGAGCGTCCGCGAGGCGGGCCGCAAGGGCGGCAAGACCACGCGCGCGCGGTACGGGCCCGAGTTCTTCCAGGAGATCGGCGCCAAGGGCGGGAAGGCGGTCAGCGAGCGCTACTCGAACGAGCACTTCCGCGAGATCGGGCGCAAGGGTGGCCGTCGCGTCGCGGAGCTGATCGCGCGCGCCAAGACCATGCCCGGCGAGGGCGGCGAGGACCCCGGTCAGCGCGAGTAGCGCTGCTCCTTCCACGGGTCCGCGTCGTTGTGGTACCCGTTGCGTTCCCAGAAGCCCAGGTGGTCGTCGGTCGTGAACTCGACGCCGCGCAGCCACTTGGCGCTCTTCCAGAAGTAGGTCCCCGGGACGATGGCCCGCAGCGGGTAGCCGTGCTCGGCCGTGAGCGGCTGGCCGTCGTAGGACCAGGCCAGGATGCACTCCGGCCGCATGGCCGTCTCGAGCGGCACGTTCGCGGTGAATCCGCCCTCGGCGTGGAAGATGACGTACCGGGCGCTCGCCCTGATGGCCGCGACCTCGGCGATGTGGCTGAACGCCACGCCCTCCCACCGCGTGTCGAGCTTCGACCAGCGCGTCACGCAGTGGATGTCGGTGGTCAGCTCCGCCACCGGCAGGTTGCGGAAGTCGGCCCAGTTCAGGCGGAACGGCTCGTCCACCTCACCCCACACGCGGAAGTCCCAGCCGGACAGGTCCCCGTACTCCGGGACGCGGCCGAAGTGCAGCACCGGGAACTTGTCGGTCAGCACCTGGCCCGGCGGCACGCGTGCGGCCAGCTCGTCGGGAACGTTGCGCTTCTGCCACGGGAAGACCATGGACGCCAGCATCCGCCCCGGCTCCCATCCGGTCAAGCCCGGCGCACCCCCGGCGCTGTCTAGACTGGGCCGATGCCGCCGCGCGCCAGCTCCACCCCCTTCGCGCGCCTGGCCGCCACGGCCGATGCCGTCGGCGCGACGCGCAGCAAGAACGCCAAGCGCGACCTGCTGGCCACGTACCTGCGCCAGCTGCCACCCGACGACCTGGTGGCGGCCGCCACCTTCTTCGCCGGACGGCCGCTGGTGGACCCGACCGCGAAGCTGGGGATGGGCTGGGTCCAGCAGAGCGCGGCCCTCGCGGCCGCCAGTGGGGCCGACGGGGAGCGGCTGCGCGCGGCCTACCTGCACCACTCGGACTTCGGCGACGCCGCCGGTGAGCTCCTGGCGGAGCGTTCCGCTCCCGCCCGGCCGCTGACCGTGGCCGACGTCGCGGGCGGCTTCGCGGCCATCGCCGCCGCGGGATCGGCCGAGGAGCGCGTCGCCCACTTCACGGACCTGTTCCGCCGCGCCAGCGCGGACGAGGCGCGGTTCATCGGCCGCATCAGCTCGCGCGAGACGCGCATCGGCCTGCGCGAGGGGCTGCTGGAGGAGGCGGTGGCGGCCGCCTTCGACCGCGACCTCGACGCGGTGCGCCGCGCGCACATGCTGACCGGCGAGATCGGCGAGACGGCGCTGCTGGCCCGCGACGACCGGCTGGCGGACGCCGCCCTGCACGTCGGCCGGCCGATCCGCTTCATGCTGGCCTCCCCGGTCGCGGACGCCCAGGAGGTCATGCGGCGCGTCGGGGACGAGGCGTGGATCGAGGACAAGTACGACGGCATCCGCGCGCAGCTGCACCTCGACGCCGACGGCAGCGCCCGGCTCTTCAGCCGTGACCTCAACGACGTGACGCGATCCTTCCCCGAGGTCGCGGCGGCCGGCGTGGGGCTGCGGGACGAGGCGCCGCTGGTGCTGGACGGCGAGCTGGTGCCCTGGCGCGCCGGCTCGGTGCTCGACTTCGCCTCGCTCCAGACGCGGCTCGGTCGCGTCCGGCCCTCCCCGGCGCTGCTGGACGAGGTGCCGGTGGTCCTCGTCGCCTTCGACCTGCTGCACCACCGCGGACGGGACCTGCTGGAGGTGCCGCTGCGCGAGCGACGATCGGAGCTCGAGCGGCTGGACCTTCCCGAGCGGACGGGCGAGCGCGTCCTCCTCTCGCACCTGGCCACCGCCGCATCCGCGTCGGCGGTCGACCGCCACTTCGACGACGCGCGCGAGCGGCACAACGAGGGCCTCATGGTCAAGGACCCCGGATCGGTCTACCAGCCGGGGCGGCGCGGGCTCGGCTGGCTCAAGCTCAAGAAGGCGCTGGCCACGCTGGACTGCGTGGTGGTCGGCGTGGAGTGGGGCCACGGCAAGCGCCGAGGCGTGCTGTCGGACTACACGTTCGCCGTGCGCGAGACCGATGCCCCGGACGCGCGGCTCCTCACCATCGGCAAGGCCTACACCGGGCTGACCGATGCGGAGATCGCGGAGATGACGGAGCGCTTCACGGCGATCACCCTGCGCGACTTCGGCCGCTACCGCACGGTGGTGCCGGAGGTCGTGGTCGAGATCGCCTTCGACCGGATCATGCGCTCCGCGCGACACCGGTCCGGGTTCGCCATGCGCTTCCCGCGCATCGTGCGCATCCGGGACGACAAGACGCCCGCGGAGATCGACACCCTCGCGACGGTGGAGGCCCTGTTCGGCGAGCAGGCGTCGGGCCGCATCCTGCTGGCGACCGGCGCCCGCGGGGAGACGGAGCGGATCGCGGCGACCGGGGAGGCGCCGCCCGAGTAGCCCCACGGTAGGATCGGCTCGACACGCAGCACACCGCGGAGGAGATCTGGCCATGGGCGGCTTCGGGTTCGAGGGCTTCGGGACCGTCCACGACGTGGCGATCGAGGCCTACACCAGCGCATACCGGGTGTCGGGACGGATGAAGACGCGCTTCACCCGCGTGGCCGACATCCTCAACCAGAACACCGGGGCGCACCTGGTCATCGACGAGGCGACGATCGGCGAGCACGGCGATCCCGGCGCGCCCCAGCGGGTACCGCAGGTGCTGGTGCCGCTCAGCGAGGTGCTCCTCGTCCTCCTCACCGACGAGCCCGGCGACGGCGGCGCGGGCAGCGGCGACCACATGCGCATCCCCAAGCGCGGCGTGCGGGCGCAGCTCGGGCTCCCGCCGTTCCGCCTCACGGGCACCGTCTACGTGGCGCAGGGCAGCCGGCCGATGGACGGGCTCCTCAACGTCCCCGACCGGTTCCTGCCGATGACCGACGTCGCCATCACCTCGGCCGCGCACCCGGAGCTGAACCGGGAGAGCCCCGTGGTGGCGCTGGCGCGCGACCGCGCGCAGGTCCTCATCGTCGCCGACGACGAGCGGCCGGACGAGCTGCTGGCCGAGGTGCTGGACGAGGCGACGGCCGAGGCGTGGCTGCACAGCGGCCAGGGCCACCCCGCACAGGAGGGCTGACTCAGCCCGCGTCCTGGGCGGCCGGCCGGCGTCCCACGGCCGAGCGCGCCTCCGCCGCCTCCATCACGGCGCCCACCACGCGCGCCACCGACGACGGGTCCAGGCGCTGCACGCGCCCGATGGTGTTCGCCCACCAGGGAGCGTTGTCCGTGGTCACGACCTCGTCCATCGGCTCCTCCAGCACGATCCTCGATCGGCGGCTCGGGAACGCGATCGCCGGCCGCAGGGCGACGTCCGGCAGCACCAGGCCGCCCGCACCGGCGGCCCAGCGCGAGAACCCCTCCGCCAGCGAGGCGGCCTCGAAGCTGGGGTTCGTGCGGCACTTGATCCAGCCGCGACGGCCGCGCGCGTCGAACTCCCAGCCACGCCCGCGGACCCGGTAGCGGCCCTCCCAGTCACGAACGGTCAGGACGCGGACGCCGGCCGGGCCGACGAGCACGCCGTCCAGGCGAGCCGCGTCGCGGACCGGGAGGGCGGGCGCCAGCAGCAGGGTGTAGCTGTCGTCCAGGGTCGGGGCCAGCAGGGTCGCCAGCGCCTCCGCGGCGGAGCGCGCGCGATTGGGACGGAGTCCCCGCAGCAGCCATGCGGTGCCGACGCCCAGCCCGAGCGCGGCGGACGCGGCCAGCACGCCGGTGGCCGTGGACGCGGGAGTCAGGAGCGTCAGCTGGGCGGCGAGCACGCCGACGGCCAGCATGGTCGCCGACAGCAGCAGCGTGCGACGCCGGCCGTTCCCGGCCAGCGCGGACGGACGGATCACGCGCATCGGCCGTGGCTCCGCGGTAGGCTGGCTCCATGAGCGAGTCCATCCACGCGATCGTCGATCCGACCGGCTGCCGGACCGAGGCGCGAACCCCGAAGGGGCAGCCGATCACGCTTGACGCCGATCCGCCGGAGGGACGCGACTCGGCGGCGGGCCCGAAGGAGACGGTGCTGGCCGCGCTGGCCGGGTGCGCCGCCGCCGACGTTGCGAGCATCCTGCGCAAGAAGCGCCAGCCGGCTGCCACCTACGAGATCGACGTGCGCGGCGAGTCGGCCACCGAGCATCCGAAGGTCTTCACGGCCATCACCATCGAGCACCAGGTGACGGGCGAGGTCGAGCCGGAGGCGCTGCGCCGCTCGATCGAGCTGTCCGCGACCCGCTACTGCCCGGTGAACGCGATGCTGTCCGCATCGGTCGAGATCGAGCACCGGTACCGGCTCACGGCCGCCGACGGCAGCGAGCACGCCGCGGTCGTCGCCCGCACGGGGCCGACCGGCATCCGCGTCGAGTAGCGCCCCCGGCGTCACGAGACGCTGCGCAGCTCCCGCGACCCCTCGATCGCCTCGCTCACGGCGTTGCGGAAGGCGTCGAGGTCGAACGGCTTGGCCACCACGGGGCCGATCGGTGCCAGCTCGGCCAATCGCTCGCGGCTGGCGGCCGAGACGATCACGACCGGGATGCCGGGCCACGCCGACCGCAGCAGCTCGGTGATGTCGCCGCCGTCGCCGTCGGGGAGCATCACGTCGACGACGAGCAGGTGGGGCAGCGCGAGCTCCATCAGGTCGCCGAGCTCGACGATGCGCGTGCAGGTGACCACGGCGAAGCCCATGTCACGCAGGAGGTCCGCCTCGAGGGCGGCGATGTCGGGGTCGTCCTCGAGGACGTAGGCGCGGAGCGCGGCGTCGTCGTTCATCGCCTGCGAGTGTCGCGGGCTCGCGCGCATCGGTCCATGGCTCCTATGGGTCGTGACCGTGGTACTCGTGCAGTACGGATGGCCGATGCGGGCCGCTTGCAGGTCCGGTGTACCATCACCGCCCGCGATCGGGAACGCTGGCAGGGCACGGCCGGCGCGGACCGCGGCGCACGGAGACACCGACCTCATGGCGCGATCGATGTGGCGGGGAGCGATCCAGTTCGGACTGGTCACGATCCCGGTCAAGCTGTACCTGGCGACCGAGCAGGGTGGCATCGGCTTCAACCTGCTCCACGCCAGCTGCCTCAACCGGATCCAGATGAAGATCTACTGCCCGTACCACGACGAGGTGGTGCCGCGCTCGGAGACGGTCCGTGGCTACGAGTGGAGCAAGGGCAAGTACGTCGTCGTGACCGAGGAGGACGTCGACTCGGTCCCGCTGAAGACGATGCGGGCCATCGAGATCGAGATGTTCGTGGACGCGTCGCGCGACAACGCCGGGACGCAGTTCGTGAAGCAGGCCTACTACCTCGAGCCGGAGCAGATCGGCGCCAAGGCCTTCTACCTGCTCAAGTCGGTGCTGGCCGAGCAGAACAAGAGCGCCATCTGCAAGATCGTGCTCAAGGACCGCGAGCAGCTGGCCGCCCTCAACCCGTTCAGCTCCACCATGCTGCTGACCACGCTGCACTGGCCGGACGAGGTCCGGGCGATCGACGAGCTGAACCTCCCCGAGGACCAGATCGAGATCAAGCCGGCCGAGAAGAAGATGGCGGAGCAGCTGGTCGCCAGCATGACCGGCGACTTCAGCGCCGATGACTACCACGACGACTACCGCCAGGCCCTGATGGCGGTCATCGAGCGCAAGGTGGCCGGCGAGAAGCCCGAGCCCGCGCAGCGGACCGAGCCGACGAACATCACCGACCTCATGGCCGCGCTCGAGGCGTCCGTTGCGGCAGCCCGCCAGGAGCGCCGGGCCGTGGCCGCGGAGGAGGCTCCGGCGGAGGCCACCGCGAAGGCACCCCGTCAGCGCCGCCGCAAGACGGCCTGACGTCGCAGCGGGCCGTGCCCGGAGACCAGCTCGACCTCCCGATCCCGTCCGAGCCGCGCTCCGCGCTGCCCGCGCGGATCGAGCCGATGCAGCCGAGCGAGGGCGTGTCGCCCTTCGACGACGCGCGGTACCTGTTCGAGCCCTGGTGGCCCGGCGTCCGGGCGCAGGCCTGGGTCGAGGGGCGATCGCTGACCCGGCTGCGGGCCGAGGGCCTGGCCGACGCGCTGGATGCCTTCGCGGAGCTGGCCGATGAGCTGCCGGAGCGTCTGGTCGAGGACGGCGTGGTGCTGGATGGCTGGCTGCTGACCCTGGACGAGGGCGGGTGGCTGGACACCAGCCTGCTCCACCGCCGGCTCTCCGGCTCCCGGCGCGCGGGGCGGCCCGCCTACGTCGCCACCGACCTGCTGTGGTCCGGCGAGCGCTCGTGGTTGCGCCGGCCCTTCGGCGCGCGGCGCGCACACCTTGAGTCCGTCCTGCTGGACGGGGACCGCTGCGTGGTGTCGCACGCGGTGCGCGGCGAGGGCACGCTCCTGGCCGAGGCGCTCGGGCGGTTCGGCCTGGTCTCGATCTCCGCGCGACGGCTGGATGCTCGCCACCGGGCCGGACCGGCCGGCGACGCGTGGCAGCGGATTCCCATCACCCCGGCGGCGGTCCCCCAACGGCCGAGGCTGTCGCTCATCCAGCGGCTGCCGTTCCCGGAGCCCGGCTGAGGGCGCCTCCGTCGCGTTTCGCGTGGCGGGGGTATCGGCACGGACATGCCCGCTGGTCGCCTGGGGCGGCACCAACGCGACCGTCAAGCCGAGGGAGGCCGGTGCTGCTCGCTCCGCTCAACCCGACGGGAGCAGCACCTCGAGGATCCACGGGTAGGGCGGTCGGGTGCGCAGCCGGATGGCGGCGTCGACCAGGCCGTCTCGCGGATAGGCGCGGAATGACCCGATGTCGAAGGTCAGCCCCGGTGCCGCATTCGGGTCCGCGGGGACGGCGTCGCGATCGGCCACCGGTCGTCCGCGGACGGCCTCCTCGATGCGCAGCACCGCGTCGACCGGCTCGCCCCAGTGCCGCCGCAGGACGAGCGCCACGTCCCAGGTCGGGATCTGGTCGGGATTGCGGTCGATGGCGCGCCCCAGCCATTCCTCGGCGGCCTCGCGCTCGCCGCGCATGGCGTGCGCCAGCGCCCGCGTGGCCGGGTCGCCGATCAGGTCGGCGCGGATCGGCTCACCGACCGCCCACCAGGCCACGAGGCGGTTGAGCTCGAACTGCGCGCCCGCCTGGTCCTCGATCGTCGCGTCGCCGATGGCGATCTCGCGCGGCCAGTCGGTGGCGAACGCCGTCAGCAGCTGGCTCAGCAGCGAGCGACGGTACGCGTCATCCGCCTCGTCCGTGAGCCCCAGCGACTCGAAGCTGAAGGCCGCGTTGACCAGCTCGGGCCGCAGGAAGCCGGCGGTGGCGACGGCCTGCTCGGTCGCGCGGCCCTGGCACGCCTCGTCGCCCAGCTGCCGGCAGAGCAGCGCGAGGTTGACCCAGGATGCCGCGTCACCGGGGTTGCGCTGCGTCGCCTCCGCCGCGGCACGCCGTGCCAGCTCCGTGTCGCCCGCGCCGTCGGCCGCCACGGCGAGCGCCTTCGCGTTGGCCGGGTGCCACGGGTCGAGCTCCACCGCCCGGGCGAACCAGCGCGTCGCGTCATCCCAGCGGGCCGATGCCGCGGTGTCGACCCCCGCGCGATACGCGATGCCGGCGGCGTCGCTGACCACCATGGCCAGCAGCAGCGGAGCGGCCACCGCCACGCCGCCGAGGGCCAGCGCCGTCCGTCGCAGCGGCGGTCGAGGGATCGGGGCCCAGCGCACGGCGCCGGCATCGGCCAGGGCGATGGCGATCAGCAGGATCACCAGCAGGTCGAAGTTCGGCAGGAAGGTGAGGTCCTCGAAGAGGCCGCCGACGCCCAGGCCGAGCAAGGTGAGGGATGCGGCGCGGCCGGTCGGCGTCCGGCTGCGCCACGGACCGGCGACGAGCGCGAGCGCCGCCACGGCCACGAGGGCCACCACCAGGCCGACCAGCCCGGCATCGCCGAGGACACCGAGCGGCAGGTTGTGCGAGTGGGGCTGGCGCACCGGGAAGCTGAAGTCCGGCGCCGCCGCCTGCCGGGCGTAGGGCATGAACCCCGGCCCGATGCCGAACAGCGGGTCCGTGGACCAGGCGCGCAACGTGTCGCGCCACAGGCTGGCGCGGTACAGCAGCGACGTGACCGCGGTGGCGCGCGGCAGCAGCACCACCGCCAGCGCGCCGCCCGCGACGAGGATGCCGGCCGCCGCGGCCGCCCGCCGGGGCGTCCATCCACGGCGCGGATCCAGCCGATGCCGACGTCGCCACGCCCACGGCACCCCGGCGACCAGCAGCGTCACGCCGATCGCCAGCCACGCCGAGCGCGAGCCGGAGAGGATGGTCAGCGGCACGCCCACCGCCACGAGCGCGGCGCGCACCCACCACCGCAGCCGGTCGTCCTCGATGACCCCGGCGATGGCCCAGGCCGGCCAGATGACGAACGGCGGAACGGCCACCGAGCCGAAGGGGGTGCCCTCCCCGGGAAGGCGGATGGGCGGGAGGCCCGGGGCGCCGGCGAGCACCCACTCGACGCGGCGGGCGATCAGCACGACCAGCGCCGGGACGGAGAGGGCGACGATCGGGACGGCGACCACGACGCCGACCCACGTGGCGCGGTGCCGCAGCGCGACCAGCGCGACGGGAAGCATCAGGGCCATCGCGACGATGACGGCCATCGCGCGCAGGCTCATCCCCACGTTGAGGGCCGAGGTCGTGGCGAGCGCGAAGGCCGCGACCAGGGCCAGCAGCGGCACGTCGAGGCGGGTCCGCGGGAGGAGGCCGCCACGCCAGGCGAGCACGCCCAGGCCAGCGATGGCCCCGACGGCCATCAGGTGCAGCAGGAGCTGGAAGCGCGGATCCCACAGCGCGCCGTCCCACCCGACGTAGCCGAAGGTCGCCGCACCGGCGGCCAGCGCCACCCACTCCGCTTCGGTCCGCCGCCGCAACCAGGCGACGACTGGCGTCACCGCGGATCCTCGCCCAGGAGGTGCAGCGCCAGCTCGAGCTTGGTCCGCGGCTCGGCGCGGAGACCCCCGAAGGTGGCGAGGGCGGCGGCCAGGGCCGCGAGCGTGTCGTCGGGATCGTCGCCGTGGAGCTCGAGCTCGACGATGTGGAGGTGGCCCGCCTCCACGTGTCCGCGCTCGACGCGCACCTCGTCGCAGGTCAGGGTGCCGAACGCGGTGTCGCCCAGGGTCACGCTGCGCTCGGTGCGGCGCTGGAGCAGGCGCAGGCGCTCGCCCAGCGGACGTCCGTCCCGCAGCCGGTCGAGGAGCTCCCGCGCCGCGCTGGCTGGCCAGCTCGCCGGGTCCAGGTCATCGTCGGCCGGGCCCTCCAGCTCGGGGCGGCGGTGGTGCCAGTCGTCGCGGTCGCCGGCCTCCGGTGGTCCCTTGAGCGAGATGCGGGTGACGCCCTCGCGCCGCCGCAGCCGGCAGGCCCACCGAGCGGCGGCCAGCGCTCCGTCGGCGGTGTCGAGGTACCGATCGGTCTCGTCGAAGGCGTGCGGCGGCCCCAACGCCGCCGGGCCGAGGGTCGGGATGCGCACGAGGGCCTCCAGCGGCCCGGGTCCATCGGCCGCGAAGCGCGCCTCGATCTCAGTCGGCATAGCGCGCCGCCGCCCCACGGACGGAGGCGGCGATGGCCTCGCGCAGCTCCGCCGGCTCGAGCACCTCGACCGAGGCGCCCCACGACAGGATCCAGGGCCGGATCTCGACGATGCCGTTGACCGTGACCGCCAGCTCGACGCGGCCCTCGGCCAGCTCGGTCAGCTCCTGCGAGCGGTGCCAGACCGCCTCGCGGACGCGGTGCGCCACGTCGGCCTCGAAGCGCAGCCGAACGCGGACGGGCGGCGTGGAGTCCGGCGACCAGATGCCCCACGAGTTCGCCAGCCAGGCGTCGGGATCGAAGTCCTCGGGGATCTCGTATCGGTCCTGGGTGAGCGTGGCCGAGCGGATGCGCTCCACCTTGTAGGTGCGCATGCCGCCGGCCGGCTCGTCGTAGGCGATCAGGTAGACGCTGCGCAGCGCGGCATCGGGCTCCAGGAAGTACGGGTGCACGCGCGTGCGCTTGGGCGGTGCGGTGCCCGGGTCGTAGTCGATCTCCACCACCCGACCCTCGGCCCAGCCGCGCGCGACGGCCGAGAAGGATCGGCTGAACGGCTCGTTGGGGTCGGCGGCACCGATGGTGAGCATGCTGGCGGCCACGTGCTTGGCGATCGGCTGCGGCAGCGTGTCGGCCAGCTTGGTGAAGGCGCTCACGACCGAGGCGTCGTACTGGTCGCTCCAGCGCGCGATCAGGCGCGAGGCGAGGAAGAGGACGATCGCCTCCGGCACGCTCAGGCGCAGGGGAGGCAGGAAGAACTTGTGGTCGATGCCGTACCGCCCGCGCCCCGCCTGGAAGACGGGCACGCCGAGCTCGTCGTCCAGGGCGTTGATGTCGCGGTAGACCGTGCGGGTCGTCATGCCCGTCAGCCTGGCGATCTCGCTGACCGCCACCCCATGCTCGCCCGAGCCGCGCGAGTAGAGGATCGAGGCCACGCTCAGCAGGCGCGCCAGGCGATCCCGCTTGCGGCCGATGCGGTCCTCGGCCGCCCCCTCGTCCCAGCCGTCCCAGTCGTCGTGCTCGGTCATGGACGCGCTCCCGTGGCGGCCGGCCGGTCGGGGTCGGACGACCAGTGGCTCCAGGAGCCCTCGTACAGCCGCGCCCCGCCGATCCCGGCCAGCTCGAGCGCCAGCAGGTCGTGCGTCGCGGTCAGCGACGAGCCGCAGTACGCGACCACCGGCCGTCCCTCGCTGGCGCCGAGCGCGCGGTAGCGCTCGCGCAGCGCCTCGGGCCGCAGGAACCGGCCCCGGGCGTCCAGGTTCCCGGCGTACGGCGCGCTGACGGCACCGGGGATGTGCCCGGCGCGCGCATCGACCGGCTCCGTCTCGCCCCGATAGCGCTCGGGCGCCCGCGCGTCGAGGAGCAGCGTCTCCCCGCCCAGCATCCGGGCCACCTGCTCGGTCCCGACCAGGTCCGCAGCGGGTTCGCCGGGCGTCCACGTCGCCGGCGGGTACGCCGGCGCATCGGTCTCCAGCGGAAGGCCGGCCGCGGTCCAGGCACCGATGCCGCCGTCCAGGACGGCGGCCTGCCCGGCGTGGCCGAAGTGGCGGTACAGCCACCAGAGGCGGGCCGCGATGCTGCCGCCCGCGTCGTCGTAGGCGACGACCAGGTGCCCGTCGCCGATGCCGTGCTCGCCCAGGATCCGCGCCAGCTTCTGGGCGGACGGCACCGGGTGCCGGCCGGGACCCTCGCCCGGCGACGAGAGCTCCGTCTCCGCGTCCAGGAACACCGCCCCCGGGATGTGGCCGCGCGCGTGGAGCAGGCGACCCGGCGGCCCGGCCAGCGACCAGCGGACATCCGCGATGCGCAGGGCGGGATCGGTGCGATGGGTCGCCAGCCAGTCGACGTCAACGACGGGTCCGGGCAGGGTCAACACGCGGCGATTCTAGGCCGCGGGCGGTGCTCGTCGCCCGCCGACCCTAGGTGAGGAAGAAGAACGCGATGGCCAGGATCGCGTAGACGCTGATCAGCTGGAGGCCCTCCACCCAGTTGGAGCGGCCGTCGAGCGCAATGTAGCCGGCGATGAAGACGCCGACCGCCACCGCCACCACCTCGAGCGGGGTGAAGACCAGCGTCACCGGGTGCCCGACGATCAGCCCGAAGAAGACCAGCACCGGGACCGCGAAGAGCGCGATCTGCGTGGCGGACCCCAGCGAGGTGATGAGGCTGAAGTCCATCTTGTTCTTGTAGGCCAGCGTCACGCCCACGACGTGCTCCGCCAGGTTGCCGATGAGCGGGATCAGGATGATGCCGATGAAGAACTCGCTGATGCCCAGCGAGGCGACGGCCGGCTCGAGGGTCTGGACCAGCACCTCGGAGGCGAACGTCAGGGCCGCGGCCGATGCGCCGAGCACGCCGAGGGCGAACTTCCAACTCCACTCCGGCACCTCCTCCTCTTCGTGCCGCGCCGCGGCTGGCGCCTCCGGGGCGCGCAGGAAGAACCAGGTCTGCGCCGCGTAGGTGACGATGAGCAACACGGCCACGCCGACGGTGAGCGCCTCGATCTGGAAGAACTCGGCGTCGCCCGGCGAGGTTCCCTCGCCGCCGCCGATGACGAAGGCGAAGGTGGCCGGAACGATCAGCCCGATGGTGGCCAGGATCAGCGAGGCGGCGTTCATGCCGGTCAGCTGCTCGTCGTACTCCTGCACCCCGTTCTTCAGCCCGCCGACCAGCAGCGAGGCGCCGAGGACGAGGAGCAGGTTGCCGACGATGGATCCGGTGATCGAGGCGTGGACGATCTCGATCTTGTCGTCGAGGATCAGGAAGGCGGCGATGATGATCTCGCCGATGTTCCCGACGGTGGCGTTCATGATGCCGCCGATGCGCGGCCCGGTGGCCATGCCGAGCTGCTCGGTGGCGTGACCGAGCACGTAGGCCAGGCCCAGGATGGTGATGGCGCTGACGCCGAAGGTCAGCGTCTCGTCGGCCCCCAGGACCCGGAGCGCGAGCGTCAGGATCGTCCCGCCGATGGCGAGCCCGTACGCGATCTTGGCGAACATCGCGGGCATCGTACGCAGGCTGCGTGCCGCGCGGAACCCGGTTCGACGCCCGCCGGTCGCGGACGGTCAGGCGCGGAGGGGGGTCACGGCGGCCAGGATCGCCGCGCGGTCGCTCGCCAGCGGGACATCGCCGACGGCCTCCGCCAGCAGGTCGGCCTGGCGTCGGATGGCCGTGGCCGCCCGGTCGCCGACGGCGTCGCGCAGCTGGCTCAGGACCCGGGCGATGTGGAGCGCGACGGCCGGCGTGGTGGCGCCGTAGAAGCGGAGCTGATCGAGGGCGAGCCTCACCAGCTCGTCGAGGCCCGGCAACGGCACGTCCAGGCGGGTGACACCGTCCGCGTCGGCGAAGGCCCGCGGCGGGTCGTTCGCCACGCCGGCCGCGACCAGGATCTGGAGCAGCCGGTCGAGGGCGTTGATGGCCGTGGTCGGATCGTTGACGCCCGGCGAGAGGGCCTTCGCGGCGATGTCGACGATCTGCTGGATGCCGAACGCCACGTCCTGCTGCATCGAGCGCTCGGGGGCGAGCGAGAGCGCGCCGTTGACCGTGCCCGCCAGGCTCTCGACATCGGCGTCGGCCGGTCCCGTGAAGGTCGCCACCGGGGCGTCGCGCTGCACCCAGCCTCCCGGCGCGACCAGCAACTGGAGGCGGCCCCCGGCGTCGGCGGCGGCGCGGACCAGGCGCCCGACCTCGATGAACTGCAGGTAGCCACTGTGGTCGGCCGACAGGCGGATGGCCGGCGGATGGCCGGCGGGGACGGCGCCCGTCGGAGGAGCGACGCCGCCGCCCGCGGACGACTCGGACACCTCGGCCGCGCGCCAGGGACGATCGGGCCGGTCCTCCAGCCATTCGGCCACCGCGTCGACGGTGCGCAGGGTGTCGCTGGCGACGCTGGCCAGGATCGAGGTGACCTGGATCCGGACGCTCACGTGGTGGATGAAGTAGATGAGCATGCCGATCGACAGGAAGGCCAGCAGCAGCGCGCCGGTCACGGCCACGTTCGGAACGAAGGCGGCGCGGTCCGTCGCCTCCGCCCGGATCGAGCGCAGCACCAGCAGGCAGTAGGTGAAGGTCCCGATGAAGACGCCCAGCACCAGCTGGTTCGGGCGGTCCCGCAGGAAGTTGCGCAGCACCCGCGGGGAGAACTGCGAGCTGGTGAGCTGCAGCGCCACGATGGTGATGGAGAAGATGGTGCCGGCGACGGTGATGACCGATCCGCCGATCGCGCCGAGCATCGCCCGCGCCCCGTCGGGGCCGGCACCGAAGATCAGCGGCAGGTGCGCGCCGCTGGCGTCGAGGCTGTCCGACAGCCCCAGCAGGATGAGCGCCGCCACGGCGGCGATGACCACCGACAGGGCCGGGATGAACCACAGGCTGTGGCGGACGCGCTCGGCGAGCTCGCGGATCCGCATCGGCGCTACCCGCCCGACGGACTGGCGCTGGCCCCCGCGGACGAGGATGGAGCCACGGTCGGGCGCGGGCTCGGCGCGGGCTCGGTCGGCAGCGACTGGATCAGGGCGCGGTTGACCTCGTCGTCCACGCCGATGAGCAGGAAGACGTAGCCGTCGGCCGCCCAGGTGTAGACCATGGTGCCGGCCGCGGTGGCGTTGTCCTCGGGACGGACCCAGACGCGGTACCCGGCGCTGTCGTCCAGCGTCCACGGCTCGCGGTGCAGCCCGGCGATGCCCACGTACCGCCCGGCGGTGGCCAGGTAGGGCTCGAGGTCGTCGGTCGTGGCGGGCTCGCCGTCGAGCCGCATGGCGTACAGCGTCGTGCGCGGCTGCTCGACGTACGCGACGACCAGCGACGCGAAGCGGTTGCCGAGATCGCCGTAGGCGACCGCGACGTCGCCGGGGGTCAGCGCGAAGTCCTCGAACGGCGCGACCACGACCGGCACCCCGGCGGCGGTGGCCGGGATCAGCGCGGCCAGGTCCTCGTCGGGCTCGTTGGTGTAGCGCGGCGTCGGCTCAGGGGTGGGGGTCGGGCTGGGCGTCGGGGTCGGCGAGGCCGTGGCCGTGGCGGACGTCGAAGGTGCGGCGAGCGACCCGGTCGGCTCCGTCTCGGCCGTCGAGCATGCCGCCATCACGGTGGCGGCCAGCAGGATCGTGGCGAGCGCGGCACCCGGGCCCCGGCGCCGGTCGCCCACGGCTCGCGACGTGGCGGGCAGGGCGTGGCGGGGGTTGGTCATCGGCGCGCGCCATGGTATCAGCGTGCCGGGGGGTCAGGCGGCGCCGGGGACCTCGCCGGCCGGATCCGAGGCGCGACGACGGCGCCCGGAGTCCTGGCGCTCACCAACGATGGCGGCGAGCGCGACGAGCACGTCGTCACGGTAGGTGCTCGGGTGGCTGGCCAGCCTGGCCAGGGCCTCCCGGCGGCCGATGCGCGCGCCCCCGACGCCGGAGACCAGCTCGTCGTAGCCGTTCGCCACCGCCACGATGTGCGCTCCGACGCGGCCACGCGGCCGCGCGGTGCGGCGCGCGCGACGCGCTCCGTCGGCGGTGAGGCGCCGAGCGCCGACGATCAGCGCCGAGACGTCGTGCAGGGATGGGACCGCGCTGATCTCCGTGACCCCGCGATCGTCCAGGGCGTGGAGCCGGCCGGCCAGCTCCACCGTGCGGCGCCCGTCCTCATCCAGCTCCAGCGTCTCCGCGATCGTTCGGGCGAGGCGTCCCACGCGGTCGGCGTGGCCACGGTTGGTGCGCCCGCCGCCGTCGACGGCGCGCGCGACCGTCAGCAGCGCGTCGCGCACCGAGGCGACGGTCTCGTGGTGCGCGACCGCCCCCAGCCGGGAGGCGCGCTCGACGAGCTGTTCGACCACGCGGGCATCGTCGCCGTCGCGCAGGGCGGCGGCGGCCAGGTCGTCCAGGGTGCCGCGCAGGTCGTCGACGTCCGGCGGCAGCCGGTCGAAGCGCACCACGCGGTCCTCGCCGGCGCGCTTGCCGTAGTAGAGGGCCGTGTCGGCCGCCGCGATCAGGGCGGCGCGATCCGCGACGTCGGAGCTGAGCGCCGCCACGCCGACGGTGATCGTGACCGGCGTCGGATCGTCGACGGTCAGCGCCGCGACGGCGGTGCGGATCCGCTCGCCGATGCGCGCGGCATGGCTCGCCGCCGTCCCGGGCAGGATCAGCGCGAACTCGTCGCCACCGTAGCGGTAGACGCGGTCCTCGCTGCGGGCGGCACCGTAGATGGCCGTGGCCACCCGGTGCAGCAGCGCGTCGCCCGCCGGGTGGCCGTGCACGTCGTTGAAGGCCTTGAAGCTGTCGAGATCCATCATCAGCAGCGTCAGGGCCCTGCCGCGGGCCGCGACGACACCTCGCGCTTCGATCAGGCGGCCCAGGTCGCGCTGGAAGGCGCCATGGTTGCCGAGGCCGGTCAGCGCATCGGTCTCGGCCAGGCGGCTGACCGCGTGGTGCGCATCGGCGTTGCGGAGCGCGATCGAGGCCTGGGCGGCGAAGAGCTGGACCAGCTCGAAGTCGCTCTCGCTGAAATGCACCTCCGGCCCGCCGACGCGCGAGACGTTGAGCGCGCCGAGCACCTCGCCGTCCGCCATGAGCGGAACGACCACCACGGCCTCGGGATCGGCCGGCGTGCCCGGGATCTGGAGCGCGCGCGGATCGCTGAGCGCGTCGTTGGCCAGGATCGGCTGGGCGTGCTGGACCGCCCACCCCATCAGGCCGCGTCCGAAGGGGATGATGTAGCGGCTGACCTGCTCGGCGTGCCGCTCGCGGGTCAGGACCGGCAGCATCGCCTGCTGCTGCGGATCGGTGCGGTAGACGGAGAGGTTGTCGTAGCGCACCACGTCGCGCAGGCCGTCCGCGATCGTCTCCAGCACGCCTGCCTGGTCGAGCGTGGAGAGCAGCCGCTCGTTGATCTCGAGCAGGCGGCGCTGGGAGTCCGCCCGGCGGGCCAGCTCCGCGGACTGATCGCGCAGCTGCTCGTAGGCCGATGCGTTGGCCATCGCCTGCGCCGCGTAGCCGGCGAAGATCGTCATGGTCTGCAGGTCGTCGGCGCTGAAGCGCTCGTAGCCGAGCTGGCTCAGGACGATGACGCCCGTGGTGCGCCCCTCGTAGATCATGGGGACGACCAGCATGGATTCGGGGACGTCGTCGGTTCCCTCGATCGTCTGGCCCCGCGGGTCGTCGACCGCGTCGTTGATCAGCAGCGGCTCGGCGTTCTCGGCGACCCAGCCGGTGAAGCCCTGGCCGACGGGCACGCGCAGCAGGCTCTCGGCGTCCGCCGGGTCCCCGACGAGCATCTCCCGGGTGAAGGCGATCGGCTCGCACCAGCCGCTGTCCCAGTCGACGCGGTAGACCCGGATGTCGTGGTACTCGGCCAGCGTCTTCGCCTCGGCGACGATGGCCTGGGCGATGGCGCGCACGTCGGTCAGCCGGTTGAGGCGGGCCGACAGATCCTGGATCGACCGCATCCGCGCGGCCTGATCGGCGACCGAGCGGTACAGCCTGGCGTTCTGGATGGCGACCGCGGCCTGGTCGGCGAAGGCCTGGACGAGCTCGAGCGAATCGTCGCTCCAGACGCGCGAGCTGGTGTGGTACAGCGCGATCACGCCGATCGTCTCGTCGCGGCCGACGAGCGGCACCAGGCAGGCCGTGCCGATGCCCTCGGCCGCGTAGATCTCGCGCATGCTTCCCGCGCCCGGATCGGTGTCCACGTTGCTGAGCCAGAAGGATCGACCCTCGCGCGCGGCCCGCACGCCGAGCGTCTCGTCGGCCAGGCTCAGGTCGGCGACGTGGGCCAGGAAGGCGGGGGTCAGGCCGTGCTGCGCCGCCAGCCGGAACGGGTGCTTGCCGTCGGCGACCAGCCAGAGGCCGGCCTTCTCCGCCTCGAACAGGGTGCGCGTCAGCTCCACGGCATCGCCCAGCACGGAGTTCAGGTCGAGCGTGCCGGTGAGGTCCTTCGTCACGGAGCGGAGCGCCCGGGATCGCTGCAGCTGGCGGCGGGCCCGACCCAGCAGCCTGAGGTGCTGGAGCGTGGCGCCGGCGGTTGCCGCGACGGCCGGCAGGAGCAGCTCCGCCTCGCGCGAGCCCCCGCCGTCGGCGACGAGGAGGCCCAGCACCGCGCGGCTGCCGATGATCGGGGCCTGCAGCAGCGCGGCCGACGGATCGTGCGGGGCCGCCTCGAGGTCGAGGCCACGGTGGGCCGGCGGGGGCGTCTCGAAGCCGGCGTGCGCGGCGAGGGTCATGCCGTCGTCGCCCGAGAGGTAGACGGCGGCGGCCGGCGCGCCGAGGTCCGTCCGCATGGCCTCGACCGTGGCGCGGGCGAGGCCCGCCGGCGACTGCGAGGCCGCCAGCTTCTGGGCCAGGCGGGCGATGGTGGTGGTGACGCGATCGTGGGCCGCCCCGTCGCCGGGAATCGCCGCGGCCCTCGGCTCCATGGGCACGATCCCGTCCTCGACCAGCAGCCGTTCGACGTCGCGGCGCCGGAAGCGCCGGTCGCCGCGCGCGTTGATGCGGTAGGCGGTCAGGCGCCCGGCATCGGTCCAGGTCCGGATCGTGTTGGGGTGCACCCCGAGCAGCGCGGCCGCCTGGGCCACGCTGAGGAGGGAATCGCCGGGATCGGTCGGGTCGCTCGGCATGCAATCTCCACTGGTCCGGATGGAGCTTCTGGTAGGTCGCGTGCAGCCGATGCTAGAAACCGCCCCGCGGGCCGACGATGCCACGATGGTCCCGAACGACCCCGTACCGATGCGGCCGCACCGAGCGCCGGTGCGGCGCCGGCGCGGCCGTCAGGCGCCCAGCACGGACGCGGCGATGAGCCCGACGAGCCCGATCGCGGCGAGCGCCATCCCGATCCCGATGCCGCCGACGGCCAGCGCGCTCAGCCGGTTGTGCCGCCCACCCAGGACGCGCATGGCGTCCGGCAGGTCGAGGGTCGACACCAGGTAGCCGCCCTCCGGCGGGTCGAGCGAGATCCGGCCCGCGGCATCGCGCACCGGTTGCGCCACCACCAGCAGCCGATCGGTGACGTTGATGGTGCGGGTCACGGCGCGAGCCGCCGTCGCCGGTCCGTGCCGCTCCGCCAGCCGGGCCACGGCGGACGCGTGCGGCTCCTCCAGCTCGTCCGGGCTGCCGCGCCACACCTTCGGGATGGTGATGAGGGGATCCGCGGCGCGCGCCGGATCGATCGAGACCGAGCCGTCGTGGTCCCACAGGTCGAAGGATCGGGTCTCGCGCATGCGCTCGACCGACCGCCAGCGGCCGCCGACGCGCACCTCCACGTCGCGGTGGTAGGCGACCAGCCGCTCGCCGTCACCGGCGTTGAGCGGGTCGCGGCAGCGGATCCGCCCGACGACCCGGACGGGGCGCGCCGGCAGCTCCCCGGCGTCGAGGAGACGCCCGACCTTCACCTCGGCCGGCCCCGCCAGCCGGCGCGCGAGGGCGGCCTGCGCGCCACCGAGCCGGATGAGCGCGGCGCAGGCGGCCACCAGCAGCAGGCCGGCGGCCAGGATGACGGCGAAGGCGGGTCCGAGGGGCATCGCGCGGAGGATAGCGGGCCTCAGCCGGCTGGCCGCTCCGCGATGTCCGCGACCCGGGCTCCCGATGCCCGCTCGAGCTGCGGAGGGCTGATCTCGAAGACCGCGTCCGGCAGTCCGGCCGCGGCCCAGACGCGCTCCCAGGCCGCGAGGTCGCGGTCCATGACCACGTCCAGCCGCTGGCCGTGGCCGAAGGGCGGGACGCCGCCGATGGCGAAGCCGGTCGCGGCGCGCGCCTCGTCACCGTCGGCGCGGCGCACGGCCGTCGCCCCCAGGGTCGTGGCCAGGCGCGAGGTGTCGAGCCGGTTGGTGCCCGAGACCAGCGCGATGACCGGTCGTCCATCGGCCACGAAGACCAGCGACTTCACGATCTGGCCGACCTCGCAGCCCACCGCGGCGGCGGCGTCCTGGGCCGTTCGCGTTCCCTCGGGGAAGCGCTGCACGGCGATCTCCACGCCCGCGGCCCGTGCGGCGGCCATCACGCGTTCGATGTTCGGGTGCTCGGATCGGTCGGTCGGCTGCATCGCCCGATCATACGGCCCGTGCTAGGCTGATCGGACAATCCACGAAACGACAGGGGAGCGCGACAGCGCTGAGAGTGCGGCCCGCGTGGCCGCAGACCCTCGAACCTGATCCGGGTCATACCGGCGAAGGAAGTCGACGCAGCACTCGTCCGCGGCGCGCCCCGAAGCCCGATCAGGGTTCGAGCGCGTCGCACGTCGTTTCGGCGGCACAGCAGTCAGCGAGTGAGGAGCCGATGCGAGTCGTGGTGGTGGCCTCGGGCGCGATCGAGCCGGCCGATGCGGCCTGGCTGGACACGGCCGACCTGGTCATCGCGGCCGACGGCGGCGCCTCGTCGCTGGAGCGGATGGGCCGGGCGCCCGACCGGCTGGTCGGCGACCTCGACTCGACCGACGCGGACCTCGTGGAGCGACTGCGGGACCGCGGCGTGACGATCGATCGCCACCCGACCGACAAGGATGCGTCCGACACCGAGCTCGCCCTGGAGGCGGCCGTGGCCGCCGGAGCGACGGAGCTCGTCCTCCTGGGCGCGCTCGGCGGCCAGCGACTGGACCACGAGCTCGCCAACCTGCTGCTGCTCGCCGACGCGGCCTTCGCGGAGGTCGACCTGCGGCTCGTCCGCGGGACGACGACCGCTCGCGTGCTGCACGGGGGCTCGGTGCTGGACCTCGACGGCGCGCCCGGCGCGATCGTCAGCCTCCTCCCCCTCGCCGATGACGCCGTGGGCGTCACGACCGACGGCCTGCGCTGGCCGTTGGCCGACGCCACGCTGCACGCCGGCCGGTCCCGCGGCCTCTCGAACGAGGTCGTCGCGGTGCCGGCATCGGTTCGGCTGCGGGAGGGGACGCTCCTGGTCGTCGAGAGCAGCACGGAAGGAGCCATCCCATGACCACCACGCCCCCCGCCGCCGGCGGCTGGCGGCTCGTCGACATCGTCGTCGCCGCCATGATCGCCGTCGCCTTCGGCGTCGTCTTCGTCGCCTGGAACGCGATCTACACGTTCACCGATCCGATCTTCGCCGCCGTCAAGCCGGCCCAGGCCATCCTCTACGGGGTGTGGCTCATGCCCGGCGTGCTGGTCGGGCTGGTCGTGCGACGGCCTGGGGCGGCGTTCTTCGGCGGCTTCGTCTCGGCGGCCGTGTCGCTCCTGCTCGGATCGCCGTGGAGCCTCGACGTCCTCATCTCCGGAGCGATCCAGGGCGGGGCGGCGGAGCTCGCCTTCGCCATCGGGATGTACCGCGCCTGGAACCTGCCCGTCGCGATGCTCGCCGGCGCCCTCGCCGGCATCGGCGCCGCCATCCACGACCTGGCGGTCTACTACCCGGACCTCGGCGTCGACTTCTGGGTCATCTTCGCGGTCGCCACGGTGATCAGCGGGATCGCGATCGCGGGCATCGGCTCGTGGTACCTGCTGCGCGCCCTGGTGGCCACCGGGGTGCTCTCCGACTTCGCCGTCGGTCGCGAGCAGCGCGAGGTGTGACCGGGGCTCCGGCCGGGTTCGAGGCGCGCGGCTGGGGCCTGCGGTACCCGGGTCGTCGGGCGTGGGCCCTTCGCGGGCTCGATCTCGTCGTTCGGCCGGGGGAGCGGGTCCTGCTGCTCGGGCCGTCGGGTGCCGGCAAGTCCACGCTGCTGGCCGCGCTGGCGGGCCTGGTCGAGCCGGGAGGAGGCGCCGAGACCGAGGGTTCGCTGCTGGTCGACGGCCGCGATCCGCGGGAGGCGCGCGATCGCACGGGGCTGCTGTTCCAGGATCCCGAGGCGCAGATCGTCATGGGCCGGGCCGGCGACGACGTCGCCTTCGGGCTCGAAAACCGATGCGTCCCCACCGCCGACATCTGGCCGCGCGTCGACGCGGCCCTGGCCGCCGTGGACTTCCCGTACGGGCGCGACCGCCCGACGCATGCCCTCTCCGGCGGGGAGCAGCAGCGCCTGGCGCTGGCCGGGACGCTCGCGCTGCGGCCCGGCCTGCTCATGCTGGACGAGCCGACCGCGAACCTCGATCCCGACGGCGCGGCCGAGGTGCGAGGGGCGGTGGCCCGCGTCCTGGACGCCGGCGACGTCACGCTCCTGCTGGTGGAGCACCGCCTGGATGACGTGCTGCCGCTGGTGGATCGTGTCGTGGTGCTCGAGGCGGGCGGCGGCGTGGTGGCCGACGGCCCACCGGCTGACGTGTTCCGCAGCCACGGGACGCGACTCGCGCACGCCGGCGTCTGGGTGCCGGACCACCCTCCCGCCCCGCCGGTCCGGCGCGGCGAGGCCGGGACGGAGCCGCTGGTCATCGCCGAGCGGGTGACCTTCCGCTACCCCGGCGCCGAGCGTGACGCGCTGCCGGCGACCGACGTGCGGCTGCGGGCCGGCGAGGCGCTGGGCATCGTGGGGCCGAACGGCAGCGGCAAGTCGACGCTCGCCATGCTGCTCGCCGGGCTGCTGCGGCCGAGTGCCGGCGCCGTGCGGGCCACGGAGAAGCTGGCCGCGGGACGGGGCATGGAGCAGCTGGCCGACTGGTCGGCGCGCGAGCTGGCCCGGCACGTCGGCACCGTCTTCCAGGATCCCGAGCACCAGTTCCTCACCGCGTCGGTGCGCGACGAGCTGCTGCTCGGGCCGCGCCGCATCGGCGTGCCCGATGCCGACGCACGACGGCGAGCCGACGAGCTGCTGGAGCGCCTCCACCTGGCGGCACTGGCCGGCGCCAACCCCTTCACGCTGTCCGGGGGCGAGAAGCGGCGACTCTCCGTGGCGACGGCCCTGGCCACGGCGCCGGCCGCGCTCGTGCTCGACGAGCCGACCTTCGGCCAGGACCGGCGAACCTGGGCGGAGCTGCTGCACCTGTTGGCGGCGCTGCGGGACGAGGGGCGGGGCATCTGCGTCGTCAGCCACGACCCGCCGTTCGTCCGGGCCCTCGCTGACCGCGTGCTCACCCTCGGGGCGCCGGCCTGATGCAGCTGCTCGCGCCGCTCGTCCCCGATCCCGCCGCACCGCTGGCGCGGGCGAACCCGGTGGCCAAGCTGGGCGCGGCGCTGGTCCTGCTCGTCGCGCTGTTCGCGTCGCTGGATCACGTCACCGCGCTGGTCATCCTGGCCGGGCTGGCCGTGGCGCTGCGGCTGTCCGGGCTCTCCCCGGCGGCCCTCGCGTCGCGCGCCTGGCTCGTCGCGCTGGCCGCGGTGTCGATCGCCGTCTTCAACGTCGTCTTCGCGGCCGAGCAGGTCGGCCCGACGGCCATCGCCGTGGGGCCGCTGCGGATCGGCGCCGGCACCCTGGTCGACGGCCTTGGGCTCGCGCTGCGCCTGCTGGCCATCGCGGGAGCCGGGATCCTGGCCACGGCCACCACCCAGCCCACGGAGCTGGCCGACTCGCTGGTGCAGCAGCTGCGCGTCTCGCCGAGATTCGCGATCGGCGCGCTGGCGGCCGTCCGGCTGCTGCCGCTGCTCTCCCGCGAGTGGCAGACGCTGTCGATGGCGCGCCGCGCCCGCGGCGTCGACTCCGGCGGGAATCCCGCCGCGGCGGTGCGGCTCTTCGCGGGTCAGCTGCTGGCGCTGCTGGTCGGTGCCATCCGTCGCGGCACGCGCATGGCCGCCGCCATGGAGGCCCGTGGCTTCGGAGCCCGCGAGTGCCGGACCGTCGCTCGCCCGCAGCGCATGACCGCGGGCGACTGGGGCTGGATCGCCGCGGCGACCGTCCTCGCGGCGGCGGCCATCGGCGTCAGCCTGGCGCTCGGCACCTGGCGGCCGCTCATCGGCTGACGCGCGCGCCTCAGCGCTCGATCGGGGCCTCGCCCCGGAACGGCTCCAGCCACGTGGGCTCGTGCCGCTCGCCGACGTAGCGGCGCGGGTCGAACGGCGCCAGCGACAGCGTGCGCGCCTGGCCCTCGGCGATCAGCTCGGCCATCAGCAGCCCCAGGATCGGCGCGTAGGGGTGGCCATGGCCGGTCAGGCCCGCCGCGACGTAGCCCCCGGGCACCGGCGTGCCGTCGGCGGCCGGCAGCCGCCCCGCCATCGGCACCTCCAGCGACGCGAAGTCCAGCAACCCGGCCCAGCAGCGCACGATCCGCGCATCGGTCAGTGCCGGATGCAGGCGAGCCAGCAGCCCGGCGAGCAGCGGCGGCACCTGGGCGCGGACGGCGATCGAGTAGGAGCCGATGCCCATCGCCTCGTCCGCCACGGCGAAGCCGCCGATGACCACCTCCCCGGTCCGCATCTGGCGCCAGTACTCGTTGCACTGGTTCGTCTCGAAGCCCGGACGGCCGATGGCGAGGGGCAGCATCTCGGTGACGCACACCGTCTCGCGGATGGGGGTCAGGTTGGCCGCGATCGACGGAACCAGCGCCGGCGTGTACGCGTTGGCGGCGACCAGCACCGCACCCGCGTCGACCGGCCCGTGCGAGGTCTCGACGCCCGCGATGCGACCCGCCTGGGCCCGCAGGCGGTCCACCCGCACCCCGGTCGCGACACTGGCGCCGTGGGCCATCGCGTCCTCGAGCAGCGCGTAGCAGAGGCGGAACGGGTTGAGCTTCGCGTCCCGGGGCGTCCATTTCGCGGCGCGCACCTCGTCGAGGGCCAGTCCCGGCGCCAGCTCGCGCAGCGCATCGGTGCCGACGACCTCCACCTCCAGCCCCTCCGCGGCCTGGACCTGGGCCATGTGGCGGATGTGCGCCTCCTCGGCCGCGGTGGTGGCGAGGTCCAGCGAGCCGAAGCGGTCCCACTCGATGCCGTGCCCGCCCAGCTCGCGGTCCCACGCCTCGAGCATGTCGAGCGAGCGCGTGGTGTAGTCCAGGATCGAGCGGCCACCGGCGGCCTGGACCAGCCGCGTGACGCGCGGGAAGTGCCCGCCCAGCCCGGCCAGCGCCATGCCGGCGTTGCGCCCCGAGGCGCCCCAGGCCGGCGCGTTGGCCTCGATCACCAGCGGCCGCATGCCGGCGCGCGCCAGGTGGTACGCGGCCGATGCGCCGACCATCCCGCCGCCGACCACGATCACCTCGGCCGCGGACGGCAGCACGGTCCGCGGGTCCGGCGTGAAGGGCACCGGCTCGGGTGCTGGCGCGAACGTCGGCTCGGAGGCGGGGAGCGGCTGGTTCACTGGGCGCCGAGCGTACCATCGGCCCGATGCCCCACTCCGACGACCTCCGCTTCCGCGCCGGCAGCCTGACGCTGGCCGGGACGCTCACGCTGCCGGACGGCATCGAGGGGCGCGCTCCCTGGGTCCTGCTCGTCGGCTCGTGGCTGCCGCGCGACCGTGACGGCGCCTGGGACCGCCGGCGCCATCCCGGCTGGTACGCCGGACCGGAGAGCGGCGACCGGAGGCTCCTCGCCCGGCTCGCGAACGCGCTCGCGGCGCGCGGCGTGGGTAGCTTCCGGTACGACCCGCGCGGCTGCGGCGAGTCGGACGGCGAGTGGGCGACGACCGACCTCTTCACCCGCATCGACGACGCGCGGGACGCGCTCGGCGCCATGCGCTCGCGGCGCGACCTGGACCTGCGGCGCACGGCCATCGTGGGGCACGGCGAGGGCGTCGCCATCGCGCTGAGCGTCGCCATCGCCGACCCGGCCATCGGCGCGGTGGGCCTCATCGGCGCGTCGGCGCGCTCCTACCGCGACGTGCTGCGGCGCGGGGTCGCGACCCGCTCGCGGACCTACGCGGACCTCGAGCACCCGATCGTCGCCGCGCTCGACCGCCGCTCCGAGGAGCTGATCGAGCGCGCCCAGCGCCGCGAGGCGACCATGACGTTCGACCTGGACGGGTCCGTGGAGCTGGGCCTGGCCGCCGTCGAGCAGGCGTTCCACACCCCGCCGCTCGCCCTCGCCACCATGCTGCACCGCAACGTGGTCCTGGCCCACGGGACCGCGGACGCCTGGACCGACCCGGCCGAGACGGACCTCCTGGCCGATGCACTGCGCGCCGGCGGCAACGCTCCCCTGGTGCAGCGCATCCCGGGCGCCGGCCACGATCTGGCGGAGGCCGACGACGGCGCCATCGGTGCCTTCGTGGACGCCCTGGTGGCGCGGATGGAGCCCCGTGAGCTGCCGCCGGTGCTGGTGGCCATCGAGGAGATGGGTGGCGGCCCCGGCTAGACTGCGCCGCATGAGCCGATTGACCGCCGGCGACCGCGCGCCGGATTTCTCCCTCACCGCGGACGACGGGGGTTCGGTGACGAGCGCCGGCCTGGCCGGCTCGCGCTACGTCCTCTACTTCTATCCCAAGGACGACACCGCCGGCTGCACCGCGCAGGCCTGCGGACTGCGCGACCGCTGGACCGATGTCGCCGCGACCGGCGTACCGGTGTACGGCGTCTCACCGGACAGCCTGAAGAGCCACGCGAAGTTCCGCTCGAAGTACGAGCTGCCGTTCCCGCTGCTGGTGGACGAGGAGCATCGGCTGGCGGAGGCGTACGGCGTCTGGGTCGAGAAGAACTTCATGGGCCGCCGATACATGGGCAACGAGCGGACGACCTTCGTCATCGGCGCCGATGGGCGGATCGAGCACGTCCTGCCGCAGGTGAAGCCGAACGAGCACACCGACCAGCTGCTCGCGGTGCTGGCGGCATGAAGCCGAGCGCGGTGGACCTGGCGACGACGGTGATCGTGGCCTCGGTCCTCCTGCTGGTCGTGCTGGCGGTGCTCGCCGTCACCGTGCTGTTCAACCCCGTCCCGTGATCTGGGTGCTCACCGCCGCCGCGCTGCTGCTGTGGCTCGCCGGCGTCATCCTCCAGCTCGGACAGTGGGTGAACCTCTTCCTGCTGGCCGCGGCCGTGCTGCTGGTGTACCAGGTCATCGAGGAGCGTCGCTCGCACGCCGATTGAGCGCTCGGCGACCGTGCTGGCACGCATCATGCGATAGACCGGGGCCAACGGAGGGGAACTCTGAACGAGAGGAGAACCGGATGCTCTGGACGATCATCGTCATTCTGCTGGTCCTCTGGCTCCTTGGCCTGATCGGCAACATCGGTGGTGGCCTCATTTGGCTGCTGCTGGTGATCGCGGCCATCGTGCTGGTCTTCCAGCTTCTGAGCGGTCGGCGCACGGTCTAGCCGGCCTGGCTCCGATTCCGCAGACGCCGGCCGAGAACCCTCAGGGGGGATCGGCCGGCGTCGTCGTGTCCGCCTCCGCATCGGCCCGTCCTGCGACCGATGAGCTGTCACGGCCTTCGGCTACGCTTGCCGAGCCGTGTCCTCGATCGAGCCATTCCGCTTCATCCACGCCGGTGACCTCCACCTCGACAGCCCCGTCGAAGGGCTGAGCTCGGAGGCGCCGCCCGAGGTCCTGACCCTGCTGCGTGGCGCGACCACCGAAGCGTGGCGCGCCATCGTGCGCAGCGCCATCGCCGAACGGGTCGACTTCGTGGTCATCGCGGGCGACGTGTTCGAGGTCTCCAGCCCGTCCCTGCTGGGCCAGACCCGCTTCCGTGACGGCCTCGCCGAGCTGGCCGCGGCGGGCATCCCGAGCTTCGTGGTCCACGGCAACCACGACCCGCTCGACGGTCGCAGCTGGGCGCCCTCGCTGCACTTCCCGGATGCGGTCCACCGCTTCGGCACCCGCGCGGTGGAGGCCGTCCCGGTCGTCCGCGACGGCCACGAGATCGCGCGCGTCCACGGCCGGTCCTATCCGCGCGCGGCGGTCACCGAGAACTATGCCGCCGGCTTCCGGGCGGAGGCCGGCGCGCCCTTCTCCATCGGCCTGCTGCACACCAACGTCGGCGACCGGCCGGGCCACGCCAACTACGCCCCCTGCTCGGTGGACGACCTGCGGGCCTCCGGCATGGACTACTGGGCGCTGGGCCACATCCACCAGCCCGGCCAGGTGCTGGCCGATCCCCCGGCCTACTACTCGGGCATCCCGCAGGGCCGCGATCCCGGCGAGCTGGGCGCGCGCGGCTGCTGGCTGGTCGAGGTGGACGCCGCGCGGCGGGTGACGACGCGCTTCGTGGTCAGCGACGTGGTCCGCTGGCAGCCGATCGCGGTCGACATCGGCGACCTGGCCGACGACGAGGCCCTGCGCCGCGCCTGCGTGACGGCCATCGGAGCGGCGCTGGACGCGGCCGACGGCCGCTCCCTGATCGTCCGGCTGCGGCTCACCGGCCGCGGATCGCTGCATGCGACCCTGGCGCGCCCGGGGTACGTCGACGACCTGCGGCTGCTGCTCAACGAGGAGGCGGGGACGACCCCGCCCTTCGCCTGGGTCGAGTCCCTGGCCGATGCGACGCGGCCCGACGTGGACGTCAGCGCCCGACGCGAGGCGCCGGACTTCGTCGGCGACTTCCTCCGCACGGTGGCCGCCGCCCGCCGCAGCGGCACGACCACCGACCCCGAGGAGCACGAGCGCTGGGCCGGCGAGCTGCGCTCGGCGCTCGCCCCGGTCTTCGACGACTCGCCGCGCGGCCGGCGGCACCTGGCGGAGGTGCGGCCGGATGACGACGCGCTGCTGGGCGACCTGCTGGACGAGGCGGAGACGCTGGGCCTCGATCTCCTCCTCTCGGCCGAGGAGGATCGCGGGTGAGGATCGAGCGTCTCGAGCTCGATGGGTTCGGCCGCTTCCACGACGCGGGATGGGACCTGCCGGAGGGTCTCACGGTGCTGCTGGGGGCCAACGAGGCGGGCAAGACGACGCTGCTCAACGGCGTGCGTGCCCTCCTCTTCGGGTTCGAGTCGTCCCGCGACGGCCGCGCCTGGTACCCGGCACTGGCCGGAGGCCGCCGCGGCGGGCGCCTCCAGCTGCGGACCGCCGCGGGCGAACGCTGGACGGTGGAGCGCCACGGCGAACGCGGCGGTGGCGGCGCCCTGGCCGTCCGCGCCCCGAACGGCAACCAGGGCGGCCAGGAGACCCTGGACCGCCTGCTGCACGGGGCGGACAAGGACCTGTTCAACAACATCTTCGCCTTCGGCCTGGGCGAGCTCCAGACCCTGGCCAGCCTCTCGGCCGATGCGGTCCGCGGCCGCATCTACGGCGCGGGCGCCGGGCTCGGCGGGACCAGCGCCATCGATCTCGAGCGACGCCTCCGCCAGCAGCTCGACGCCGACTTCCTGCCGCAGGGCAGCAAGCGGCCCCTCAACCAGCTGCTGGCTCGCGCCGAGGAGCTGCGTCGCGAGATCGCGGACCTGGCGAAGCAGCCCCAGGAGCACGCCGACGCGAGTCGCGAGCGGGACGAGCTGCGCGCCAGGGCCGATGGGCTGCGTGCCGAGCTGCGCGCGCTCCGCGAACGACTGGCTCGGTTCGCCGCGCTGCGCCGTGCGGTGCCGCTGGCCGTGGAGCTGGGGCAGCTCGAGGCGGAGCTGAGCGCCGGCGACGCGACGCTCGACGGCTTCGCCGAGGACGCCGTCGCCGTCCTGGAGCGGCGCGCCGCCGAGCTCGAGCAGGCCCGGGCGGTGCTGGCCACGCTCGACGAGCAGCTCGACACGGCCGACCGCCGCCGGGCCGCGCTGAGGACCGACGAGCCGATCCTGGCCGTCGCGGACGAGCTGGCCACCCTCGCCGCGGAGGCTGCGCGTCACGGCGCGGCCGATGGGCGCGTCCGAGACCTGGAGGCCGCCGCACAGCGGCACGCCGCGGCCGTGGCCGAGCAGCTGGCCCGGGTCGGCGGCTGGGAGGAGCCGGACCTGGTGGCGCTGGACGATTCGATCGGCAGCGTCGAGGCGACCCGCGACCACGAGCGCGCGGTGGCCGACGCACGCGCGGCGCTCGCCGAGGCCGAGCAGCGCCGCCGCGCCGCCGCCGACGAGCTGGAGGTCCGCCTGCGGGAGCTCGGTGCCGGCGCGGACGCCGATGACGACCAGGACCTGCGGGCTCGATCCGAGCTGGTGGCCGCCTTCGACGATCTTCGGGAGCGGCGCGCGGCCGCGGCGGCCGTGGCGGCGCACGGCGGCGGGCCGGCATTCCCGACCGGCGCGATCGCGGGCGTGGCCGCCGCCCTGGGGCTCGCCGTGTTCGTCGCGGCCTGGCTCGCCGGCGCGCCGCTTCCCGGGATCGCGCTCGGCGGCGCGACCGCGGCCCTGGCCATCGCGGTCCTCGGCCGCCTCGCGGCGCCCGTGGCGTCCGCAGCCCCTGGGGCGGATGCCGCGGCCCTGGACGAGGAGCGGGTGGACCTGCTGCGCCGGCTGGGGTTGCCCGCCGACGCGCCGGATGCCGCGGTGCGCACCCTGGCCGGCGAGATCGCCCAGCAGCGCGCGCGGCTCGCGCTCGCCCGCGAGCAGTCGGCGGCCCTCGACGCTCGCCGCGCCGACGTCGACCGGCGCGACCACGAGTTGCAGGCGGCGCGCGAGCTGCTGACCGCCGCCGAGGACCGCTGGGCCGGCTGGCTGGCCGGCCGCCGGCTGCCGGCGCCCCTGACGCCCGAGGCCGTGCGCCACGTGCTCGCCGCCGCCGGGATCGCGCGCCGGGCCGTCGCCGAGCGCGACGCCGCGCTTCGCGAGCTGGAGGCGCTGCGGGCGACGGAGCGGGACTTCGCCGCGCGTGCCGACGACCTGATCCTGCGGCTCACCGGCGAGCGTCCGGCGGACGGCGTGCGACGGGGGGCGACGATCGTTGGCCTCGCCGAGCGCCTCGACCGGGCGCGCGCCGACGCGCGCCACGCCGCCGAGCTGGATGCCGGGATCGCCCAGGCCACCGAGCGGCGACGGGCGGCCGCAGCCACCGCCGCCGAGCGGGAGGCGGCGCTGCGCGCGCACCTGGACGCCACCGGCTGCCCGGAGCCGGACGCCCTGCGCCGTCGAGCCGCCGAGGCCGATGCGCGTCGCCGCCTGCGCGGCACGATCCAGGCGCGACGCAACGAGCTGGCGATCCTGGCCGGCGCCGGCGATGCGGTGCCCTCCCTCCTGGCCGACGCACGATCCGCCGACGCGGCGAGCCTGGAGGCGGCCGAGGCCGAGGTGCGCGATGCGCTGGAGCGCCTGGAGGCCGAGGAGCGCGAGGCGAACAGCCGCATCGGAGCGCTCGAGGCCCGCCTGCGCCAGCTCGAGGGGGCCGAGGAGCTCGGGGCTCGCCGGCAGGAGCTGGCCGTGGTGGAGGGGCGCGCCGCCGCCATGGCGCGCGCCTGGGCCGTCCGCGCCGTCGCGCTGCGGCTGCTCGAGGAGACGCGGAGGCGGTACGAGCGCGAGCGGCAGCCGGCCGTGGTCCGGTCGGCGGAGTCGCACTTCGAGCGCATCACCGGCGGGCGCTACCCGCGCATCATCGCCCCGCCCGGGGACGCCAGCG
Organism: Candidatus Limnocylindria bacterium; assembly: GCA_035700865.1. GTDB lineage: Bacteria > Chloroflexota > Limnocylindria > QHBO01 > QHBO01 > JACDBZ01. The sequence continues at coordinate 5,213 of DASSOH010000017.1, read as the reverse complement.
TCCGCGTCGAGATGGACGGCGGAGCCATGCGCGCCACCGACGAGCTGTCGCGCGGGACGAGCGAGCAGCTGTACCTGGCGCTGCGCTTCGGCCTGATCGAGCAGTTCGCCGTCCATGCCGAGCCGCTGCCGGTGGTGATGGACGACATCCTGGTCAACTTCGACGCCGACCGTGCCGCACGCGCCGCCGCGGCCATCAACGATCTCGCGGGGCGGCACCAGGTCCTCTACTTCACCTGCCATCCCTGGACGGCCCAGCTGCTGGACCCGGGCGGGGAGCGGACGGTGGCGCTCGGCTGACTGCTAGGATCGGCCGCAGCCGATGCCAGACGACAAGCTGCCCACCCCCGACCGCGTCCTCGTCGTCGCCGCGCACCCCGACGACATCGAGTTCGGCGCCGCCGGCACCGTGGCCCGCTGGGTGGCCGAGGGGGCGCGCGTCCGCTACCTGCTCGTGACGCGCGGCGACAAGGGCAGCGACGATCCCTCCGCGGACCTGGCACGCATCGCCGGGGTGCGCGAGGGTGAGCAGCGCGCGGCGGCCGCGGAGATCGGCGTCGAGGGCGTCGACTTCCTCGACGAGCCGGACGGCCAGGTCGAGCCGTCACTCCGGCTGCGCGAACGGCTGACGTACGCGATCCGCGCCTTCCAGCCCGAGGTCGTGATGACCCACGATCCGACGGTCCTCTTCGTCAACAACGAGTGGGTCAACCATCCCGACCATCGCGCGGTGGGCATGACCACGGTCGACGCCGTCTTCCCGACCGCCCGCGACCCGCTCAACTTCCACGAGCACCTGGAGGCGGGACTGGGCGCGTGGAAGGTCGCGGAGCTGTACCTGTGGAGCACCAACGAGGCGAACCAGCTGGTCGACATCGGGGCCACGCTCGACGCGAAGATCGCGGCGCTGGCCCGGCACGAGAGCCAGTTTCGGGCGTTCGACGAGATCGCCCGGTGGGTTCGCCGCCGGAACGAGGAGCTCGGCGAGCGGGCCGGATACCGCGCCGCCGAGGGGTTCCGGCGCGTCACCCTGGCCCGATGACGCGGTCGCGGCTCATCGCACTGGTCGCCCTCGTCCTCGCGATGGCGCTCGCGGCCTGCTCCGCGGCCGACCCGGACCCGACGCCGCTGCCGACGACCTACCCCCGGGCGCCGGAGGACGCGGCGGCCGGGGTCGTGGACGCCTACCTGGCCGCCTGGGCCGCCGGCGACTACGACGCCATGTACGCCGCGCTCGATGCCGCCACCCGCGCCCGCGTGACGGCGGATCAGTTCCGCGAGCTCCACGCCACCTTCGCCGACCTCTCGCTGCTGACCGGCATGACCACCTCGGCCGGCGCCCCGGCGGTGACCGCCCTGCCGCCGGAGGCCCGTCCCCCGGACTTCGCGGCTCCCTCGCCCACGCCGATCCCGAGCGCGCCGGCGTCGGCGGACCCGGATGCCAGCCCGACGCCGCAGCCCACGCCCGCGCCGTCGTTCGACCCCACCGCCCCGCTGGCCGGTCCCGTCCCGGGCCTCGCCGTCCCGGTCACGCTGGACCTGGCCACGGACCGGTTCGGCGCCGTCGACCTCGAGCGGCGCATGACGCTGGTCGAGGATCGGGACGGCTGGGCGATCCGCTGGTCCCCCGAGCTGCTCTTCCCCGAGCTGGGCGACTCGGGGACCCTTCGGCTGGACCGTTCGCTGGGCGGTCGGGGTCGCATCCTCGGGGCCGACGGGCTGGTCTGGGCCGAGACGCGTGACGACGGCTTCCGCGTCTACCCGCAGGAGTGGCTGGCCGGCCAGGTCATCGGCTACGTCAGCGAGGTGACGGCCGAGGACCTCGATCGGCTGGGTCCGGCCAGCGGGTATCGGGCCGGCGACGTCATCGGCCGCAGCGGGCTGGAGTCCGGCGCCGAGGACCTCCTCCGCGGCACGCCGGGCTGGACGCTGGTCGCCATCGGTGCCGACGGCGTCGAGACGCCCGTGCTCGAGACCGAGATGGTTCCCGGCGCCGACATCGCCATCACCATCCGTCCCACCATCCAGGCCACCGCCCAGGACGCGCTCGCCCCGTACGCCGGGGCCGCGACGGCCGTCGTGGATCCCAACTCGGGAGACGTCTGGGCCCTCGCCAGCGCGCCGGCCTTCAACCCGAACGCCATGACGCTGGGCACCACGCTCGACGGCCAGCCACTCAGCCCCGCGGGACAGGGCCAGATCTTCAACAAGGCCGTCCTCGGCGCCTACCCCGCCGGCTCGTCGTTCAAACCGTTCACCCTGGCGGCGGCGCTCGCGACGGGCGTGGTCACGCCGCAGTCGCTCGTCACCTGCCCGCCCACCTGGCAGTACGGCAACTTCACCTTCCGCAACTACGAGGAGCACTCGCTGCCCGGGCTGGTGAGCCTGGCGCAGGCGATGGCCTTCAGCTGCAACACCACCTACATGCCGCTGGCGCTGTCGGTCTACCAGGCCGATGAGACCGCCCTGACCGACCTGCTCGAGGAGTTCGGCTTCGGGCAGGCCACGGGCATCGGCTACCTGATCGAGGAGACCGGCATCGTGCCCGACGACCAGTGGCTGGCCGATCACGGTCGCGGCGGCTACTCGGGCTTCGAGCAGGTCCAGCTGGCCATCGGGCAGGGCGCCTTCCTGGGCACGCCACTGCAGCTGGCGAACGCGTACGCGACCATCGGCAACGGCGGCACCCTGTGGCGACCCCGGATCCTCACCACCGCCACGCTGCCCGACGGCTCGGTCGTCACCACCGTCGATCCGGAGCCGATCCGCCAGGTCAGCGTCTCCCGCGAGGACCTCGCCTACGTGACCGATGCGCTCCAGGCGGTGGTCACCCTCCCGTACGGCACCGGCACCGCGGCCTTCGCCGGCTTCGGGGTCCCGGTGGCCGGCAAGTCCGGCACCGCCGAGACCGGCACCCCCGATCCGCACGCCTGGTTCCCCGCCTTCGCGCCGGCCGACGCCCCGACCATCAGCGTGGCCACCATCCTGACCTACATCCCGCTGGGTACCGGCGGCTCCGATGCCGCCCCGCTCGTGCGGCGGGTGATGGCAGCGCACTTCGGGGGGTGACCGGTCCGTGGCCCATTCGAGTGACCGCATGATCACGCGGCGGTGGGGTCGCGTGCCGAATGCGCACCGCGCTGCTCACGCGACCGCGCGGGGCGCTCGGCGGGGGGCCAACTCCTGCGCACGCTCGGCCACTCGAGGGACCAAACACCACGCGAATCGACGTTCCAGTGAACCCCCGGTCATTGAACTGCGCGTCGCCCACCGCGCTGCTCTCGCCCTTCGCCTTGCGCCGCCGGTCGCGGAGCGGGTAGCATCGGGCGGCCGCTCCTTGAAGCCCTTGGTCGATCCACGCCGTCGGGAGAGCCTCCACCTGTCGTGATCAGCGATACCGCGATACCCCTCAGGTTCCAGACCGCCGAAGTCGGCGTCGACTGGCTCCAGTGCAACATCGAGTGCCAGGAAGGCTGCCCGGTCAACACGAACTGCCGGGGCTACCTGATGCTGGCCGCCGAGGGACGCTTCGAAGAGGGCTACATCCTGGCCCGCGACCCGAACCCGGTCGCGGCCATCTGTGGCTACGTCTGCAGCGCGCCCTGCGAGAAGGCGTGCCGTCGCGCGGACATCGACAAGCCGCTGTCCATCCGCGCCATGAAGCGCTTCCTGGTCGACTGGCACTACGGCAACAACATGCCGGACAACGTCGTGGTCCAGCCGCCCACGGGTCGCAGCATCGCCATCATCGGGGCGGGCCCGGCCGGCCTCTCGACCGCCAAGGAGCTCGCCAGCTGGGGCCACGAGGTCCACATCTACGAGGCGCTGCCCTCCGCGGGTGGCACCACCCTCATCGGCGTCCCGGCCTTCCGCCTGCCGCGCGACGTCATCGAGCTCGACGCCAACTGGGTCGCCAAGCACGGCGTCCAGTTCCACTACAACGTGGAGATCGGCCGCGACGTGACCCTGGAGCAGCTCCGGCAGCGGCACGACGCGGTCGTGGTCGCCACCGGCTGCATGTACCCCGTGGCCATGAACGTCGCCGGCGAAGAGCTCGACGGGGTGATCTACGGCGTCGACTTCCTGAAGCGCGCCAACCTCGGCCAGCCCCAGTGGGTCGGCGAGCACGTGGTCATCATCGGCGGCGGCTACACCGCCATGGACTCGGCCCGCACCGCGCTGCGGCTCGGCGCCAAGACCAGCACCATCGTCTACCGCCGCGGGCCCGAGGAGATGGTGGTCGACGAGGAGGAGATCCACGAGACCCGCTTCGAGGGCGTCGGCTTCGAGTACTTCGCTTCGCCCGAGGAGGTCCTGGCCGACGAGAACGGGCACGTCCGGGGCATGCGCTTCGTGCGCACGCGCCTGGGGCCGCCGGACGCGACCGGTCGCCGCAGCGCGGAGCCGATCCCGGGCAGCGAGTTCGAGATCGCGTGCGACATGGTCGTGCCCTGCACCAGCCAGGCCGCGGACAACAACGTCCTCGGCGAGTACGGCGCGCCGCTGAACCGCCACGTCGGCGTGACCGATACGCGCACCGTCGTCGACGGCGGCAGCCTCTCGAGCTGGCGCACGCCGCCGATGAACGGCTCCACCCCCAAGGACGCCGACGGGCGGCCGATGAACTCGCTGAAGTTCGACTTCAAGCGCGGCTACGTCAGCGTCAACCGCGACACCTTCGGCACCGACGTGGACGGCGTCTTCGCGGTCGGCGACTTCATCACCGGCCCGGCGACGATCATCGAGGCCGCGGGGCTCGGCCGCCGCTGCGCCCGCAGCGTCGACCGCTGGCTGGCCGGCCTGCGCGGCGAGGAGCTGGAGGAGCTGCCGGTCATCAACCGCGCGGTGATCACCCAGAGCCTCGAGCACGACATGCCGCGCTTCTACGAGGCCACGCGCCGCCAGGAGATCCCCATGGCGCCGCCGGAGCTGCGCCGCGACTTCACCTCGCTGGTGGAGGTCGGCTACGACACGCGGAGCGCGATCACCGAGGGATCTCGCTGCCTGCAGTGCAACCACAACATCAACATCGACGGTCCCCGTTGTATCCTCTGCGGACTCTGCGCCGACGTGTGCCCCGAGGGCGTGATCTACATGATCGACAAGGCGCAGGTCGGCGGCGACGACCCGGAGCAGGAGTTCTTCCAGTCGTGGCCGCGCGGGATCGCCATGATCATCGACGAGGAGCGCTGCATCCGCTGCAACCTCTGCGTC
>DASSOH010000016.1:0-7056 GCA_035700865.1 Candidatus Limnocylindria bacterium | reverse complement strand
TCCAGGAAGAGCGGCAGGCCGTATCGGTCGCACACCGCGCGCACGGCGCGCAGGTTGGCCAGTGAGACGGGCTGCCCGCCGCCGGAGTTGTTGGTGATGGTCATGAACACGACCGGCACGTTCTCCGGGCCGCGCTCGCGGATCAGCGCGTCGAGCACATCGGTGTCCATGTTGCCCTTGAAGGAATGGATGACCGATGGGTGCCGCCCCTCCTCGATGACGCAGTCGACCGCCTCCGCGCCGCTGAACTCGACGTTGGCGCGGGTGGTGTCGAAGTGCGTGTTCGAGGGAATGACCTTGCCGGCTCCGCCGACGACGCTGAACAGGATCTTCTCGGCGGCCCGCCCCTGGTGCGTCGGAATGACGTGGCGGAACGGGAAGAGCTCGGTGACCGCCTCCAGGAAGCGGTACCACGACGGGGAGCCGGCGTACGACTCGTCCCCGCGCATCACGCCGGCCCACTGCTCCGCGCTCATGGCGCCCGTCCCGGAGTCGGTGAGGAGGTCGATCAGCACGTCGGACGCGTGGACGTTGAAGAGGTTGTAGCCGGCCTCGCGGAGCTTCTCCTCGCGCTCCGCCACGGTCGTCATCCGGATCGGCTCGACGCTCTTGATCCGGAAGGGCTCGATGATCGTGCGCCAGCGGTCCATCGCCGGCGATGGTAGTCCCTCGGCGCTCACGTCCACGGCAGCGCGGCGCGCTCCCGCCAGTACGCCTCCGGCTCCTGGCGCAGGCGGTTCAGCACGGACCACGCCTCGTCGTCCAGCCGGACCGATGCGGACGCCAGGTTGGTGGCCAGCTGCTCGACGCTCACCGCCCCCGACAGGACCACGTCGGCCCACGGCTGGGCCAGCACCGCGGCCAGCGCCAGCGCGTCAGCGGTCGTTCCCAGCCGTTCGGCCTCCGATGCGACCGATGCGGCCTCCGCGCCGCGCACCAGGCGCCCGTTCGCCAGCGCCTCCTTGACGATCACGCCCATGCCATCGGCACGGACCTCCGCCAGCCTCTCACCGACCGACGGCTCGAGCACGTTCCAGGTGGCCTGCACCGCGTCGAAGAGCGGCCGGCCGTCGACCTCCAGCTCGTGGGCCCGCCGCAGCGTCTCCGCCTGGCGTGCGCCCGACAGCGACAGGCCGATGGCCCGGATGTCCCCGCGCTCCCGCAGCTCGGCGAGCGCCCGGTGGACCGCGCGGTCGTCCAGGATCCCGGACTCGACGGTCGCCGAGTGGACCTGGAGCAGCGCGACGTGGCCGTCGAGAGCGGCGCGCGTCTCGTCCCACTGCCGCCGCAGCGTCGCCAGGGAGTGGTCCTTCACCTCGTGCACCTCGGCGTCGACGCGCCAGCCGGCGGTGTACGTGTAGCCCCACTTCGTGCCGATGCTGAGCTCCCCGGGCGCGATGTGCCGCGCCGCGAGCCAGCTGCCCAGGAACTCCTCCGCGCGCCCGTAGCTGCGGGCCGCGTCGAAGTACGTGACGCCTCCCGCCCGGGCCGCGTCCAGCACCTGGTGCGCGCGGCGCTCCATGCTGGCCACGTCCCTCCCGTCGCGGAGATCGGATCCATGGCCGACGTTGACGTAGCCGGGCCGCCCCAGGGCCGCCAGGCCGAGCCCGATCCGGCTGACCAGCAACCCCGTGCGGCCGAGCGTCCGCTGCTCCATCGGCGCCAGCATAGGCCGCAGCCGCGCCACTGGTCCGGGGTGACAGGGCGCCGCGGGCAGGGGCATGATGCGAACGTGGTGGGCCGACTTCTCGCCGTCTGCGGCTGGCTGGCGTGGCAGGTTCGCCGTCCCTTCGGGCGGCGCCTGTCGAGCGGCCGCTTCGCCGCCGCCCCGGCCGTCGTGGTGGGCGTGCTGCTGCTGGTCGCCGCCGCCGTGCCGCTCGTCGTGCCGCAGCTGGACCCACAGCCCGAGGACGTCACGGTCCAGCAGCTCTTCGACCACGCCGTGAGCGAGCCGGCCGGCTGGGTCCGCCTCCGCGGGAGGCTGGTGCCACTCGCGGCGTCGCCGACCGGGGAACCCGGCGAGGTGGCGCTGCTGGTCGACGCCTCCGAGCCGCTGCGCGCGGTGGTCGTGCGCGCCAGCACACCGCTCGAGGCGACCGACGACGCCACGGTCACCGGCCACGTCGTCCCCGCCACCGTCGACGCCGAGCAGGCGGTGCAGGATCTGCCCATCGAGGCGACCGTGGCCGGGACGCCGCCGCGGGTCGTGCCCGACGCGATCGTCGCGCTGGACGCCGTCCCGAAGCCGGCACGCCAGGTGTGGTGGCCGCTCGCCATCGTCCCGGGCGTCCTCGGCATCCTGCTGCTGGTCGGGGCCTGGGCCGGCTACCCGGTCTTCCGGCGCACCAGCGAGATCGCGGTCCTGGTCGCCCCGCTCGCCCTCGGCGAGCGCGTGCCGGCCGCGTTCGGCGGCCGGATCGGTCCGGTGATCCGATCCCTGGCCGATCCCGGCGGCGTCCTGCTGCTCCTGCGCCGAGGACCCGGCGGCGATCTCCTCACGGCGCAGCCGCTCCCCGACGACGGCAGCGTCGCCCCCGCCCCGGTCACGATCGGCGGTGGGTGGACCACCGGCCGCATCGGCGAGGTCCACGCGCTGACGGAGACCGTGCCGGCCCTGGTCCTGCGGTCCGAGCTCGTCGACGCCACGCTCCTCTTCGCGCGCTCGTCCGAACGGGATCGCGTGGCTGCCCGCGTGACCCTCGAGCGCTGACGCCGACGCCGACCCGGCGAGGGCTTGCCAGCGTGGCGGAAGATGCAGGTCTCGGAACCCACGCGGGGCGATCGACCATGGGATGGGAGTCTCTCGGGGGAACGCTGACGTCCGCGCCGGCGGTGACCAGCTGGGCGCGCGACGAGATGCAGGTCTTCGCGATCCATGACGACGGCCAGCTGTGGAACCGCTACTGGGACGGCCGCCGCTGGCACGACTGGGAGTCCCTGGGCGGCGAGCTCGCCGGGAATCCGGCCGCGTGCAGCTGGGGAGCGGATCGGATCGACCTGTTCGCGCGGGGCCGCGACGGCAGCCTGCAGCACTGCTGGTACGAGCCGGGGGGCTGGTCGATGTGGGAGTCGCTCGGCGGCGCGCTGGGCTCCGACCCGGCCTGCTGCTCATGGGGCCCGGGCCGAATCGACGTGTTCGCCAGGGGCGCCGAGGACGAGCTGGTCCACGCCTGGTGGGACGGCGAGCGCTGGTCCTGGGAGTGATCGCTCCCGGCGGCTGAGCCGTATCCGCGGCATGCACACCGCCTCCTCGACTCGTCGCATCCCGCCCGGTCCGGGCCAGGAATCCGTCTGGGACTACCCTCGACCCCCGATCGTCGTGCCGACGGACCGGCACGTGCGCATCGTGCACGGGGGCGTGGTCGTCGCGGATACCACGCGCGCGGTCCGCGTCCTCGAGACGGCCGGCGCCCCGGTCTGGTACCTCCCGGGCGACGACGTCCAGGCCGGACTCCTGCGGCCGGTCCGGGGCTACCGCACGCACTGCGAGTGGAAGGGCGAGGCGACCTACTTCGACCTCGTGGTCGGTGACGCCACGGTGCGGCGTGCGGCCTGGACCTACGAGCATCCCCGTCCCGGCTACGAGCAGCTGCGCGAGCGCATCGCCTTCTACGCCGGACGCGTCGACGTCGCAACCGTCGACGGGGAACGCGCCCGGCCGCAGCCCGGCGGCTTCTACGGCGGCTGGATCACCGACGACGTGGCCGGGCCGTTCAAGGGCGAGCCGGGCACCGAGGGCTGGTAGCGACCGAACCCGGGCCCTAGGCGAGGGCCCCGACGAGCAGCGTCCCGACGTACGCGGCCAGGAGCAGCCCTCCGACCGCCAGGTTCAGGTTCACGTTGGTGCCCATCACCGCCATCAGCGTGTACGGGCTGTCGTAGTGCACCTCCAGGCCCCGGTACACCCGCCACGCGATGGGCACGGCGGCCAGCGCCACCAGGGTGGCCCATGGGAACAGTCCGCTGAGTGCGCCGGCCACCACGACCCCGAACGCCACGAGGGCGGCGACCAGGTAGCCGATGCGAACCACGTCCGGCGACAGCCGCACGGGCAGCGTCCGCTTCCCGGCGACCGCGTCGCTGCGACGGTCCGGGATCTCGTTCACGTACAGGATCAGCGCGATCAGGATGCCCGGCACCAGCGAGAGCACGAACGGCTCCCACGCCAGGCTGCCGGTCTGCACCACGTACGCGCCGAGCAGCATGATCGGGCCGAAGCCGATGGCCACCGCGATCTCCCCGAGGCCGCGGTAGACCAGCTTCAGCGGCGGCGCCGTGTAGGCCACGCCGACGAAGATGCCCGCCACGCCGATCCACAGCAGCGCCATGGAGCCGGTGATGGCAACCAGCGCCAGCCCGATGGCCGCAGCGCCGCCGAAGAGCGCCAGCGCCAGCTTGGCGAGGCCGCGGATGGTGACGAGGTCGTAGACGGCGACGCGCGAGCCGCCGGAGAACTGCGTCGGCGTGGTGTTCGCGTCGTCGGCGCCGGAGAGCGTGTCGTACACGTCGTTGGTGACGTTGATGGCCAGGTGGGCCAGCGAGCCGCCGATCAGGGTCAGCAGCGCCGTCCACCAGGTGAAGGCGCCGTGGGTGGCCGCGACCGCGATCCCCAGCAGCACCGGCACGGCCGTCGCCGAGAGGAAGGGCAGGCGCGTGGTGCGCAGCGCGAGCCAGAACGGCGAGAGGCGGGGCCGGATGGTACGGCCCTTCTCCTCCGACAGCTGCGCCAGGTAGCGCCGCGACTGCGGCACGGATCGCTCGGAGTACTCGAAGAAGGGCAGCTCGTTCTCGTCCCAACCCCAGGCGCGGATGGGCTCGAAGACGAGCCCATCGCGGATGCGCCCCCATAGCTGCACGTAGCGACGCTGGTCGTAGCCGACGCCCGGCTGTGGGCGGATGCGGCTGCCGATGACGTCCAGCTCACGGTCGGTCGGGATCGTCAGCCCGGCCGTCGGCGCCAGCTCAACGGTGCCACCCGCGACATCCACGCGGCCGGTGGTGGCGACGCTCACCGGGTACCCGGCATCGTCGATCCAGGCGACGACCAGGTGACCGAACTCGGCCAGGCGCTCGAGGTCGTCGGCGGTGGGTCGATGGGCCCGGGCGGAGCCCGGACGCATCGGTGCTTCCGGCTGCGCGGTCATCAGGCGGCCTCCGTGCGCGGTGCCCGCGTCTCGACGGGCGGCGCATCGGTCCTGCCGCCGGCCCAGTAGAGGCAGCGCTCGGGCGTCACGGCGATCACCGCTCGCTCGAAGAAGAGGGGCAGGGCCACGCGGGCCTTCAGGAAGTCGTCGATGGACGGCTCCTTGCGGCGCCACAGGTCCAGGATGAGCCGCTCCCACTGCTGGTGCGGGTCGTCCTCGATCACCTCGGCCGTGCCCTGGATGGTGGCGCGGTCGGGGTTGCCCTTCATCGCGACCGGGTCGCTCAGCGAGATCCCGATCCGCGCGTCGCGCTTGATGTGCTCCAGCTTTCGGCTGAAGAGGGTCGACGAGTGGAAGTAGATCCGCTCGCCGTCGTAGAGGGGGATCAGCGGATGGGTGACCGGTCGCGCGTTGCGCCCGACCACCGTCACCTCCGCGACGAGGGCGACGTCGAGCAGCTGCTCCACCGGATCCGGTAGCCAGCCCATGGGGGCCTCCGACATTCGTTCGGGTTCGTAAACGTGTTACCCGACCCTAGCACATTATCCGAACCGACGCCGCCGCCACACCGGGCGGGATTACACTCGCGGCGAATGGCCGACGTCGCCCGTCAGCTCGTCGCGCTCGTGCTCCATCCCGACCGCCGCGTGGAGGAGCTGAGCGAGGCACGCTTCGATGAGCTGCCGGCCCTGATCCGCGACCCGCAGACGCTGGTGTGGCTCAGCGTCACGGCGCCGTCGGGCGACGACATCGGCCGCCTGGCGGAGGCCTTCGGGCTCCACGAGCTCGCCGTCGAGGACCTGCGGCGGCGCAACCAGCGCCCGAAGCTCGACACCTACGCCAACCAGTTCATGATCGTGGTCTACGAGGCCGTGTCCGACGGCGACCACGGGTCGGCCGAGGTGCACCTCTTCGTGGGTCGCGGCTGGGTGCTGAGCGTCCACTGGGCGCCGACGCCGGGGCTGGACGCCGCCCGCCACCGCTTCCGGGAGTCCGCCGACGAGGAGACCGATACGGCCGGCGAGCTCCTCTACGCCCTCCTCGACGCCACCGTCGACAGCTACTTCCCGGTGCTCGACACGATCTCGGATCGGATCGACGGACTGGAGGACCGCGTCCTGGAGGGCGACACCGATCGCGAGAGCCTGCGCGAGATCCTGTCGCTCAAGCGGCGCCTCCTGGAACTGCGACGGGTGCTGGCGCCGATGCGCGAGGTCGCCAATGCGCTCCTGCGCCACGACCTGCCGATCGTGCGCGAGTCGGCGCTGCCGTACTACCAGGACCTGTACGACCACCTGGTTCGCGTCCTCGACCAGGTCGACCTCTACCGCGACCTGCTCGCCTCGGTGCTCGACGCGCGGCTCTCGGTCGTCAGCAACAGCCTCAACACCATCATGAAGCGCCTCACCGCCCTGACCGTGGTGCTCATGGTGCCGACCCTCATCGCCGGCATCTACGGCATGAACTTCCACGCCATGCCGGAGCTCAGCTGGCCCCTGGGCTACGCCTGGGCGCTGGGATTGATGGCGGTGAGCGTCACCGCCGCCGTCGTCTTCTTCTGGCGTCGCGACTGGTTCTGATCCGTCGGCGCGCTGCCAGCGGCACGCCGCGTGCGTTCCGGGGCGGCATGACCATCCAGCCACCGCCCGACGACCAGACGCCACCGCCCGTCCCCGAGACGGATCCGACGCCCGTGCCGGTCGACACGCCTGACGAGCCCGAGCAGCGCGCGCCGGGCTCGCAGGAGCCGCCGATGTCCGCCCCCCGCGAGGATCCCGAGCTCGAGCACTGAGGGCCGCCACGGCGTACCGTGGCGCCGTGGTCGCCGATCCTCCCCGACACCCACGAACGCCGCGCGCCAGCTGGGCTCTTGGCGCCGGTGACGAGCTCGTGCCCGGCCTGGTCGTCGAGG
>DASSOH010000015.1:0-12879 GCA_035700865.1 Candidatus Limnocylindria bacterium | reverse complement strand
GTATGTTCGGTTGGGATAAGCACTGAAAGCATCTAAGTGCGAAGCTCGCCTCAAGATGAGGTTCCCCACTGGGTTAACCAGGTAAGACCGCAGCGAGACTAGCTGTTTGATAGGCCGCACGTGTAAGCGCAGCAATGCGTTCAGCGAAGCCGGTACTAATGGTCGAGGGCTTGACCTAGTTCACGCGACTAGCACGTCGCTGGATCGCGTTGGAGCGGTGTGATCACCGCCTCCGAAGACGATCGACGCTTCCACCCTTCGACCCGCTCGACTCGAGCGGTGAGTCGTCAATTGAAGATCTATCCCGGTGACGCTAGCGGAGAGGATCCACCCGTTCCCATCCCGAACACGGAAGTTAAGCTCTCCAGCGCCGAAGATACTCGGGGGGCAACTCCCTGGGAAAATAGGTCGTCGCCGGGATATTTCACGCCTGTCGCCCCGCCGCTCGAAGCCGCGGGGCGTCTTGCTATCCTCGTGGCGTGGACCGCATCTGCCCGTTCCTGGCGCTCTCGGTGGACGGACGGAGCGTCGTCGACGGCGTCGACCCGGCCCACCGCTGCCTGGCCGAGCAGCCACCGACGCCACTGGAGCGCCCGATGCAGGCCCAGCTGTGCCTGGTCGCCGCGCACGACCGGTGCGAGCGCTATCGCCGGGCCATCGCCCAGCGGCGTGGCGGCCCGCCCGAGCAGCACGGCTCGTTCGGCTACGCCTCGACGCGCCTGGTCCTGGCGCCCGAGCCTGCGTGGCGAGGCATCGCAGGGCGTGCCAGGCGCGGGCGGGTGCCGCCGGCCGCCGTGGCGGGCGGGGTGCTGCTGCTCGCCGGGGCCGGCATCGCCGCTGCGGCCGCAAGTGGTGCCATGGATCCGGCCTGGCTCTTCGGCGACGCAGCCGGTCCCTCGGGCACGGCGACCAGCGTGCTGACCACGCCCTCGGCCGCGCCGACCGCGCGGCCACGCGCCACGGGAACACCCAGCCCGACGCCGAGCCCCAGCCCCACGGCAACGCCGAGCCCCACGCCCGTCGTCACGCCCCCGCCGACCCCGGCCCCCACGCCGACTCCTGCGCCGCCCCAGACGCGCTACGTGGTCCAGTCCGGCGACACGCTCGCCGCCATCGCGCAGCGCTTCGGCACGACGGTGGAGGCGCTCCAGGCCGCGAACGGCATCGCCGACCCGGATGACATCCGCGTCGGTCAGGTCCTCGTGATCCCCTGAGTCTCCTGCGCGTCCCTCAGACCGGCGCCTCAGACCGGCGGCTGACAGGTCCGGCAGAACGTCGTTGCCTCGCGTCCCCCGATCTGGCGAAGCTCGCGTCCGCAGCGTGGACAGGGCTCGCCGCCACGCAGGTGGACCTTCAGGAACGATCGGTCCTGCGTCTCGATGGCCGGCGGCACGGATCGGCGAACGCGCTCGACGGCGTCGGCGAGCACCCGGCGCATGGCGTGGTAGAGGTCGGCGATCTGCTGGTCGCTCAGGCCGCTTCGCTTGCGAAAGGGCGCGAGCCGGGCCTCCCACAGGATCTCGTCGCTGTACGCGTTGCCGATGCCGGCCACGAAGCGTGGATTCCGCAGCAGCGGCTTCAGCTCGCCGGGGTGACGTCGAATGCGCCGCCGGAACTCCTCGAGGGTGAGCTCCGGATCATCGGCGTCGGGTCCCATCTCCGACCAGCCGGGCACGTCGTCGAGCTGGTCGGGCGCGACCAGGTACAGCTTCCCGAGCATCTCGCGATCGACGTACCGCAGCTCGACGTCGCTGGCGACGAGCCCCAGGCGAAGGCCGGTCCGGGCGCGCACGCGCTCTCGCGGGGGCACCAGCCAGAAGCGACCCGCCAGCATCGGGTTGGCGGCCAGGATGCGCTCGGCCGCCCCATGGCGTTCGAACGGCAGCAGCAGGAACTTGCCGCGCCGGCGCGCCGGCCCGATCGTGGAGCCGCGCAGCGCACTGAGATCCTCCGGCGTGGCGCGCAGGAGGATGGGCGTCGGCGCGGTCGCATCCGCCACCTCGCGGCCGGCGATCCGGCGTCGCAGCTCCTCGGCGACGACGGTCAGGTCGGGGAGCTCGGGCACGGTCGAGAGGCTGCCATTGACCGTATGGTATGCTACCGCGGCCGTGTGGCAGACAACCCCATAGTCGCGCGTGAGCGCGTCGTCCCTGGGAAGAGCAGCAAGGAGCACCGAGTCGTCGATCGAGACAGGCAGCACCTGAACGCACCGACCGGTGGTGGACGTCCTCCCGCGTGGAGGGCGTCGTTTGCTGTACGGACACTTTTCGACAGGAGCGTATTGATCTTTGACCGACGAGACGAATCAGGTGGCACCGAGCCCCACCGACGATCCCCAGCAGGGGACCGCCGTGGGAGTCACCGAACCCGAGCCGCAGCCCGCGGCCGGCAACGAGCCGCAGGTGGCGAGCGCCGATGAGCCGCAGGTCGCGGCCGGCGACGAGCCGCAGGTGGCCAGCGCCGATGAGCCGCAGCCCGCGGCGGACCAGTCCGAGACCGAGGCGACCGCCCCGGTGACGGCCGACGCGGCCGAGGGCGACACCAGCCAGGAGGTCGGCGCGGCCGAGCCCGCTCCGGAGGCCGTGGCAACGGTGGAGGCCGAGTCTCCCGAGCCCGCCGTGGTGACGTCCGAGGATGGCGATGCGGCCGGTGCCGACGCCACCGCGGCCGCCGAGGCGCCGGCAGAGGCCGAGGCGCCAGCAGAGGCCGAGGCGCCGGCTTCGATCGAGGCGCCCGTCGCCGCGGTCGAGGAGCGCGAGCCGATGACCATGGCCGAGCTGCTCGACAACCCCGACAACGAGGTGAAGAGCCTCAAGCACGGGGACGTGGTCGAGGGCCGCGTGGTGCGGATCGACCCGGACGAGATCCTGGTCGACTTCGGCGGCAAGAGCGAGGGCGTCGTC
Source organism: Candidatus Limnocylindria bacterium (assembly GCA_035700865.1). GTDB lineage: Bacteria > Chloroflexota > Limnocylindria > QHBO01 > QHBO01 > JACDBZ01. The sequence continues at coordinate 9,976 of DASSOH010000015.1, read as the reverse complement.
AGCAACCGCGAGCTCATGAGCCGCCGCGGTCCGCGTGACGGCGAGGAGAACCGCCCCGAGCTCAACGTCGGCGACGAGGTGCTCGTCTACGTCCTCCAGCCCGAGTCGCCCGAGGGCCACGCGGTGCTGTCGCTCCGGCGTGCCGGCCTCGAGCGCAAGTGGCGCGCGATGCAGGAGCGCTTCGAGGCAGGGGAGATCGTCGAGGCCCGCGTCATCGACCACAACAAGGGCGGCCTGATCGTCGACCTCGGCGTGCGCGGCTTCGTGCCGATCAGCCAGATCGTCGACTTCCCGCGTCGGCCGCGCGACGAGCAGCCACGTGACGCGGCGCAGGAGATCGCGGAGAAGCTGCAGCCGTTCGTCGGCCGCACCCTGCGCCTGAAGATCCTCGAGGTGAACCGCAAGGCCAACCGTCTCATCCTGTCGGAGAAGGTTGCCCTCTACGAGGAGCGCCGCGAGAAGCGCGACGAGCTGTTCAGCAGCCTGCAGGTCGGGCAGCGGGTCACCGGCGTGGTCCGCAGCATCGCGCCCTTCGGCGTCTTCGTGGACCTGGGTGGGATCGACGGCCTGGTGCACAAGAGCGAGCTCTCGTGGAACAAGGTCAACAACCCGGAGACCGCCTACCAGATCGGTGACGAGGTCGAGGCCGAGGTCATCGACATCAACCATGAGCGCGGCCGCATCAGCCTCTCCATCCGGCGCCTCCAGCCCGATCCGTGGCAGGAGTCGGTGGCGAAGTACAAGATCGGCGACGTCATCGAGGGGACCGTCACCAAGCTGGTCAACTTCGGTGCCTTCGTCCGTGTCGAGGAGGGGCTCGAGGGCCTGATCCACATCAGCGAGCTGTCCCACCAGCGCGTCGCCCATCCCGGCGACGTCGTGCAGGAGGGTCAGCAGGTGAAGCTGCGGATCATCAGCCTGGACTCGGAGCGGCATCGGCTCGGCCTCAGCCTCAAGCAGGCCGAGGATCGACCAGCGCCGGCGCCGCGCGAGGATCGTCCTCGCCGCGATCGCGGCGGGCGTCGCGATCGGTACGACTACCGTCCCGAGGACGCCACCGCGGAGCCGGAGGGCGGCATCGACAACACGATGGCCGCGGCCTTCGCGGAGTCGGGGCTGCTGGAGCAGTTCCGCCAGTCGCAGGGTTCGGCCTCCGGCGAGTCCGAGGCCGACGAGGCTGCCGAGGACGACGAGCAGGGCTGAGCGCCCGTGCGGCCGTCAGGGCCGCGATCATGGCGCCGCGGGAAGCGGGCCCCATGTGGGTCCGCTTCCTGCATTCAGCCCCTTGCCCAGGGGGCACCGACCGCGTCGCGGCGCGGAACAAATGAGCCTGGACGTGCCGTCGTCCGTATGACTCTTCACACGGCCATCGGCAGCGATGCGCGCGAGCACCTCGCGCACCGCGTGCCGTACACTCGACTCAGACGCACCTGGAAAGCGCCCCAATGGACCGATTCGACAAGTTCACCGATCGAGCCCGCAAGGTCCTCACCCTCGCGCAGGACGAGGCCCAGCGGTTCAACCACAACTACATCGGCACCGAGCACCTCCTCCTCGGCCTCGTCCGGGAGGGAGAGGGTGTCGCCGCGCGCGTGCTCGAGAACATGAACGTCGAGCTGTCGAAGGTCCGCACCGCGGTCGAGTTCATCATCGGTCGCGGCGATCGGCCGGTGGTCGGCGAGGTCGGGCTGACGCCACGGGCCAAGCGCGTCATCGAGCTGGCCATCGACGAGGCGCGCCGGCTGGGCCACAACTACATCGGCACCGAGCACCTCCTCCTCGGCCTGGTCCGGGAGGGCGAGGGCATCGCCGCCGGTGTGCTCGAGAGCCTGGGCGTCAACCTGGACAAGGTGCGTCACCAGGTGATCCACGTCCTGAGCCAGTCCAGCACCTCGACCCCGGCGCAGGAGACCAAGCGGCCGTCGAAGACGCCGACGGTCGACCAGCTCGGCATCAACCTGACCGATGCGGCACGCGCCGGCACCCTCGACCCGGTCATCGGGCGCGAGAAGGAGATCGAGCGCGTCATCCAGATCCTCGGCCGCAAGACGAAGAACAACCCGGCGCTGATCGGGGAGCCCGGCGTCGGCAAGACGGCCATCGCGGAGGCGCTGGCGCAGCGCATCGTGTCCGGCGACGTGCCGGAGACGCTGCTCGACAAGCGCGTCCTGACGCTCGACATCGGCTCGCTGGTGGCGGGGACCAAGTACCGCGGCGAGTTCGAGGAGCGGCTCAAGAAGATCATCGAGGAGCTGCGCTCCAGCTCCGACAGTGTGCTGTTCATCGACGAGCTGCACACGCTCGTCGGCGCTGGCGCGGCCGAGGGCGCCATCGACGCGGCCAACATCCTGAAGCCGCCGCTGTCGCGCGGCGAGCTGCAGTGCATCGGCGCGACGACGCTGGACGAGTACCGCAAGTACATCGAGAAGGACGCGGCGCTCGAGCGCCGATTCCAGCCGGTCATGGTCGAGGAGCCGACCGTCGACGAGGCGATCGACATCCTCTTCGGCATCCGCGAGCGCTACGAGCAGCACCACCGCGTGAAGATCAGCGACGAGGCGATCCACGCCGCCGTCGACCTGTCGGTCCGCTACGTGGCCGACCGCGCCCTGCCGGACAAGGCGATCGACCTGGTCGACGAGGCCGGGTCCCGGGTGCGGCTGCGGTCCGCATCGGCTCCGGCGGAGATCAAGGCCGCGACCCAGGCGCTGGAGGAGATCACGCGCCAGAAGGACGAGGCCATCGCCGGCCAGGACTACGAGGCCGCCGCCCGCCTGCGCGACGAGGAGGCGCAGGGCAAGGAGCGCATCGAGGAGATGCGCAAGGCGTGGCACGAGGAGCAGGCCAAGGAGACGCCCGTCGTCACCGACGAGGACATCGCCCAGGTCGTGAGCATGTGGACCGGGATCCCGGTCATCCGCATCAGCGCCGAGGAGTCCGAGCGCCTGCTGAAGATGGAGGACGCGCTGCACGGTCGAGTCATCGGCCAGCAGGAGGCCATCGAGACCATCAGCAAGGCGGTGCGCCGGGCGCGCGCGGGGCTGAAGGACCCGAAGCGGCCGATCGGCTCGTTCATCTTCATGGGCCCCACCGGCGTCGGCAAGACCGAGCTGGCCAAGGCGCTGGCCGAGTTCATGTTCGGCTCCGAGGACGCGCTGGTGAAGATCGACATGAGCGAGTTCATGGAGCGCCACAACGTGGCGCGCCTGGTCGGTGCCCCGCCCGGCTACGTCGGGTACGACGAGGGCGGGCAGCTGACCGAGGCGGTGCGCCGCAAGAGCTACAGCGTGGTCCTGCTGGACGAGATCGAGAAGGCGCACCCCGAGGTCTTCAACATCCTGCTGCAGATCCTCGAGGACGGCCACCTGACCGATGCGAAGGGCCGCCGCGTCGACTTCCGCAACACGGTCATCATCATGACCAGCAACGTCGGCGCGCAGCAGCTGCAGCGCGACACGAGCATCGGCTTCCGGGCCGGTGGCAGCGAGGCCGCGCAGGCCGCAGCTGATTACGACCGGATGAAGGACAAGGTCCTCGGCGAGCTGAAGAACACGTTCCGTCCGGAGTTCCTGAACCGCATCGACGCGACCGTCGTCTTCCGGCAGCTCACCCGTGAGGAGATCCGGGAGATCGTGGACCTGCTCCTCGCCCGGGTGAAGCAGCAGCTGGCCGGGCAGGAGATGGAGTTGGTGGTGACCGATGCGGCGAAGGACGCGATCATCACCAAGGGCTACGACCAGGCCTATGGCGCCCGCCCGCTGCGTCGCGAGATCCAGAACCAGATCGAGGATCCGCTGGCGGAGCGCATGTTGCAGGCGAGCTTCACGGCCGGCGACACGGTGATCGTCGACGTCGGGCCGGATGGGCAGCTGACGATCGAGCGCCAGGAGCGGGAGGCTCCGAAGCGGCAGCCCGCGAAGGCGGGTCGCTGATCGTCGACCGCGCCACGGGCCGGTAAGCCGCCGGTAAGCGCCGCGGCCGCCCCGCCGTGGCAAGATGGCGCGACGTCGTCCCAGGAGTCCGCGTGCCCGTCCGATCCACGGTCTACGTCTGCCAGCAGTGCGGTGCCTCGTCGCCCAAGTGGGCGGGGCAGTGTCCGTCCTGCGCGGCGTGGAACACGCTGGTCGAGACTGCGGCGGCACCGCGGCCGTCGGGCCGCGCGGCGTCCGCCGCCCGCGCGGTGGCGGGGACGGTCGCGGTCGTCCCGATCGGTGAGGTCGAGAGTGCCGAGGCCGCCCGGCTGACGTCGGGCATCGGCGAGGTCGACCGTGTCCTCGGGGGCGGCTTCGTCCCGGGCTCCATCGCGCTGTTCGGGGGCGACCCTGGCATCGGCAAGTCCACGCTCCTGCTGCAGCTGGCGGCTCGCCTGGCCCGTGCCGGACAGCCGGTGCTGTACGTGACCGGGGAGGAGTCGGCGGGCCAGGTGCGGGGACGCGCCGAACGAGTCGGCGCCGTGGTCGACAACCTGCACCTCGCCGCCACCACCGATCTCGGCACGGCGCTCGGGGCGATCGAGGCGGCCGCCCCCGCGCTGGCGGTCGTCGACAGCGTCCAGACGTTGAGCAGCGAGGACCTCAGCGGGCCGGCCGGCAGCGTCGGCCAGGTCCGTGAGGTCGCCTCCCGCCTGGCGGAGGTGGCCAAGGCCGGCCGGACCTGCGTGGCGCTGGTCGGCCACGTGACCAAGGAGGGCACGGTCGCCGGGCCCAGGACGCTGGAGCACCTGGTGGACGCCGTGATCTACCTGGAGGGAGAGCGGCTGGGTGCCACGCGCCTGCTGCGGGCCGCCAAGAACCGCTTCGGCTCGACCGACGAGGTGGGCGTGCTGGAGATGCGCGGCGACGGGCTCGCCGAGGTGGCCGACGCGAGCCGCTTCTTCCTCGAGTCGGAGGAGACGCCGACCGCCGGGGCGGCGATCACCATCGCGCTGGAGGGCACCCGGCCGCTGGCCGTCGAGATCCAGGCGCTGTCGGCGCCGTCGGCGTACGGATCGCCGCGGCGGGCGACGACCGGGATCGACGTCAACCGCGTCCACATGCTGATCGCGGTGCTGGCGCGCCACGCCGGGCTCAACCTGTCGAGCCACGACGTGTACGTCAACGTGGCCGGCGGCCTGCGCATCGAGGAGCCGGCCGCCGACCTGGCCGTGGCCATGGCGCTGGCGTCCAGCCTCCGGGACCGCCCGGTGCAGCCGGCCACCGTCCTCGCCGGCGAGATCGCCCTGTCGGGCCGGCTGCGCGCCGCCACGCGCGGCGAGCGCCGGGCGATCGAGGCCACGCGGCTCGGATTCGCCCGCATGGTGACGGGGCCGATGCGCGGGGGATCGGCGGACGGTTCGCGGGCGCTCGTGGTGGCCCGCGACGTGCGTGAGGCGATCGGCCTGGCGCTCCAGGACTGAGCTCGCCGCGGACGCGGAGCGTGGACGCCCAGGGAGGCGCGTGCTAACGTGGCCGACCGGTCCGTCGCCGCATTCATCGATCATCCCGCGGTCGACGCCGTCATCACGGACTCATCGAAATCATGACTCGCATCGTCCAGCTGCTGGGCGCCCTGCTGGGCACCCTCATCGGCTTCGCGCTGGGGTTGGCGCTCCTGCAGCGAGCCGGCGACCTGATCCAGGACGCGAACCGGCCGGCGTTCCTGACGGCCTTCGTGGTCGCCACGCTGCTGTTCGGCTACCTCGCCATCCCGTACATCACCATCTACCCGGTGCGACGCGCGGTCGAGAAGCTCAGTGAGGCGGGCGCCGCCGACTTCACGCTGGGCGTGGCCTCGATCATCGTCGGGCTGGTGATGGGCCTGCTCATCGGCGTCCCGCTGTCGCAGGTCGAGGGGCCCATCGGCTCGTGGGGACCGCCGATCGTGGCGCTCTTCCTGGCGCTCATGATGCTGGCGGTGACCATGGAGAAGCGCGACGTCCTGCTGCCGGCCATGGCCGGCATCGTCCCGGGTGGGCCGCGCCGTGGCTCCGTCACGCGCGTGGTGATCGACACCAGCGCAGTGATCGACGGCCGCATCGCCGACATCGCCAAGACCGGCTTCGTGCTGGGCACGCTGGTCGTGCCGCGCTTCGTGCTGGACGAGCTGCAGCGCATCGCCGATTCGCCGGACGCCATGCGCCGCAACCGCGGGCGCCGCGGGCTGGAGATGCTCTCGGCGCTCCAGCGCGACTCGGTGACGCCGATCGAGATCAACGAGGCGACCTACCCCGAGGTGGAGGAGGTCGACGCCAAGCTGATGGCCTACGCCCGCGACCACGGAGCCGCCATCCTGACCAACGACTACAACCTGAACCGCGTCGCGGATCTCCAGGGCATCCGGGTGCTCAACGTCAACGAGCTGGCGAACGCGGTGAAGGCCGTGGTGCACCCCGGCGAGGAGCTGCGGGTGCAGATCATCCAGGAGGGCAAGGAGGCCGGCCAGGGCGTGGGCTACCTGGAGGACGGCACGATGATCGTGGTGGAGGGCGGCGTGCGCTTCATGAACCAGGAGGTCCCGATCGCCGTCACCCGCGTGCTCCAGACGGTGGCCGGCCGCATGGTCTTCGCCCAGCCGCGCACGGACGCGGACCGCGACAGGGAATGACCTCCGAGGACCGATTCAGCGCCATCGTCGTCGCGGCCGGCCGCAGCAGTCGGATGGGGAGCGACAAGCTGTGGGCCGACCTGTGGGGGCGTCCGGCCTGGCGCTGGAGCGTCGATACCCTGCTGGCCGATGGCGGCCTGGAGCACCTGGCGATCACGGTCCCGCCCGACGCCGTCGACCGCTTCGTCGCGGCGCTGCCGCCCGGCGCCGAAACCCGATGCCTGGTCGTCGAGGGTGGCGAGGGCCGCGCCGACTCGGTCATCGCCGGCCTCTGGGCGCTGACCCGTGCCGGCCACGACGACGAGACGCTCGTCCTCGTCCACGACGCCGCTCGGCCCGCGGTGACGCCGGAGCTCGTCCGGTCGGTGGTGTCGACGGCGCGCGCCACGGGCGCGGCCGTCATCCCGGTCGTCCCCGTGGTCGACTCGCTGAAGCGGGTGCGGAACGATCGGGTGGTGGGACCGGTCGACCGGGAGGAGGTCGTGTCCGCCCAAACGCCGCAGGCCGCGCGACTCGGGGTGCTGCGCGCGGCGATCGAGGAGGCTCACGCGTGGGGCCGTCCCATCACCGACGATGCCGGGGCGCTGGCCGCGGCCGGCACGCCGGTCCACGTCGTCCCCGGCCTGCCGACGAACCAGAAGCTCACCACGCCCGCCGACCTGGTGGCGGTTCGCGCCCACCTCGCGGCCCAGGTGACCCCGGTGGTGCCGCCGTACAGCGTGGCGGATCTGCCCGAGGGGACCCGCTGCGGCCTCGGGTTCGACGCCCACCGGCTGGTGCCGGGCCGTCCGATGCGCATCGGCGGCGTCGACTTCCCCGATGAGCCGCGCGGCCCCGAGGGCCACTCCGACGGCGACGCCGCGCTGCATGCCCTCATCGACGCGCTGCTCGGTGCCGCGGGCGCCGGCGACGTGGGCACCCTCTTCCCACCCGGCGACGCCACCTGGCAGGGGGCGGACTCGGCGGACCTGGTGCGTCGCGCGGTGGCCCGCATCGCGGCGGCGGGCTGGGTCCCGGCCAGCGCCGACCTGGCCGTCGCGGTGGCGCGGCCGGCGCTGGCGCCACGACGGGCGGAGATGGCGGAGCGGATCGCGGCGCTGCTCGGCATCGGCACCGAGGCGGTCTCGATCAAGGGCACCACGTCTGATGGCCTGGGCTTCGCCGGCACCGAGGGGATCGCCGCGTGGGCGGTGGCCGCGGTCGCCCGGCACGCGCCGTGAGCGAGTGGATCGGCGGCCGGCGACCCGTCGCCGAGGCGCTCGCCGCGGGACGTGAGGCGTTCCGGCTGCTCGTCTCGGCGAGCGCCCGCCCGTCCCCCGAGCTGCGGCACATCACCGATGCCGCCCGACGGATCGGACTGCCGACGGACCGGGTGCCCGCCGACGCCCTGACCCGGCTGGCCGGCTTCGACGGCCACCAGGGCGTGCTGCTGGAGGTGGGGGAGCGTCGCTTTGCCGACCTCCCCGAGATCCTCGCTCACGCCCGATCGCGCGGCGAGGATCCCTTCGTGCTGGTCCTGGAGCACCTGCAGGACCCGACGAACTTCGGATCGCTGCTCCGGGCCGCGGAGGCGGCCGGCGTCCACGGCGTGGTGTACCCGGAGCGCGGCGCGGCACCGCTCACCGCCGCGGCGGTGAAGGCGAGCGCGGGGGCCAGCGAGCATCTGCGGCTGGCGCGGCTGCCGACCATCGGCGAGGCGATCCACGAGCTGAAGCTGGCGGACCTGCGGCTGGTCGCGGCAGACCAGGATGCGCCGTCGACGGCTTGGGACGCCGACCTGTCGGGCCCGATCGCGGTCGTGGTCGGGTCCGAGGGCAGCGGTCTCTCCGGAGCGACGCGGCGTCGCTGCGACGTCCTGGTTCGCTTCCCGATGGCCGGACGGATCGACAGCCTCAACGCGTCGACCGCCGGGAGCCTCCTGCTGTTCGAGGTGGTGCGCCAGCGCGCCCGCGGCTGAGCGCGCTCCGGCACGCGTCCTGCATCCGCGCGGGGGCGTGAGCAACGACCGCCGACCCATCCGCGAGCCCCGCGTCCGACGCTCAGAGCTGTTGAGCGCCGCACCTCCGGGCGCCCGCGTGCTGGCCGCCCTCTTCCCGGCGCCACGGCCCTCCGTGCCCGTGTGGAGCCGCGTCCGGCCGCAGGACCCGCAACCGCCCAAGCGTCGCTGAGTTGCTACACTCCGCCGCGAGCCGGCCGAGGTAGCTCAATGGCAGAGCATCGGTTTTGTAAACCGACGGTTGTGGGTTCGACTCCCACCCTCGGCTCCATTCCGGAACCGGAGCGCTGCCGCTTGAAGGCGACGCGGCTTGTTGGATATACTCGCCCCGGCCGGCGATGCACCACGCGTCGGTCGTTTTCGTGGGTAGGTTGAGCAGGTGGTGAGCTCCGCTGACTGTAGATCAGCCGTCTTTCGACTGTGGGGGTTCGATTCCCTCCCTGCCCACCATCCTTCCCATCCGAAGATCTCCGGCCGGTGAATCTCGGCGCAGAACCGAGGTTTTCCCAGTTTGTCAGACGGTTGTCGAGGATCGGACGATCCGCGACACTGCACGCGTTCGCCCCAGGGCGAATGGCGGTTCGCGGCCGCGCCCACGTAGCTCAGTAGGCAGAGCACTTCCTTGGTAAGGAAGAGGTCTCCGGTTCGAGCCCGGACGTGGGCTCCAGCCTCGGTCCGTGACAGACCCATCACCATCCGGCTGGAGGCACCTTCGCGCGCATGGACCCCAACGTCGTCCTCCCGTTCCTGAGCTCGCTGCTCTCGTTCGTGTTCGCCGCCATGGTCGCGGACCAATGGATGCGGAGGCGGCGGGCGTACCAGCTGGTGTGGACCGTGGGCCTGCTGTGGTACGGCATCAGTGCCGGGACCGAGTTCATCGGCGGCGCCTTCGGCTGGAGCGAGCCGCTGTACCGGACCTGGTACCTGATCGGCGCCTTCGGCGTCGCCGCCTACCTGGGCCTCGGCACGGTCTTCCTGCTCGAGAAGACGCGCTTCGGCTACTTCGTGGCCTTCAGCATCTTCGCCGGCGGACTCTTCAGCATCCTCTCGGCACTGGCCCGGGCGAAGGAGGGCGATCCGGTCTCCGCCGGTGTCGTGCCCATGGTCGTGGGCCTCTCGGCTGCGGCGGCCCTGGTGCTCGCGCTGCTGACCCACGACCGCCGTTCGCTGGTGGCGCCGACAACGGCGGCCATCGTCGTGGCGGCATCGATCGCCGTGGCGGTGCTCACCTTCACCGCGCCCGTCGCCGCCCCGGGATACCACCTGGACGTCACCGGCGTGCCGACCGGTGAGGCCTTCCCGGCCGACCTGCGCGTCCTCACCCCGCCGTTCAACATCGCCGGCGCCTTCGCGCTCGTGTTCGGGGCGGCGTACTCGGCCTACATCTTCATGCCGAAG
>DASSOH010000014.1:0-3348 GCA_035700865.1 Candidatus Limnocylindria bacterium | reverse complement strand
CGACACCGTGCCCGTCGACCTGCGCGACCTCGACGCGGTCGCCGCCGCGCTCAACGGCGAGCGGCCGCCGAAGATGGTCTGGATCGAGACCCCGACCAACCCGCTGCTGAAGATCGCCGACATCAGCGCCGTCGCCCGCCTCTCGGCGGTGGCCGGGGCGATCACGGTCGTCGACAACACCTTCGCCACGCCGTACCTCCAGCGCCCGCTCGAGCTGGGCGCCGATCTGGTGCTGCACTCCGCCACGAAGTACCTGGGTGGCCACTCGGACGTCATCGGTGGGTTGATCGTGACGCGGCGCGACGATCTGGCGGAGCGGCTGCGCTTCCACCAGAACGCGGCCGGCGCGGTGCCCAGCCCGTTCGACTGCTTCCTGATCATGCGTGGCCTGCGCACCCTGGCGGTCCGGATGGAGCGCGCGAGCGCCAACGCGCTCGTCCTGGCCCTGTGGCTCGCGGAGCGCGGGGACGTGGAGCGCGTCCACTACCCGGGCATGCCAGATCACCCCGCTGCCGAGCTGGTCGAGCGCCAGATGCGCCTCCCCGGCGCCATGCTCAGCTTCGAGGTCGCCGGTGGCGAGCCCGCCGCCCGCCGGATCGCCGGCGCGACCCGCCTCTTCACGTTGGCCGAGTCCCTCGGCGCGGTCGAGTCGCTGATCGAGGTGCCGGCGCCGATGACCCACGCCTCGGTGGCCGACTCGCCGCTGGCGGTGCCGCCCTCGCTGATCCGGCTCAGCGTCGGGATCGAGAACGTCGACGACCTCCGGGCGGACCTCGAGGCCGCCTTCGGAGCCCACGAGGACGCATGACCGAGACCCCTGGAGAGCCGCGCCGCGACGGGCCGACCGAGGTCGTCGAGGATCACCGCGGCGAGCTGATCGAGCGGCTGTCGGGCGGCACGGCCACGCTGCTGCTCGCCTGGCTCATCGGCATCGGCGCCTTCTCGACCCTGCTGGCCAGCTGGATCTTCATCTGGATGGTGACGGGGGAGCGCCTCGGCATCGGCGCGCTGTTCGGCGGCTTCGGCTTCTACACCGCGCTCGCCGGCGCCACCGGCCCGTGCGTGCTGTGGCTCACCGGCCGTGCGCAGGGCCACACCCTGCGCTGGTTCCTGTGGACCGGCGTGAAGATCGCGCTCGTGATGATCGCGATCATCATCGGCGTGATCCTGATCGCGACCCTGCTGCTGACCGGGACGTTGCCCGGCGCGAACGCCCTCGGTGCGGCCGTGCTGATGGTCATCGGTGCCGTGATCCTCGGCGTGATCTGGGCGCTTGCCACCTGGGCGGCCGATGGGTGGATCGCGCGGGCCCGGCTCGACGAGCCCACCGAGGACCGGCTGGACTAGGCGCCGCTCGCGTTCGCACGCTCCGCTGTCGCGTCGACCTGCTTGCGGAGCTCCTTGCGCAGCACCTTGCCGATCATCGTCTTGGGCAGCTCGTCGCGGAACTCGATGCGCGCCGGCACCTTGTAGCGCGACAGGTTCGCGCGGCAGTGCGCCAGCAGCTCCTCCGCGGTGGCGGTCGCGCCGGGGCTGAGGACGACGAACGCGTACGGCACCTCGCCGTGACGCTCCTCGGGAATGCCGATGACGCCGGCGTCCTCGACCGCCGGATGGCTGATCAGCACCTCCTCCACCTCGCGCGGGTAGACGTTGATGCCGCCCACGATGATCAGGTCCTTGGCCCGATCGACGATGGTGAAGAAGCCGTCCTCGCTCATGGTGGCGATGTCGGCGGTGTGCAGCCAGCCGTCGCGCAGCGTCGTGGCGGTCTCGTCGGGCCGTTCCCAGTAGCCGCTCATGACCTGCGGGCCACGGATGACCAGCTCGCCCACCTCACCGGGCCGCATCGGCTCGCCCGTCTGCGGGTCGACGATCCGCGCGTCGGTCGAGGGGAAGGGCAGCCCGATGGTGCCGTTGCGTCGCTCGCCGTGGACGGGGTTGCAGTGCGTGACCGGTGACGCCTCGGTGAGGCCGTAGCCCTCGACCACGCGGCCGCCGGTGACCGCCTCGAAGTCGCGCTGCACCTCCGGAGCCAGCGGCGCGGCGCCACTGATGCAGGCCTCGATGCTGCGCAGGTCGTACTGCCCGATGTGCGGGTGGTGGGCCAGGGTCTGGTACATGATCGGTGCGCCCGGGAAGAGGCGCGGCCGGTGCTTCGTGGCCTTCAGCACCATCTCGGGGTCGAAGCGCGGGATGAGGATCAACGTCCCGCCCACCAGCATCGCGTAGTTCATGTCCACGGTGAGGCCGTAGATGTGGAACAGCGGCAGCGGACACAGGATCGAGACCTCGTCGTCGGCACCGACCGTCGGGAACCAGGCCGCCGTCTGCTGCGCGTTCGCGACCAGGTTGCGGTGCGACAGCATGGCGCACTTCGGCAGCCCGGTCGTGCCGCCGGTTGGCTGGAGGACGGCGAGGTCGTCCGGCGTCGCGGCCGACGGGAACGGACGGCCGGGTGCACCGCGCAGCAGGCGGAACAGGTTCGGCGTCCGCTCCGAGTGCTTGGCCGGATTCCAGCGTCCCTCGCGCCGCGCCTTGATCGGGTAGAGCCACTTGATCGGCACCGGCAGTGAGTCCTGGATGCCCGTGACGATGTAGCGCCCCGGCGCGCCGCCGTCCGCGCCGTGCTCGGCCGCGACCCGGTCGAGCCGTGGCACCAGCAGGTCGACGGTGATGCTCACCTTCGGCCGGGCCTGCTCGAAGAGCACCGCCAGCTCGCGCTCGACGAACAGCGGGTTCATCGGCACCGCAACGGCGCCGATGCGCATGGCCCCCATGAAGGCGATGACGAACGCCGGGCTGGTGGGCAGGTGGATGCTCACCCGGTCGCCCTTGCCGACCCCCATCGAGGCCAGGACGTGCGCGAAGCGATCCGTTGCGCGATCCAGCTCGCGGTACGTCGTCCGCTTGTCGAAGAAGATCAGCGCCGTCCGGTCACCGGCCCGCTGCGCGGTGCGTCGCAGCAGCTCGTCGACGGGCGCCTCGATCACCTCGATGTCGCCCGGCACACCGGCTTCGTAGTGGGCGAGCCAGGGTCGCGCGGACAGGTCCGCGTGGGTGCGGGCGGTCGGCTGGGCGGTCGTCATCGGTCCTCCTCCCTCAGACTGGGTAACCCGATCGGGCGATCACCGTCGCGGCCACGCGACGGCCGAGCCCGATGCGGTCGACCGGCTCGCCGCGCAGCAGGCGGCGCAGGCCGGCGACCAGGGTGCGTGCCTCGTCTCCCTCGGCCAGGGAGGCGCCGAGGCCCTTGGCCCGGGACTCCACGGCGGCCGATCGATCGGCGAGGACGAGGCGCATCAAATCGGCGTGGATCTCGCCCTGCGGGCCACCGGCGGCGGCCTT
>DASSOH010000013.1:0-21167 GCA_035700865.1 Candidatus Limnocylindria bacterium | reverse complement strand
CCGCGAACGACGAACGGGGCCGGCATCCTGGACCACACGCTGGGTGATCAGCAGGAACAGGTGGCTCGCGCGGTGAGCGCCAGGAGCGGCCTCGACCTGGGCACCGTCATGAAGCTGCTGCCGCTGCTCGCGCCGATCGTGATGGGGATGCTCGGCAAGAAGAGCAATGCCTCGCCGGGCGGCGGCTTCAGCCTGGATGACCTGGGCAGCATCCTCGGGCGGGAGACCGAGGACGCGAAGCAGAGCAACCCGGATCTCGGCGACATCCTGGGCCGGCTGGGGAGCGGCGGAGGCATCGGCGACGTCCTGGGCGGACTGCTCGGAGGCGGGCGCGACCGCTGACCGGTCGCGTCCCGACCAACACGGGGCACTCGGCCGTCACAGGCTGGACGCCGCGGGGTACAGTGCTCTCCTGTGCGTCGACGGTCCGGTGCTTCGTGCCCGGTATCGGCCGCGATCGCGTCGGTCACCAACAGGAGAGGACGACATGTCGTTGGACCCTCGGAGGTGCTCGCGATGAAGCGGGTCACCACACGCCGACTCCTTGTACTCATGGGCGCCGCGGTGATTGCCCTGGCGGTGGCCCTGCCAGCCGCAGCAGCCAAGCCGGCGGGACCGCCGGGCCAGACGATCGATCTGCAGCTGCTCGCCTTCAACGACTACCACGGCCACCTGGAGGCAACGACGCCCGGGACCGCGCTCGGCGCCCCGGCAGGCGGCGCCGCCTACCTGGCCACGCATCTGAAGCAGCTGTCGCAGGGCGCGCAGCACAGCCTGACCGTGGCGGCCGGCGATCTCATCGGCGGCAGCCCGTTCCTGTCCGGGCTCTTCCATGACGAGCCGTCGGTCGAGTCGCTGAACGCGATGGGCCTGGACGTGTCGAGCGTCGGCAACCACGAGTTCGACGAGGGCATGACCGAGCTGCTGCGGATGCAGAACGGCGGCTGCCACCCGGTGGACGGCTGCTACTTCCCCAACACGCCGTACGCCGGCGCCGACTTCCCGTGGCTGGCCGCCAACGTGGTCAGCGAATCCACCGGCGAGACCGTCCTCCCGCCGTACTGGATCACCGAGGTGGAGGGCGTCAAGGTCGGCTTCATCGGGATGACGCTCGAGGCGACGCCGACCCTGGTCGCGCAGGCCGGGATCGAGGGATACGCGTTCCTCGACGAGGCGGATACCGCAAACGCGCTCGTGCCCGAGCTCAAGGAGCAGGGCGTCGAGAGCATCGTGGTCCTGATCCACGAGGGCGCGAACCCGACGAACATCGCCGATCTGAACTCCTGCATCGGCGTCTCCGGACCGATCGTCGGAATCGCCGGCCGGCTGGATCCGGAGATCGATGCCGTCATCAGCGGGCACACGCATCAACCGTACAACTGCATCTTCCCGGATCCGGACGGAAATCCCCGCCACGTCACGAGCGCCTACTCGTTCGGACGGGTGATCTCGGAGATCAACCTCGTCATCGACAAGCGGACCGGTGACGTCATTCGCGACCAGGTGACCGCCGAGAACCACATCGTCACCCAGGACGTGCGGCCGGACCGCAACGTCACCAAGGTGATCGAGAAGTGGGCGCCGCTGGCCGCCGAGGTCGGAAACGTTGCCGTGGGCGAGACGACGGCGCCGATCACGCGGGCGTTCACCGGCAGCGGAAGCGAGGACCGTGGGTCCGAATCGAACCTCGGCAACCTCATCGCCGATGCCCAGCTCTGGGCGACGCAGCCCAACGGCGCCGTCCTGGCGCTGATGAACCCCGGCGGGATCCGCAATGATCTCGACGCGGGCGTGATCACCTACGCCGAGGCGTTCAACGTCCAGCCCTTCAGCAACATCCTCATGACCCTCCCCATGACCGGCGCGCAGATCCAGTCGGTCCTGGAGGAGCAGTGCCAGCCGATCGGCGCCAGCCGGCCGTTCCTGCACCTGGGGGTGTCCGAGGGCTTGACCTACGACCTGTCCAGGACGATCGAGCAGGTCACGGATCCGAAGAACCCGAGCGAGACGATCGCCGGGTGCACCGGGATCACGGTGTCGAACGTCGTGCTGAACGGCGCGCCGCTCGATCCGACGGCCACCTACATGGTCACGGTCAACAACTTCCTCGCCGATGGCGGCGACAACTTCACGACCTTCAAGCAGATTGATCCAGCGCTGCGCATCGGCGGTGGGATCGACCTGGACGAGTTCGTGCGCTACCTGACCGAGTTCAGCCCGGTCTCGCCGCCGGGAACCGATCGCGTGAACGAGCTGCCGTAGGCGCATACGCGTTCCACGGCGGAACACTGGCCCCGGGTCGGAACCGCATCCGGCCCGGGGCTCTTCGGTCTAGCATCGGTCCATGGACTCGAACGGCCGATGGGTGTGCCTGGACGTCGGGGAGACGCTCATCGACGAGACCCGGATCTGGTCGCTGTGGGCGGATGAGCTCGGCGTGCCGCGGCTGACCTTCCTGGCCGCGCTCGGTGCCGTCATCGAGCGCGGCGGCGAGCACCGCGACGTCTTCCCGATCTTCGAGGCCGACGACTGGCAGCTGCGGCTGCCGGCCGTGGAGGGCGCGTATGGCGGCTTCGGTGCGCCGGACCTGTACCCCGACGCGCTCCCGGCGATTCACGCGTTGGCCGACGCGGGCTACCGGGTCGCCGTCGTGGCCAACCAGCCCGCCGTTCGGGCCGAGCAGCTGCGGCGGATCGGCGTGCAGCCGGACGTCCTGGCCATGAGCGAGGCCATCGGCGTCGCCAAGCCCGACCCGCGCTTCTTCGCCCACGCCCTCGAGCTGATGGGCTCGCCGGCGCCGGAGGCCGTCGCCTACGTCGGCGACCGCGTCGACAACGACGTGCTGCCGGCCATGGACGCCGGACTGCGCGCGGTGTGGATCCGGCGAGGGCCGTGGGGCGTCATCCAGCGGCTGCCGGATGGTGCGCGGCCGGCCCTGGTGGTCGACTCGCTCGACGAGCTGGTCGAGCGCGTCGAGGAGGCATGGCCCTAGGCGCGTCGCGCGCCATCGATGATCGCCGCGACCTCGCGGTCGCTCACGCCGAAGCGACGCAGGGCGTGGCGCACGAGCTGGGTCCCGAGCTCCCGCTCCGCGACGACGACTCGTGCCACGCCCATGCGGCGCAGCTCGGCCTCCTCGGCCTCGGAGTGCGCGCGGGCCACGATCTCGATGCGCGGGTTGCGCCCCAGGGCGTACAGCACCGCCTGCCGGGTCGCCAGCGCGTCGGGGATGGCCACCACCAGGGCGTGGCAGTCGGCAATGCGTGCCTGGTCGAGGACCGATGGGGTGCCCGCCTCGCCATAGATCACCGGCGCCCCGCCGGCCCGAGCCTCGCGCGCGACCGCGTACTCGCCATCCACGGCGACCCAGCTGAACCCGCGCGACTGGAGGACGCGGGCGACGGCACGGCCCACCCGTCCGTAGCCGAGGATCACGGCGTGGCGTCGCAGCCCGCTCCCCGGTTCCTCGCCGGGCAGGTCCGGGCGCCCGACGACCTCGTTCGCCCAGTCGCCGATGCGTCCCGCGACGGAGTACAGCGGCTGGGCCAGGAGGATCGAGATGACCACCGCCCCCATGGCCAGGCTGAAGATGTCGTGCGTGACGGCGCCGGCACCGAGGCCGACGGAGGCCAGCACGAAGCTGAACTCGCCGCTCTGGCCGACGAGGGCGCCGGCCCGTGCCGCCGAACCCGGCCGCTGCCCGTCCAGCAGGGCCAGGACGCCGATCGGGATGGCCTTGCCGAGGGTGATGATCGCCACCAGCGCGAGCGCCACGGGCCACGCGCTGAGCACCGCGGCCGGCTCCAGCAGGATGCCGATGGAGACGAAGAAGAACGAGGCGAACAGCTCGCGGAGGGGGACGATCTCGCCGAGCACGCTGGCCGTGAGGTCGGAATCGGCCAGGGCCAGTCCGGCGACGAAGGCGCCGAGGGCGACGCTGACGCCGAGCGCCTGCGCCGCGAAGGCGGTTCCGATGGCGATGACCGCGACGCTGATGACGAACAGCTCCCGCGAGCGAAGCTGCGCCACCACCGCCAGGAGCCGGGGGAGGAGGCGCGACCCGGCGAAGACGACGATCGTCACGAACGCGATCGCCACGGTGACGCCGGTCGCCAGCGACAGCGGTGACGCCGTGCCGGGCGCGACGGTCGCCGCCAGCAGGACGACGAGGAGGATGGTCACCAGGTCGTGGACGATGGAGACCCCGATGGCGGTCCGTCCGTAGGTCGTGACGTGCAGCGCCGTCTCACCCGCGAGCTTCACCAGGACCACGGTGGAGCACACGGCGACGGCGCCTCCCACGAACAGCGCCTCGACCAGCGGCCAGCCGAGGGCGAGCCCGGTTCCCGTGCCGAGCCCCATGGTGAGCAGCACCTGCAGCGGCGCCCCGGCCAGGATGCGCGGTCCGACGGCCCGCAGCTCACCGATGCTGAACTGGAGCCCGATGCTGAACATGAGCAGCGCGACGCCGATGTCGGCCAGTGCCAGCATGTCGGCCCGGTTCGCCACCACGCCCGGCGTGGCCGGGCCGACCACGATGCCGGCGGCGATGTAGCCGAGCATCGGCGGCAGTCGCAGCCGATGCGCGACCGCGCCGAGCGCCAGCGCCGCGATGAGCGCCACGAGCAGGGTCAGGCCGAGGCCGGTCATGGGTGGAGGTGGGCCGCCATCGCCCCGATCATACGGGCGGGCCGCGTCGGATAGACTTGGCCGGTCGTTCGGGGCTCGGTCGAGGCCGGCACCCGAGCGGCGGGTGAGCGCCGCATCCGTACCCACGGCGCGAGGTGGAGGCTGCGCAACCGCGTGGCCTCCTGCGTGTTCTTCGAGGTCGAGTTCGCCCGCCGATGGATCACATCACCGCGATCCTGCTCCAGCTCTTCGCCATCCTCCTTGCCGCCAAGATCGGCAACGAGATCTTCCGTCGCCTCGGGCAACCGACGGTGGTCGGCGAGATCCTGGGCGGGATCATCGCCGGGCCCGCCGTGCTGGGCGTGTACGAGGTCAACGCCGAGACGACGCTGTTCGCGGAGATCGGCGTCGTGCTGCTCCTCTTCCAGGTCGGGATCGAGACGCGGCTCCACGAGCTGCTGCGGGTCGGCGCCACCGCACTGGCCGTCGGCGTGCTTGGCGTCATCCTGCCCTTCGCCGGCGGCTTCGCGGCCGCCGAGCTCGCCGGCGGCGACCTGAGCCTCGCGGTCTTCCTGGCGGCCGCGCTGACCGCGACGAGCGTTGGCATCACCTCGAACGTGCTGCGCGACCTGGGAGCGCTGACCACTCGGGGCGGGAGGATCATCCTGGGGGCCGCGATCATCGACGACGTGCTCGCGATCATGATCCTGTCCGTGGCGACGGGCGTCGCGGCCGGCGGCGTGGAGCCGGCACGCCTGCTCTCGCTGATCGTGGTCGCCGTCCTCTTCATCGGCGTCGTGGTGCTCGGCGGGACCCAGCTCCTGCGTCGCCGTCGTGGAATCCTGACCGACCCCGAGTTCGCGGAGACGCCGTTCCTGCCCGGGATGATCGTCATGCTCGGCCTGGCCGCGCTGGCCTCGGTGGTCGGCCTGGCCGCCATCATCGGTGCCTTCCTGGCCGGCATGGTGGTGGGTGAATCGAACGAGCGCCACGCCCTGGAGGCCGAGGTGGCACCCGTCGCCGCCTTCTTCACGCCATTCTTCTTCGGGTTCATCGGCGCGCAGGTCGACCTGGGCGGCCTCGCGAACCCGGATGCGCTGCTGCTCCTGGGGGCCGTCACGGCGCTCGCGGTGGCCAGCAAGTTCGCCGGCGCGTTCATCGGCGCCATTCGCGAGGGCGGGTGGCGAGCCGCGGCCATCGGCTGGGGCATGGTGCCCCGCGGCGAAGTGGGAATCGTGGTGGCCGGGCTTGGGCTGTCGGCTGGGGCCATCGACGCCAGGATCTACTCGGTGGTCGTGGGCATGGCCATCATCACCACGCTCATCGTCCCGCCCTTCCTGCCGGCGTTGGTGCGTCGCGCCGAGCGCGATGCGGAGCCGGCGTCGGAGGGCAGCGGTCCGCCGGCGGGGACCGAGGACGACGACGGGGTCCGCGCGCCCGTACCGGGCGCTTGAACGAAGCCCCTCCCCGGCGAACCGGGGAGGGGCGTGGTGTCGCGAGGATCCGGATCGGGCTATTCGCCGCCCGGGGTGACCTCCACGCTGCCCTTGGTGAAGCTGTCGCCGGTGGCGTCCTCCTCGATGCCGTCGAGCGCCGCCTGGGCGAGGTCGGTGCGGTAGGCATCCTCACCGGGGTCGGCGGTGATGATCCCGGAGTCCTTGCTGATGTCGACCGTCTGCTGCCAGAGGTCGGTGTCCAGGATGCCGATGCCATCCGGCGACGGCCAGATCAGCGGGTTGATCTCGTTCATCATCCAGCGCTGGTGGCCCATCCCGAGGGTGGAGCCGGCGTCGACGGTGTACTGCACGCAGTCATCGGGGTTCTCGCGGCAGTAGATCCAGCCGCGGAAGCTCGCGCGCAGGAAGCGGGTGGCGACGTCCTCGTTGCCGTCCTCGGCGAGCCAGCTGGCCCGCGCGAAGATCGCGTCCTGCAGCATGGCCGTCCCGACTTCGTTGTAGTCGATGACAGTCAGATCCTCCGGCTGGTACAGCTCGCCGGTGTCCGGGTTCTCGGCCTCCAGCACCTGGGCGTACTCGTTGTAGATCATCGCCTCGGCGACGTCGATCTCGCGGTTGAGGAAGGCGACCATGTCGAAGTTCTGGATGACGCGCTCGAAGTCGGTGCCCTGCTCGAGGCCCGCCTCCTTCGCCGCCGCGATGACCTCCCACTCGTTGCCGAAGTCCCAGACGCCGACCTTCTTGCCCGCGTAGTCAGCCGGGCCGCTGATGCCGGAATCGGCCCAGGCCACGGACAGCGTGCCGGAGCGCTGGAAGACCTGCGCGATGTCGACCAGGTCCGAGCCCGCCTCGCGCGCCTCGAGCACCTTCGGCACCCAGCTGATCGTGAACTCGGGCCCGTCGGCGGCCGATCCGACCTGCTGCGGGATCACGTCCGGACCACCGGGCAGGATCTCGACGTCGAGGCCCTCCTCGGTGTAGTAGCCCTTCTCCGCGGCCGCGAAGTAGCCGGCGAACTGCGCCTGCGGCGCCCACTGGAGCTGCAGCCGGACCGCCGTCGTCTCGCCGCCCCCACCGTCACTCGCCGCGCTGCTCTCGTCCGCGCTCGCGCCGGCGCTACCGCTCGATTGCGTGCCGCACGCCGCGAGGACGAGCGACGCGCTCATGGCGAGGCTCAACCAGATCCGGGATCGCTTCATCCGATGGGCTCCTCCGTGACGCACCCGGTCCGAGGTGTCCGGGCACTGATCGGTGGATTCTACGGATGGGGTGCCCGTTGCACCACACCTTTTTTTCGCGCCGCCGACGGTGGCCTCAGGCGTGCTCCTCGCCACGAACGGAGGCGTGCCACGGGATCAGCGCCCGTTCGAGCACCACGATGGCGAGGTAGAAGACGATGCCCGCGATCGCGCCGAGCAGGATGGCCGCCCACGTCACGTCGAAGCGGAGGGACGACGCCGACTGGACGACCACGCGGCCGATGACGTTGCTCGACCCCCCGAAGTACTCCCCGACGATGGCGCCGATGAGGCTCAGGGTCGTCGCCACCTTGAGCGCCGTGAGGAAGTAGGGGAGCGCGTTGGGAACGCGCACCTTGCGCAGCACCGTCCACTCCGACGCGGCGTACGAGCGCATCAGCTCCAGGGCCGACGGCTCGACCTGGGTCAGGCCGCGCGTGACGTTGATCATCACCGGGAAGAAGACCAGGAGCGCCGCCACCATCATCTTGGACATCGGGTTGGTGATGCCGAACCAGGCGTTGAAGATGGGGGCGATGGCGATGATGGGGATGGCGTTGGCGGCCACCGCGAACGGCAGCACGGCGTCGCGTGCCGTCATCCATCGGCCCACCGCGAAGGCGACCACGATGCCGGCCGCGGTGCCGATGAGCAGGCCGCCGACGGCCTCCATCAGCGTCATGCGGGCCGCGTCGAACAGCGGCCAGCGCCCGGCCCCCCAGTTCTCGACCAGCGCCGCGCCGATCGCCGATGGCGGCGGCAGGATGAAGGCGCGCACCTGGAGGGCGCGCGTGACCAGCTCCCAGACCGCGATCACCGAGACGAAGACGACGACCGCGGGGAGGTAGTAGCGGAGGCTTCGGGCGACGCGCAGCATCCGCCCCGGTCGCGGGGGAACCGGCACGCCGACCGATGGCGCCGCCGCCGTCATCCGATGCCGCCCTCCGCCGCCACCCGCTCCTCGGAGGCCAGCGGCGCCTCCTCGCCCAGCCCGCCGCCGGCGCGCAGCGCCTCGCGGACCTCCGTCACGACGCGGAAGTAGCGCGGGTCCTCGCGCGTCTCGTCGTTCCGGGGTTGCGGCAGCGGGACGTCGACGACGCGCGTGATGCGGCCCGGGCGCGCCGACATGACGACGACGCGGGTCGAGAGGAAGACGGCCTCGGGGATCGAGTGCGTGACGAAGACGACGGTGGTCCCCGTCTGGCGCCAGATGCGCAGCACCTCGGAGTTCATGCGCTCGCGGGTCATCTCGTCCAGCGCGCCGAACGGCTCGTCCATGAGCAGGATGTCCGGCTGCAGCGCCAGCGCTCGGGCGATGGCGACGCGCTGCTGCATGCCGCCGGACAGCTGGTACGGGTGGTGGCGCGCGAAGTCCCCCAGCTCCACCAGGCCGAGCATCTCCCGAGCACGCGCGTCGCGCTCGGATCGGTCCATGCCGAGCAGCTCCAGCGGCAGCTTGACGTTGTCTTCGACGGTCCGCCACTCGAAGAGGACCGGGGCCTGGAAGACCATGCCGTACTCGCGACCGAGCCGCGCCTGGTGGGCGGGCTTGCCGTTGACCTCGACGCTGCCGCTGGTCGGTGGCGTGAGGTCGCCGATGAGCCGCAGCAGGGTGCTCTTGCCGCACCCCGACGGACCGATGAGGCTGACGAACTCGCCCGCAGCGATGGTCAGGTCGATGCCCGACAGCGCGGTGACGGCGCCGGCGCCGGCGGTGAACTGCTTGTCGAGCCCGCGGACGCGGACGACGGAGGCTGGCGGGGCGGAGTCGGTCATGGGTGGCTCCATGGATGGGGGGTCAGGCGATCTCGGGCCGCATGCCGCGGCCGCGCAGGGCCAGCAGCTCGGCGGCACGCACGATGAGGAAGAACGCGATCCCGACCACGGCGCAGGCCAGGATGGCCGCCCACAGCTTCTCGGGGCCGCTGACGTACTGGCTGTTGAAGTTGATGATGGCGCGGCCGAGGCCGTCCGGGATGCCCCCCGGTCCCTCGCCCACGATGGCGCCGACGATGGACGCGGTGGCGCTGATCTTGAGGGCGGTGAAGAGGTACGGCAGCGAGGCGGGCATGCGCAGCTTCCAGAAGACGCTCCAGCGGCTGGCGGCGTAGGAGCGCATCAGCTCGATCGCCCGTGGGTCGGGCGAGCGCAGCCCGCGGATCATGGCGATGGTCACCGGGAAGAAGGTCAGGTAGGTGGCGATGATCACGACGCTGATCACCTCCTGGCCGAAGGCGAAGACGATCATCGGCGCCAACGCCACGATGGGGATCGTCTGGCTGGCGATGACGTACGGCACCAGCGCTCGCTCCAGCAGCCGCGAATGGACGAAGAGCGCCGCCAGGCCGATGCCGATGACGGCCCCGACCACGAAGCCGATGGCCGCCTCGCGCCAGGTGTAGAAGGCCGCGCCGACCAGGAAGCCGGCCAGGGACTGATCGGTTCCGCGCTGCACCGGGTTCGCGAGCGCCCCGAAGATGTCCCACACGTGGGGCAGCAGCAGGTCCGAGGCGAACCAGATCTTCAGCGGCGGATCCCAGGTCCACGTTTCCGTGCGCCAGGGATCGCCGCCGATGAACTTCAGGCCCTCCCAGACCAGCAGCAGCAGCGCCAGGAAGACGACGAAGACGAGCCCCCGTTGCAGCCAGCCGCGCTCAGCCGGCGGCGACGGCGGCATCGGTGATCTCGAGGGCGCGATCGATGATCGCGAACCCTTCGGCCATCTCCTCCTCGCTGATGGTCAGCGGCGGGTTGGTGAAGAAGTAGTTCCAGCGGACGAGGGTGTAGAGCCCCTCCTCGCGAAACCGCTTGCCCAGCGCCACCATCTCGTCGGACGTGCCGTTGAACGGGGCCATCGGCTCCATCGTCTCGCGGTTGCGGACGAGCTCGATGATCCCGAACAGCCCGATGTTGCGCACGGCCCCGACGCTCGGGTGCTTCGCCGCGAGCTCCTCCATGTGGCCGCGCATCACCTCGCCCATCTGCGCCGCGCGCTCGATCAGGTTCTCCTCCTCGTACACCGCGATCGTCGCCAGCGCCGTCGCGCAGCCGAGCGGGTGCGAGTTGTAGGTGAGGCCGCCGTAGAAGACGTTGCTCTCGAAGTGCTCGGCGTACTTGCGCCGCATGCCCAGCGCCCCGAGCTGCACGTAGGCGCTGGTCAGGCCCTTGGCCATGGTGATGAGGTCCGGCACCACGTCCCAGTGGTCGATGGCGAACCACTTCCCGGTGCGCCCGAAGCCGGCCATGACCTCGTCCGCGATCATCAGGATCCCGTAGCGGTCGCAGATCTCGCGTACGCCCTGCAGGGAGCCGTCCGGTGGCACCAGGATGCCGTTCGTGCCGGTCACCGTCTCGAGGATGAAGGCCGCGATGGTGTTCGCGCCCTCGAGCTGAATCGTCTCCTCCAGGTTGGCCAGCGCCTCGTCGGCCGAATCCCAGCCGCGCTGGATGCCGTGGTACGGATCCAGGACGTGGACGACGCCCGGGATGCCGGGCTCCGCCGCCCAGCGTCGCGGGTCGCCGGTCAGGCTGATGGCGCCCGCCGTGCCGCCGTGGTAACTGCGGTAGCGAGCCAGGATCTTGTGTCGGCCGGTGACGAATCGGGCCAGCTTGATGGCGTTCTCGTTGGCCTCGGCGCCGCCGTTGGTGAAGAAGAAGGTGTCGATGTCGCCCGGTGTCAGCTCGGCCAGCTTCTGGCCCAGTCGGGCGCGGGGCTCGGTGGCCATGAACGGGTTGGCGTAGGCGAGCGTCTCGGCCTGCTGCTTGATGGCCTCCACGACCTTGGGGTGGCCGTGGCCGATGTTCGTGCACATCAGCTGCGAGTTGAAGTCCAGGAAGCGCTTCCCCTCCGGCGTCCAGAAGTAGACGCCCTTCGCGCCGGCGACCGGGATGGGGTCGACCTTGCTCTGCGCGGACCACTCGAAGAGGGTGTGCCGCTTGGTCAGGGCGACCATCTCGTCGCCGGTCATCGTGCCGCGCTCGGTCTCGATTGCCATGAGGTGTCCGCTCGTCCTCCGCTGGTCGCCGGTTCGGCTGTTTCGCTGGTCGCCGGTTGATCCCGCCCGAAGGGGCGATTACACCACACGCGACAACGGGCCCGGACCGTCGTGGCTCGCCTCGGTCGATAGCCCCGGTTGATCACCGGGCGCCGGAGCGCCGTACTCGCCGCCGCCGCCGACCCCGATTGATCACAGTGCACCGCAGGGCCGCGTCCGGCGTCCGCCGATGCATCCCACGCATCAGCCGACGCGCAACAAGGGCTTCCCGCGCACCGTGATCACTCCCATGCATCGGACTGGCGACAGCAACGTTCACCAACGACCGGTGGACCGCGGCGCAATGCGAGACGGGCCGAGAGCCGGAGCCGGTCGCTCAGGCGGGTGCGGCGCAGCGCAGGATGTTGTCGACGGTGAGGTCGGCGTCCGCATCGGTCGTCGACCAGTTCGAGACGCTGATGCGCATGGCGGCCATGCCGTGCCAGGTCGTGGCGGCCAGCCAGGCGGTGCCATCGGCCTGGACACGGGCGACCACCGAACGGGTGTGCGCGTCGGCGTCGCCGCCGAGCGGGGGATGGAAGCGGACGAGGACCTGGTTGAGGACCACGTCGTTGAGCACCTCGACGCCCTCGGCGGCCGCGAGCCGGTCGGCCATGCGGCGCGCGATGGCGCAGCAGCGCTCCAGCATCGCCGCGATCCCCGAGCGGCCCAGCGTCCGGATGGCCACCCACGTCGCGAAGCCGCGGGCACGGCGCGAGTACTCGGGCACGTAGTTGAACGAGTCGCGCTCGGCGGTGGCGTACTGGATGTAGGCCCCGGCCGCCGGGGCGAGCGCGGCGACGTGGGCCGCGGGGTCCGCGACGATGGCGTACCCGGAGTCGTACGGCACGTTCAGCCACTTGTGGCCGTCGACGGCCCAGGAATCGGCGCCCTCCAGCCCGGCGGCCCGGTCGCGCAGCTCCGAGCTGGCCCGCGCCCACAGGCCGAAGGCACCGTCGACGTGCACCCAGGCGCGATCGTCGTGCTGCCGCACGGCGGCGATGGCCGCCGCCGCATCGTCGAAGGCGCCGGTGTTCACGTTGCCCGCCTGGAGACAGACGATCAGCGGCCCGCGGACCGTTCGCAGCCGCTCCGCCAGCCCGTCGATCCGGAGTCGCCCCTGCTCGTCCGTCGGAACGCGGACGGCGCGCTCGCGTCCGAGGCCCAGGTACCCCAGCGCGGTCAGGGCGGTCGCGTGCGCCTCCTCGCCGACGATCACGGTGACGGGCGGGGCATCGGCGAGGCCGTCGGCCTCGACATCCCAGCCCGCGCGCGCGAGCACGGCATGGCGTGCCGCGGCGAGGCACGTGAAGTTCGCCATCTGGCCGCCGGTCACGAATCCGACGCTGGCGGTGGCGGGCAGGTCGAGCAGCTCGAGCAGCCAGGTCCCCGCCACCTCCTCCACGACCGATGCCGCCGGGCTCGTCGTGTAGATCCCCGCGTTCTGGTCCCACGCCGCCGCCAGCCATTCGGCGGCGACCGTCGACGGGAGCGAGCCACCGATGACGAACCCGAAGTAGCGCGGCCCGGCCATGGCCACCACGCCGGGATCCGCCGCCGATGCGAGGGCCTCGATCACCGTCAGCGGGTCCTCGCCGTCCTCCGGCAGCGGGCCGCTCATGGCGGCCATCAGCGCCGATCGATCGGCCCGCGCGCCGACGTGCCGGTTCGGCAGCTCGCGCAGGAACTCGGTCGCCAGCTCGGCCGCGCGGCGCAGCACCTCGTCGCTCATGGGCTCCGATCCTACACCCCGGTCCGACCGGCTCTGGTCGCCGCCGTCCGTGGGGCGTACGGTGGCCGCACGCAACGAGGGACGAACGCCATGACGGCCCGGGCACCGGCGGTCGGCGAGGATCGCCAGGCGCTGACGCGATTCGTGTTCGGCCTCACCCTGGGCGTCGGCGCGATGGTGGCACTGGCCGGCGCGCTGACCGCGCAGCCGAGCGTCGCGGTCGCCGTCCCCACCGCGGTCCTTGCCGTGGGGCTCTGGACGTGGCGCGGCGACGGGCTGCCGCATCCCGTCGCCGGGTGGGCCGGAGCGGTGGTGTGGCTGGTGCTCGCGACGTTGACCCACGACGACACGGTCCTCGTTCCGCTCGCCATGGCGGCGACGTGCGCCAGCGTGGCCATCGGTCCGGACCGGGTCCTCGCCTGGCTGCGCGCCCAGTGGATGCGTGACGAATCGGCCGAGGCGCCGTCCCGGCCGGCCGAACCGGCGGGCGAGCCCGGCTGGCTCGAGGAGGAGGGGCGCCGCCTCTGACCGGGACGGGGCGGAAGGCTCGTCAGTAGCCGGCGACCAGGCCGCCGTCGACGGCCACGAACTGGCCGGTGACGAAGCTCGCCCGTTCCGAGGCGAGGAAGGCGACCAACGCGCCCAACTCGGCCGGCTGTCCGTAGCGGCCGGCGGGAATGGCGGCGAGGTAGGTGGCGCGAACCGCTTCCTCGGTCGTCCCCTCGCGCTCCGCCCGCCCCGAGTCGAGCTCCCGGATGCGCGGCGTGTTCAGGCGCCCCGGCATGACGCCGTTGACGGTGACGCCATCCGCGGCGACCGTGCGCGACGTCGTCTTCAGCCACGCGGCCAGCGCGCCGCGGCCGGCGTTCGAGTACACCAGCTCGGTGATCGGCTGGCGCACGCCGTACGACAGGATGGCCACGATCCGGCCCCAGCCGCGCTCGCGCATGCCGGGCAGGAGCCGGGTGGCGAGGTCGATGGGCGTCGTCGCCAGCAGCTGGAAGGTGCGCTGCCAGCCCTCGGCATCGGTCCGGGTTGGGTCGACCGGAGGTGGGCCGCCCGCGTTCGAGACCAGGATGTCGATCGGGGCGAAGGCCAGCGCCGCCTCGGCCACGTGCGTGGCGGCCGACGGATCGGTCGCATCGGCCGCGACCCAGGCGACGCGGACCCCGTGGGCGGCGCGCAGCGCATCGGCCGTGGCCTCCAGGCGCTCCGCCGACCTCGACCAGAGGAAGAGATCGCAGCCCTCGGCCGCCAGGGCATCGGCCGAGGCCCTGCCGAGGCCCGACGTCGCCCCGCCGACGACCGCCGCGCGGCCGCGCAGCCCGAGATCCATCGGTCAGTTGTGCTGCAGCTCGAGGGGCCGCAGCTCGCCCAGCGATTCGGCCACCACCACCGCGTCGTCGCCCGCCTGCAGGCGGAAGTCGGCCGGTGGGTTCGTCATGGACCGCCCGTCGCGCGTCACCGCCAGGAGGGTGGCGCGATGCTCGCCGCGCAGCTTGGCCGAGAGCTCGTCGATCGAGACGCCGACGTAGTCGTCCGGCAGCGCCACGCGGTACAGCTCCGACCCCTCGCCGCCGGACACGATGTCGGTCACGAGCTCCGAGAGGCCGGGGTAGAGCGCCGACCGCGCCAGCAGGCGCGAGGCGAGCCGGGAGGTGACCAGGATCTCGTCCGCCTCGGCACGCTTGAAGTGGTCGACGTGCGCCGGGTTGTTCGCCTCGACCACGGTTCGGACCTCGGGCGCGATCGACTCGATCGCCATGACGGCCAGGATCGAGCGCATGTCGGCCTCGTTGGTGCGATCCACCGGGAAGACGATGGCCGATGCGGCCTCGCGGATCCCGCACCGCTCGAGGTCCTCGGTCGACGTGATGTCGCCGCGCACGAAGTAGACGCCGTCGCCCGCCGGGTTGCGCTCGCTGTCGTGCAGGACGACGACCTTGGTCTGGAACTCGTCGCCCTTCAGCTCCTCGATGAGGTCGCGGGCCGTGGTGTTCCAGCCGCAGACGACGATGTGGTCGGTGTAGCCCGCGGCACCCATGCCCTGGCCCTCCTTGAGCAGAAAGTCGATGACGAAGCCGACGACCGCGCCGGTCATGGCGGCCACGATGGCCACGCCGAAGAACGCGAGCAGCCAGCCGATGATGAAGCCGCCCGGCGAGTTGACGAAGCTCGGGTCGCCGGAGCCGATGACGGTGGTGACCGCCCAGTAGAACGCGCTGCCGAAGCCGGCGAACGACCGTTTGTCGTCCTCGAGCAGCGTGACCGCGATGGCCGACAGCACCACGAAGCCGATGACGGCCGTCAGCAGCGACGTGAAGAAGTGGCGGTCCATCTGGCCGCCGATGCGCCGTGCGTGGAAGCCGATGCGCCGGATGAACGGCGCGGCGAAGATGGCCTGCAGCGGCCGGAACACGCGTGGTCCTCCCGTGGCAGCTTGATGCCAGCGCGATGCGCGTCGGCGCGGGCATTCTGCCATCGGCCTGCGGGGCCGGGCATCGGTCATTGCGCATAGATGACGTCGAAGTTGCCTCTTGCCAACGGCGCTCGGCGTCGCCAATGATTCGCGCGATTTCGGTAGTGCCCGCCGTTCAGGGGGATCCTCGGTGCCACGGTCGCTCACCCGGTGGTCCCGCTCGCGCGCCCGACGCTCCGTCGGGGGGCTGCTCGCCCTCGTCCTCACCATGATCTCGACCCTCGCCGTCGGGGCTGCCGTCGACCCCGGTCGCGTCGGCTCGCGGTCACCCCTTGCCGATGGCGTCGACGCGTGCTCGCTCCTCACGGCAGAGGAGGTCGAGGCGGTCACGGGTCTCGACGCCCAGCCCGGGGTCATGAAGGAGACCGATACGGTCGGGCAATTCGGCTGCGGCTTCGGCACGGAGCCGTACGAGGTCCAGGTCGCCATCAACCCGTCGCTCTCCGGACCTGCCGTCGTCGGGCTCGGCGACTCCGGTCATCCCGTGGAGGGCGTGGGCGACGGTGCCGAGTGGTGGTGGTGCGAGGAGTGCCTTGGCACCGACTTCAGCAGCAGTACGAACCATCTCGTCGTCGCCAGCGGGACGTGGTACGTCGACATCCTGTTCGCCCCGACGACGGACCAGGCCGACGAAGACTCCGAGCTCCACCAGGCGACGCACCTGGAATGGGCGATCGAGCTGGCAGGGCTGATCGTTCCGCGGCTGCCGTCGCCCGCCGCGACCCCGCCGGCGGTCTCCGGGGCATGGTCGGCGGAGGGCCGGAGCACCTACGAGGGGACGTGGACACTGACCGAGTTGCTCGACGACTCCGGCTCGGTGTTCCCCGACAGCGAGCAGGTGGGCGACACCGCGCCCGGCACGCTCACGATCGACTGCCTGGCCGACGGAGCCACCTGCACGGTGACCGCCACCATGGACGGGGGCCTGTGGGCCGCGGTCTCCGCCGACGTCATCGGTGCGGGCGTCCTGCGCAGCGTTCAGGAGGCACGGCTGGACAACTGCCCCGACGGGCAGATCTCGCGCGATGCGCTCGAGGTGCGGTACGACGCCGCAGCGGCGACGGCGACCCGGGCCCGCATCAACGAGCCCCGGACCTGCCAGGACGGTCCGGGATCGACGCTCTACTCGCAGGACATCACCTGGAGCTTCGACGGTGCGCTGGTCGACTATGCGGCACCGCTCGCCGAGGCGAGCTCGGCGCCGAGCCCGTCCGCCGGCCCCTCACCGTCGGACTCGAGCGGTCTGCCCGCCGACGGTTCCGGCAGCCACGATGGCGCGGCCGACGCCACGGTCGATCGTCCGTTCGCGGCGTCCGTGCCGACGGCGGCGCAGATCTCGACCGATCCGGCGGTCCTCCTGCAGAGCGCCCTGCTGGCCGCGCTCCTCGTCTTCCTGATGCCGTTCCCCAGCCAGCTGTTCAACTCGACCCTCGAGGCGCACGAGGACGAGGTGCGGCGCTGGTTCCGCCTCGACCGCATCGGTTCTGCCGTGGGTCGCATCGGGGCGTTCTGGGCGTCATGGGCGGGCGTCGTCACCTTCACGCTGCTCGCGACGCTGCTCTACGCCTTCCTCGACCCGGGCTTCGGGTTCGACGTCGGTTCGCTGGCGACGTTCCTCGGCATGCTCCTCGGCATCGTGCTGGTGACGGCGGCGTTCTCCGTCCCGCTCCTGCTGGCGCACCGGCGCCACGGCGACCCGCCCACCGTCAAGGTCGTGCCGATCTCCCTGCTCATCGGCGTCGCCTGCGTGCTGGTGACCCGGCTCACCGGCTTCCAGCCCGGATACCTGTACGGGCTCCTCATCGGCCTGGCCTTTGCGCGCGAGCTGTCGGCGGCTGAGGAAGGTCGCGCCACCGCCATCGGCGCGGGCCTGATGCTGGCAATCGCGATCGCCTGCTGGCTTGCGCTCGGCGTGCTGCCGACCGATGACGCGTTCGCGCTCGTGGTGCTGCGGACGGCCCTTGCCGCGCTCATGGTCGCGGGCCTCGAGGGCGTCGTCTTCGGCCTCCTCCCGATGCGGTTCCTGCCCGGCGAGCCCCTGTACGCCTGGAACCGGGTCGCCTGGGCGGCGCTGCTGGGCATCGGTGCGTTCGCGTTCTTCCACCTCCTCATCAACCCGGCGTCAGGCTACCTGTCCGATACGAGCCGCACGCCGCTCCTCACGGTGGTCGCGCTGCTCGTCGGGTTCAGCGCGGTCTCCGTCGCGTTCTGGGCGTGGTTCCGCTTCCGGCGCGCGCCGGAGGCCCAGGTCGAAGAGGCCGGCTGAGCCGCCGGCAGAAGTCACGGGAGGTTGGAGTCCGTGGTCACGTCCCAGCGGGCCGGGCGTTCGCTGTCAGTGTTGGCCGCCTCGGCGGTCCTCCTCGCCGCCTGCGGCAGCGCGCCGGCGGCAAGCATCTCGGATGCGGCGAGCGGGAGCGCCATGGCGACGCCGGCCGCGACAGAGGCCGCGACGCCGTCGGCTTCGGAGTCCGAGGCCGCCGAAGGCGCGTGCCTTGACGCCGACGTCATGGCAGCGCTCCAGCAGCTCAAGGGCGGCACCATGGACTCCGATCCGTCGGCCGCCGACGTCGCCGATGCCCTCGAATCCCTCGAGTTCGACGGCGCAGCCGCCGATGCGCGCGACGACGCCGTCAACGCGCTGCGCTCGTCGCCGCTCGAGCCGTGGACGATCGCGAACGTCCTCAACCAGCTGCAGGCGACGGTCGCGCTGCCGGAGTGCTGAGCGCTGCATCGGTCGTTTCGTCCGTGGGCACCCACCTGCGTGCCGCATGGCTGATCCATCGGCCACCGACACGCGCGAGCCGTACGCCGCGCTGCCGTTCACGCTCGGTCCCGACCGATGCATCGATCATCTGGCGTCAGGGAGGGCTGACCGGCATCCATCGGCCGATGCATCGGTCACGCCCGCGACCCGCAGATGAGCGCGGCTTGATCCACGACGGTCGCGGGACCGTATCCGGACGTGGGGCCGATCGGCCCTCGCCGGGGCTGTCGCGCGAGCGCAGCATCGGTGCATATCTGTGCAAACCGTCGAGGGCGCCATGTCCACCGATCGAGGCCTCTCGCGCCTCCGCCTCTACAACCTCGCCATGGGAGCGCTGCACGCGCTGCAGGGCGTGCTCGTCGTGGTCCTCTCCAACGACTTCGCGCTGCCCGTGACCGCGGCCTTCATGGAGGGCCCGCCGGGCACGCCAGCGACCACCAAGGAGCTCTTCACGCTCCCGCTCGGCCCGGCCGTCGCCGCCTTCCTCTTCCTCTCGGCCATCGCGCACTTCGTCGTCGCCGGACCGGGCTGGGGCAAGTACCAGCGCGACCTCGCCGCGCACCGCAACGAGCAGCGCTGGATCGAGTACTCGCTCAGCTCCTCGCTGATGATCGTGCTGATCGCCATGATCACCGGCATCGCGGACATCGCGGCCCTCGTGGCGCTGTTCGGCGTCAACGCGGCCATGATCCTGTTCGGTTGGCTGCAGGAACGCTACGAGGAGCCGGGGAGCGGCGGCTGGTGGCCGTTCGTGTTCGGCTGCATCGCCGGGATCGTGCCGTGGGTGGCGATCGGGATCTACCTGATCGGTCCGTCCGCCGAGGTGCCGGGCTTCGTCTACGCGATCTTCGTGTCGCTGTTCGTCTTCTTCAACTCGTTCGCGCTCAACCAGGTCCTGCAGTACCGCCAGGCCGGGAAGTGGCGCGACTACCTGTTCGGTGAGCGGGTGTACGTCGCGCTCAGCCTGATCGCGAAATCGGCGCTGGCGTGGCAGGTGTTCGCCAACACCCTCGTCCCCAGCTGACGGCGCTCGCCTTCACGGGGGCCGCTGACGGGGGGGATGGCGTCCAGCCCGAACCAGGCCGCGTGTACAGCACTGCTGTACGCGCGCGCCGAGCACACGGTGCCCCAGCCGTGCTTACCGTGGGCTTACCGGCCGTTTACCGGGTCGGGCCCGCCCCCGCGGACCTCAGGCGAGCGGCGCCTTGAGTTGTCCCTCGACCAACGGCTCGCCGACGAGGGCGGCCAGCCGCTCGGCAATCGACCACCAGTCGAAGTCGGCGGTCACCTGGCTCGCCCCGACGGTGAGGAGCCGCTCGGCGGGGAGGTAGTCCGGCAGGATCCGGTCGAGGATGCCCTCGATCTCGTCGCGGAAGGCGTCGCTGGTCGAGCGCACGCCGTCGGGGCGCAGCCCGACGTCGGGCAGCAGCCGCACCGAGAGGTCGTACCCCGTGGCCCAGGACCGGATCAGCGGCTCGACGCCGAACGGGTCGCCGCCCCCGGTCACGCGCAGGTAGTAGGCGAAGTTGTCGACCACCGATCGGTCGGTGACCAGCACCTCGGCGCGCGAGGCGAGCTCGAGCTCCTGCTGCACCTGCGCCATCAGCACCCACAGCTGGGCCTGCGGTGTCGCCCCCTCGTTGAGGCCCAGCGGGTTGAACCGGACCACCTCGCGCCCCACCTCCACCGACCGCCCGGCGCGCCCGACGGTGGAGGCGAAGGCGTGCACCGCGTTCGACTTGCGGACCGAATGGGAGCCGATGAACGCGATCTTCGCGTGGCGCGACCAGGGCATGACCGCAGCCTACAGGCAGGCGCCGGTGTCGGCCGGAGCGGTCGCACCGATGGACGGGCCGAGGTGCTCGAGCGCATCGTTCGCGCCGATGGCGTAGCCGACCTCCGGGTTCGCCCGCGACGCCCCGAAGATGATGGCGCCCACCAGTCCCGGCTCCACGACCAGCGGTCCGCCGCTGTTCCCGCGCCGGATCTCGGCCCGCAGCTCGACCACGGTCCGGCCGTACGCCCCCTCGCCGTAGATGTTCGGCCCGGGCACCAGGTGGGTTGCCGTCACCGCGCCCGCGGTGACGGTCATGGCACCACCACCGGGGAAGCCCAGCACCGCGCCCGTCGATCCGCGGCCGGGCGCCGTCGACATGAGGCGCAGCGGTGCCACGTCCACGCCGTCCACGTGGAGCAGCGCGAGGTCGATCTCGTCGTCGTAGTCCACCACCACCGCGGCGTGGGTGGCCGTCCCGACGGTCACGGTCGTGGCCGAGCTGCCCGCGACCACGTGCGCGTTGGTCACCAGGTACGCCGGCGCGATGAAGAATCCGCTGCCCACCGACTGTCCCGCGCCGCAGCCGGTCGCCGCGACGCGTCCGGTGCTGGGGATGGCCGACTGGGCCAGCGACCGGACCTCCGCATCGGCCGGGAGGTCGACCGGTGCGGCCGCCGGGGGCTCGATCCCGGCAAACAGGGGCGGCAGATCGGTGGTGTCGAGCAGGGCCAGCAGTCGTCCGGCCACGAGCGTCGGGGCCGGCAGCACGGTCGTCACGGTGCGCACCGCCACCGACTCGCGCGCGACGCTGCCGAACGCGGGCAGCAGGCCCATGCTCAGCATCCCGGCGAAGAGCCACACCATCAGGACCACGTGGGCCACCCCGACCACGGCCCCGCCCAGCGCGTCGACCGGCCGGAAGAGGGAGCGCCGCAGCCCGAAGCTGACCGTCGCGCCCAGCGCCGCGCCCGCCGCCTCGCCCGCGAGGACGAAGGCCGCCAGGCCCAGCAGGGTGACCAGCGCCCGCATCGGCTGCTCGATCTGCCCGAGCGCATCG
>DASSOH010000012.1:0-9377 GCA_035700865.1 Candidatus Limnocylindria bacterium | reverse complement strand
CAGCGGACCATACGCGGGCAGTCCGGGGAAGGTGCAGGTCATCATCCACGACACGCACCCGTCATTCTTCGGGCGAATCTTCGGAAGCAGCGAGGCCGCAGTCACGACGGGAGCCGTCGCAGCGAACGACGCGGACAACGGCAACTCCAGTTCGCTGGTGGCGTTGCAGGACGAGTGCAAGGCTGGGTCGTCCGGGAGTGTGAACGGCGGAGCCATTGTGAACATCTTCCCGGTGAACGGCGCGACGAACGGCGGATACGTCCACGTCAACTCTCCCTGCGGCACGTCGACGAACAACGTGTGCGAGAACGGCGTGGGTTCGTCGGCGCTGCAGATCAGCGGCACGCTGAAGACGCCCTACGCGTACGTCAACGGCAGCTGCGCGTACAACGGGACAGGGGCACTTGGCCTCATCTGCACCAGCGGATCGCCTTGCCTGGAGGAGGACGCCGTGCCGATGGGTGACCCGCTCTTCGACCTCCCTGAGCCGGCGATCGCCGACTTCCCCCAGGGAGTCTGCCCGGATGGCACGATCTCCACGGAGGCATCGACCAAGGCGTGCGACCTACCCAGCAAGGGATCCGACGCCAACGTCGATTGTCCGAAAGACCTCGCCGGAGTGAACGTGTGTCGCCTCAGTCCGGGCGTGTACTTCGGGGGTTGGGATGTCGGTGCCAAGGTTCGTCTCGAGCTTGAGCCGGGGCTGTACATCCTCGCCGGCGGCGGTATCAGGCTGAGCGGAACATCGTCATCGATCGAGGCCGTGAACTCGCCGACCGGGACGGAAGCACGAATCACGATCTTCTCCACCGACGGGCCCAAGTGCTCGACGGTTGCGGCCCAGTGCCAAGGCGCGATCAACTTCACGGCGCAGCAGGCGTTCAAGGCCAAGGCACTCAACGGCGCGACCTGTGGGCTCGTCACGCCCCAGGCATGCCCCTGGAAGGGCATCCTGCTGTGGCAGGACGGCACCGTCCTCAAGACGCCGCAGGACGTGACGTTCGGCGGCCAAAGCAGCACGATCCTGGCAGGAACGATCTACGCGCCGAAGTCGCAGGTGAACATCAACGGCGGCTCTGCGACGACCGGATGCGGAGGTAGTTCGGCGGGCTGCCTGTCGATCCAGATCATCTCGTGGCGGTGGACGATCACCGGCGGCGGGACGCTCGACATGCCGTACGACCCCGCGGAGATCTACCAGATCAACCTTCGAGGGCTGGTGCACTAGGCAGGCGGGTGCGGGCCCTCCTTCGCGAGGCGGAGGGCCAACTCGGCGGCCTCGCGCGGGTCGCGCACGCGGTGGACCCGCGGACCGCCCAGGCGGTGCTCGGACTCGATGCGCCACGAACTGAGGGCCACGACGTGGCGCCCCATCCGCAGCGCCAGGCCCATCTCCGACAGGGTCCCGTGACGGCCCCCGACCGCGACGACGGCATCCGCGGCGGTCACCACGACCAGGTTGCGGACGACGCCCAGCCCGGTGGCGATCGGCGTGCGGACGTACTCGTTCGCCTCCGCCGCGTCCGCGCCAGGGAGGAGCCCGATGGTCTCGCCCCCGGCGCCAACGGCGCCGCGGGAGGCGGCGCGCATCACGCCGCCCAGGCCTCCGGTGACGACCACGGCACCGCCTCGGGCGAGGTGCTGGCCGACCTCCTCGGCCCACTCGAGCATGCGGTGGGCGTCGGGGCCGCGCGGGTCGCCATCGCCGATCACGGCAACGTAGGGCGGGCGCTGGGGAGCGGGACGATCGGTCATCTGGAGGTGCCTCCGAGCGGGACGGACGCCAGCGACTCGTAGCGAGCCGGTCCGCGGCCGAGATGCGAGCGCATGAGATGGATCGCGGTCACGTCCAGCACACCCTCAGGGGCGACCGCCGATTCCAGGAAGGGCCGAAGGTCAACCGGATCGCGGCGCGCGCGGGCCAGGGTGACGTGGGCGCGGAACCGGTCGTCCGGCGGCATGCCGAGCCGATCACGGACCGCGGTGGCAAGCTGCCGCAGGGCGTGTGACCGATCCTGGATCCCGTACCAGAGCACGCGCGCCCGGCCCGGCGACGGGAAGGCGCCCAGACCCCCGGTCGCGAAGGCTCCCGCGTCGCACGCGACGGCGGCCCGCGACAGCGCATCCACCATGCCCGGTACCCGGGCAGGATCGGTCGCTCCGAGGAAGGCCAGGGTCAGGTGCCAGCCGTCCGGATCGGTCCACCGCAGGGCCGATGCGCCGGGGTCGCTGCGCCATCGGTCAGCGGCGCCGGCGAGCGATCCCCGCAGAACGTCGCCCAGCGGGACGGCCACGAAGCAGCGCCATCGGCCCGGCTCAGGCATGGCCGTCGCGGCGCGCGTCGACGAGCGGGAGCAGCTCGGTCAGCGAGCGGATCACCGGCACGCCGTCGGGCACGGCGTCGGCCGGGTAGCGACCGGTGCGGTCGATCAGGACGGCGCCGATCCCGACCGAACGAGCCCCCTCGACGTCGGCATCCACGTGGTCGCCGACGTGGACGACCGCCGGCGGCTCCACCTTCGCCTGCTCCAGCGCCCACGCGAAGATCCGCGGATGCGGCTTCTCGAAGCCGATGCGCGCGCTGGCAGCGATGAAGTCGAAGTGCCCCACCAGGTCGAGCGCGTGCAGCAGCTCCGGCAGGTTCCAGACCCAGTTGCTCACCGCGCCGACCACCAGGCCGCGCTCCTTCAGCGCGACCAGCGTCGGGTAGGCATCGGGGAAGACGTGCCAGTGGCTGGTGACCATGAACAGGTCGGCCAGGCGCCGGTAGAACGCCTCGGGCATCTCGGGCAGGCCGAGCTCCGCGATGGCGGCCGCGTCGATCTCGACGGTGCGGCGGAAGCTGGTCTCCTCGTCGGCGGCGAAGCCGCCCTCGGTGCCCCAGCCGCCGTGGTGGTAGGCCTTGCGCAGCGCGTCGCGCAGCCGGTCGATCTCGACATGGATCCCGAACTCCTCGAAGGCCATGGCGTACACGTGCTCCCACGAGGGATTGGGGCGCATCACCGTGTCGCCGATGTCGAGGAAGACAGCGCGCAGCGGAGGCAGGGATTCGTTCATAGGCCGCCACAGCGTAGCGCGACGGCGCCGTGCTACGCGGCGGAGACGCCCATGGTGCGGAGCAGGCTGTAGATCTCGGTGCGGAAGCGGATGCCCGAGGAGTGACGCGACAGCCACAGCAGATAGTCCGGGTCGCGACGAGCAAGGTCCGCCAGCGTCCACCCGGAATAGCGGCCGAAGGAGAGGACGCTCGCCCCGGCGCCGCCGCCGGGTGGGCGAGGCGCGCCGCCAGCCGGCGCCGCGCTCGCCGCGACCGACACGCCGGCCACGGTCATGCGGCGACTGCGGTCGAAGGCGCGACGCCCATCGGCATCGCGCAGCAGGGTGTAGGCGCGGTTCAGCTCGGCCATGCGGTCGGCGGCACGCCGCGAGCCGTCGCGGTCGGGGTGGTACTTCATCGCCAGCGCCTTGAACGCGGCGTGCACCACCTCCTGCTCGCAGGTCGGGGCGACCTGCAGCACGGCGTAGGGGTCGAACTGCGGCCCGGGTTGCATCGGCGCGGGACGGTCAGTCGTTGTAGAGCCGCTCCTCGATCAGCTTCTCCGCGGTGATCCGCCCCGTCGGATCGAAGCAGCTGTACTCGAAGAGCTTCTCGTACTCGAGGTCGACGTTGTCCTGGCCGCCGCGGTTCTTCTCGATCGTCGCCACCACCCAGTCGCGGTAGCGCTGCGCCTGGTACGGGTTGAACTCGATGTTGACCTTGGCGACGATGTTGTACTTGTCGTTCAGGATCAGGATGATGTCGGACTCGTAGTTGATGGCCGACGAGCCGCGCAGGTGGTGGTTGCGCAGCCGCTTGGCCTTCAACCCTTCGCGGTCCGCGGCGACGATCGCGACGACCGGCACCGACTCCGCGAGCGCGATGTCCTTGAGCCCGGAGACGATCCGCGTGACCTTCTCCTCCTCCGTGTTCGGCTCCGGGATGACCGGCACCTTCTGGAGGTAGTCGACGAACAGCACCAGCCGGCGCTCGTCATCCGATCCGCGGTGCTCACGCACCAGCGCGCGCAGGTTCTCGATGGTGGTCTGCGTGGCGGTGCCGCGCATCAGGTACAGGTTCGAGCCGTAGCGGGCGATCCGCTCGAGCGAGGGGCGCAGCCGAGGATTCGCGCCCAGCTTGGCCTTCGTCCCCGTCTCGGCGGAGGCGGTGTACGAGCTCACCACCTCCTTCTTGACGTCCTGGATCTTCACCGCGCCGGACTTCTGCGGCAGGTGCGCCAGTGCCGACTCCATCGCCACCATGCGCTGGATCAGGTACTCCTCGTCGTGCTCGAAGCAGACGTAGAGCACCGTCGCCTGGCCCGATGCCGCCATGTTGCGGGCCATCTGGAGCGCCATCGTCGTCTTGCCCTGGCCCTGGGCCCCGCCGATGAGCATCAGCTCACCGGGGCGGAGGCCACCGCCGATCGTCTTGTCCATCGGCACGAAGCCGGTGGCGATGGGCACGAGATCGTCGATGTTGCCCTTGGCGACGCGCTCGTTGAGGCTGGTCAGCACGCTCAGCGCGGAGCGCGGCAGGAGGGTTCCCTCCCCCACCTCCAGCTTCCAGTCCGGCGTCGGCGACGCTGGCTGCGACTTCGGCTGCGGCTGGGCGATCGGCTCGTCGATCATCGGGTGGCAGGCTCCCTTGGCTCCGGCTCGGATTGGCGTCGCGCGCTGCCTGATCGGGAGGTGCCCGCAAGCAACACGCGAGCGAGTATACGGTCCACCTCCTATGCCTCCAATGGCCCGATCGGCCTATGTGCCGATGCGGCGCGCTTCGGCGCGCCGGCGTGCCAGAGTTGGGTGCATGACCGATACCGATGCGTTCGCCCCGACCGTCTCCTTCATGACCGCCAACTTCGTCGCCCGCGAGGCGGGCTGGAGCATCCCCGACTGGGGCGCCGGGGACCGCGCCACGAACGAGGCCTTCGCGCCGATCGACACGTTCCGCGAGCGATTCGCGGAGCTGGTCGACGAGGCCGTCGGGCTGGGCTTCGACGCCATGGACCTGTGGGAGGGGCACCTCAACGCGCGCTGGGCGACGCCCGAGCACGTGGCGGCGGCCGTCGCCGTGCTGAACGAGCGCGGCGTCCGCGTCGCCAGCCTGGCCGGCTGGTTCGGCAACGACGCCGACCGGGTCGCGGCCGTGTGCCGCCTGGCCGTCGCGGTCGGCGCCCCCATCCTCGGCGGCGGGACGAAGCTGCTGGAGGATGACCGGGCTGGCCTGATCCGCCTCCTGGAGGAGCACGACCTGCGGTTCGGGCTGGAGAACCACCCGGAGAAGACGCCGGCCGAGGTGCTGGCGAAGATCGGCGACGATGCCGGCGGGAAGATCGGCGCCACGGTCGACACCGGCTGGTTCGGGACGCAGGGCTACGACGCCGCGACCGCCATCCGCGAGCTCGGCGATCGCGTCCTGCACGTCCACCTCAAGGACGTGCGCCACGCCGGCGTGCCCCACGAGACGTGCGGCTACGGCGACGGCGTGGTGCCGCTGGCGGACTGCGTCCAGGCGCTGCGCGACATCGGCTACCGCGGTGGCATCAGCGTCGAGCACGAGCCCGACTCCTACGACCCGAGGCCCGAGATCCGGGTGGCCCGGCAGAGGCTGGCCGGCTGGCTGGACCGATGACGGCCGGCGTCGGGATCGTCGGCTGCGGCGACATCGCCGGGCGCTACGCCGAGGACCTGGCGCGCCAGCCGAACGTGCGGCTGGTGGCGGTGACCGATCTCGACTCCGCCCGCGCGGCCGCCTTCGGCGCCGCCAATGGCGCCCGCATCCACCCCTCGCTGGACGAGCTGCTGGCCGATCCCGAGGTGGAGATCGTGGCCAACCTGGCCTCGTGGTCGGCGCACGTGCCGATCGGTCGTCGCGTGGTGGAGGCCGGCCGCCACCTGTTCAGCGAGAAGCCGCTCGCCACCACGATCGCGGATGCGTCGGCCCTGCTGGCCGCGGCGCGAGATCGCGGCGTCCTCGTCGGCGCGGCCCCCATCGTCCACCTCGGTGAGCTGGCGCAGACGGCGCGGCGCTGGCTGGACGAGGGCCGCCTGGGCCCGGTGCGGATGGCGTACGCGGAGGTGAACTGGGGCTGGATCGAGGCGTGGCATCCTCAGCCGCGGCCGTTCTACGAGATCGGCCCGCTGTTCGACGTCGGCATCTACCCGATGACGCTGCTCACGGCACTGCTCGGTCCGGTCGAGGAGGTCCGCGCCGATGCGCGACGGCTGAAGCCATCACGGGTCGCGAAGGACGGAAGCACCTTCGAGATCAGCGCGCCGGACTGGGTGCTCGCGACGCTGACGTTCGCCTCCGGCGTCGTCGCGCGGCTGACGGTCAACTTCTACGTCGCCGATCCCGCACGTCAGCGCGGCATCGAGCTCCACGGCGACGCGGGCTCGCTGTGGCTGTCGAACTGGTTCCAGTTCGGCGGCACGCTCGAGCACGCGCCGCGCGGCGGCCCCTGGCAGGCCGTTCCGCTGCTCCGCGATCCCGAGGTCATGATGCCGTGGGCCGCCGGCCTGGATGACCTCGCCCGGGCGGCTCGCGACGGGCGCGCGCCGGCGACGGGCGGCGCGCACGCCACGCACGTCATCGACGTGCTCGAGACGGTCCTGCGCTCCGCGCAGGAGGATCGGTCGCTGCCGGTCGGGACCCGGACGGAGCAGCCACCGCCGGCGGCGTGGGCGGCGGAGCTGGCGCTGCCCGACGCGCCGGGCTAAGAGGGACGCGGCGCGGCCGACCACGGTCGCGCCACGCGGTCCACGATCTCGCCCAGCCGCTGGAGACGCGGCACCGACCGGTCCCGCAGCGCCGGCTCGGGATCCGGGCCGATCGCGTCGCGCCACACGGCGCGGCCGGCCAGGAACCCGGAGGCACCGCCCCGGCAGGCGGCCTCGACCGCGTCCGGGAAGTCGTCGATCGCCACGCCGGACGACAGCACGACCCACGGGCACGGCAGCGCCTCGGTGATGCGCGCGCTGGCGTCGGTGATGGCCGCCGGATCGCCCGTTCCGTTGTGCGGCACCTGGGCCTTGTAGACGTCCGGTCGCAGCGGCCCGAGCTCGCGCGCAGCCTCGAGGATCGCCTCCTCTCGGTCGGTCCAGGCTGCCTCGTCGGTGCCGGCCGGCGGCCGCACCACGGGCTCGACGATGCCGAGCAGCCCCGCGGCACGCGAGATGTCGAGGAACTCGCGGACGAGCGCGCCGCGGTCCGCGGCCGATCGGTCCGGGCGCCAGATGACCAGCAGCTTGGCCGCCACGGCCCCGCGTTCGGCCGCCGCCCGCAGGTCGATTTCGCGATCCAGGCGCGTGTCGTCGACCGGCTCGCCCGGCGGCTGCACCAGCTCGTCCGCGGCGACGATCAGCCCGCACGTCGGCGCCAGGACGCCGGCCTCCAGGACCGGATCCAGGCCCTCGCCGGCGTCGAGCAGCAGCGCCGACGCGTGCGGCGAGAGGAGGCGGGCCACGGCGACCTTGAACGCCACGCGTCGGTCGAGCGGGATCGGCTCCTCCAGGCGCTCCGCGAACATGGCGCGCAGCGAATCGCGCTGGTCCATGGCGACCATGGCGAAGGCGCCGCTGGGGCGCGCGATGCGCGGCATGGCCGTGTCGTACGTGGTCTGCCAGTCGGTCGTCATGCGGTCTCCTGGAGCAGGATCGGTTCCGGGTCCGGCGTGCCAGCGACGGCCGCCTCGAGCTCCGGGAGCGTCGGGACGGCGCGGCGACCGTCCAGGGCGCGGCAACTGAGGGCGGCCGCCACGTTCGCCCGACGGGTGGCCTGGGCCAGGTCGTGGCCGCGGGTCAGCGCGGCGAGCAGCGCGCCGTGGAAGACGTCGCCCGCTCCCAGCGTCGAGACGACGTCCACCTCGTATCCCCCGACGCGCCAGGCACCGTGCCGGTCGGCGGCAATCGCGCCGCGCGCCCCCTCGGTGACCACGACCCGCTGCGCGCCGTCGGCCAGCGCGGCGGCGACCGCGGCACGGGGCATTCGGCCCGGGTAGCGCGCGGCCAGCGCGGTCGCGGTCGGCACGTACAGGCCCAGCCCATCCAGCGAGAGGTCCGCGACGGGGTTGCCGGCGTCAACCGACAGCCGGCCGCGATCCAGCGCGTGCGCCAGCCGATACCCGGCGTGATCCACGTGGACCCAGGCCGCGGTGCGGCATCGGTCGTGCGCGTCCGTGGGCAGCTCGCGCAACGCCGCCCCGGGCACGTGGAGGATGGACCGCGTGCCGGTGGACCGGTCGAGCAGGATCACGCTCTCCGGGGAGGCTCCCCGCAGGCGGACGACGCCGGTGGTGTCGACGCCCTCGTCGGTCAGCGCACGGACCAGTTCGTCGCCGTCGTCCCCCACCGCGCCGACGAACGCGGCCGAGCCGCCGAGTCGGGCGACGGCGACGGCAGCGGTCGCCGCGGGGCCACCACCGGATCGAAGGATCTCGTCCACCACCAGCCGCCCATCCGGCTCGGGCCAGGCGGGCATGGGCACGATCGTGTCGCGGGTCAGCAGACCGACGCAGACGACGACGCCGGGAGGGTGGTGCGCGCCCGCATCGGTTCCGTCAGGCATGCGCCCAAGGCTAGCGCCAGCCTCGGCGCCAGCGTGTCGCCGCTTCGCACGGCGCTCAGAACCGAC
Organism: Candidatus Limnocylindria bacterium; assembly: GCA_035700865.1. Lineage (GTDB taxonomy): Bacteria > Chloroflexota > Limnocylindria > QHBO01 > QHBO01 > JACDBZ01. Next base: position 706 of record DASSOH010000012.1, on the reverse strand, counting down.
CGATAGACTGGCCTTCGATGCCGCCCAGCCTCACGGAGATCTCCCCCCATCTTCACCGTGCCCGGGACACGTGCAACGTGTACCTCCTGCGCCACGGCGCCGACGCGATCCTGATCGACTTCGGAGCCGGCGCCGTGCTGGGCGTCATCCCGGAGGGCCAGCCAGCCCCGTGCGCCGTCGTCGTCACCCACCACCACCGTGACCAGGTGCAGGGCCTGGCGCGCGCGGCGGCGGCCGGCATGCAGATCTGGGTGCCGCCGGTCGAGCGCGAGCTCATCGAGACGGTCGACGAGCACTGGCAGGCCCGTCCCATCGCCAACACCTATGACGTGCGCCAGGACCGGTTCTCGCTGCTCGAGCCGGTGCCGGTGACCGGCTCCGTGCCCGAGTACCGTGACCTGCAGCTGGGTTCCGTCCGCGTGCGGCCGGTGCCGACGCCGGGCCACACCATCGGCTCGGTCAGCTACCTGGCCGAGGTCGACGGGCAGCGCGTCGCCTTCGTGGGCGACCTGCTCTACGCCCCGGGCAAGGTGTGGTCGCTGGCCGCCACGATGTGGAGCTACGGCGAGCACGGGGGCGCCGCCGCCACCATCCTCTCGCTGCTGGCGCTGAAGCGCGAGCGGCTCGACGTCCTGCTGCCCTCGCACGGCGAGCCGATCCGCGACGTCGACGCGGCCATCGATCGCACGGTCGACGAGCTGTGGCG
>DASSOH010000011.1:0-4388 GCA_035700865.1 Candidatus Limnocylindria bacterium | reverse complement strand
CTGCCCGCCGAAGGTCAGCACCACGTGCGGTGGCGTGCCGGTCAGCGCGCGCTCGTGGTCGATGACGTCGAGCACACTCTCGGTGTCGAGCGGCTCGAAGTAGAGGCGCGTGCAGGCGTCGTAGTCGGTCGAGACCGTCTCAGGGTTGTTGTTGATGACCACCGCGTCCAGGCCCATGTCGCGGATCGCCCACGCGGCTCGGACCGAGCAGTAGTCGAACTCGATCCCCTGGCCGATGCGGATCGGCCCCGATCCGACGACGATCACACTGCGGCGCTCGGCCGGTGGAGCGACCTCCGGCTCCGCGTACGAGCTGTAGAAGTACGGGGTCTCGGCCGGGAACTCGCCGGCGCAGGTATCCACCCTGCGGTACGCGGGATGGATACCCGACCGCACGCGCGCTCTGCGGATGGCGGCCCACGGCACGCCGGAGAGCGCCGCGACGTCGGCGTCGCCGAAGCCGGCCCGCTTCGCCTCTTCGAGCGGGGCGCCGACCACCTCCCGCTCGGCGGCGACGAGCTCGGCGATCCGCTCGGTGAACCACGGCGCGATGCCGGTCGCGCGGCTGATCTCGCCGGCCGACGCGCGCTGGTGGCGCAGCAGCCCCACGATCCGCCACAGCCGTGTGTCGCTGGGCGCGAGGAAGCCCGCGAGGTCGGAGGGTGCCGCCTCCTCGAGCCGCCACGCAGGGTCGAGCCACAGCCAGCCGCGACCGCGCGGCTCGAGTGATCGGATCGCCTTCAGGAGGGCGGGGCCGAATTCGCGGTCGATGGCCATCGCCTCACCGGTGGCCTTCATCTGGACCCCGAGCCTGCGATCCGCCTCGGGGAACTTGTCGAACGGCCAGCGCGGCAGCTTCACGACGACGTAGTCGACCGCCGGCTCGAACGCCGCCGAGCCGCCGCCGGTGGCCGGGTTCGCCATCTCGTGCAGCGGCTTGCCGAGCGCGATGTGCGCCGCGAGGCGCGCGATCGGATAGCCGGTGGCCTTCGAGGCCAGTGCGCTCGAGCGGGAAACGCGCGGGTTGACCTCGATGACCCGGTAATCGGACCCGTCCGGCGAGACGGCGAGCTGGACGTTGCAGCCACCCTCCAGCCGCAGGCTGCGGACGATCTTCAGCGCGCAACGGCGAAGCCGCTGAACGACCGGGTCGGACAGCGTCTGGATCGGCGCCACGACGATCGAGTCGCCGGTGTGGACGCCCATCGGGTCGAGGTTCTCCATGCCGCAGATGGCGATCGTCGTGTCGGCCGCGTCGCGCAGGACCTCGAACTCGATCTCCTTCCAGCCGAGCAGGCTGCGCTCGACGAGCACCTGGCCGATGGGGCTCGCCGCGATCCCGTGCGCGATGGCCCGGCGTGCCTCGTCGGAGCTGTGCGCGAAGCCGCCGCCGCCGCCGCCCAGCGTGAAGGCCGGCCGCACCACGACCGGGGATCCCAGCGCATCGACGAAGCGCATGCCATCGGCCAGGGTCTCGACCACGGCGCTCTCGGGGACTGGCTCGCCGATCCCGATGACGAGGTCCCGGAAGCCCCCGCGATCCTCGGCGGCGCGGACCGCCTCGAGCGGAGTCCCGAGCACACGGACGCCATGACGCTCGAGGACGCCGGCATCGTCCAGCGCGACGGCGAGGTTCAGCCCGGTCTGGCCGCCGAGCGTTGGCAGCAGGGCGTCGGGCTGGTGCTCCTCGATGACCCGCGTCAGATAGTCGAGCGTGAGCGGCCCGATGAGCACCGTCCCGCCCACGTCCGGGTCGGTCATCACCGTCGCCGGGTTCGAGTTGACGAGGATCGTCTCGACGCCGTCCTCGCGCAGCGCCAGGCAGGCCTGCACGCCGGCATAGTCGAACTCCGCCGCCTGCCCGATGAGGATCGGCCCCGAGCCGATGACCAGGACCCTGCGCGGTGTCATCGGGCCATGAGCAGCGTGGCATCGTCGAAGACCCGCGCCCCATCGACCGGTCCCGGCGCCCCCTCCGGATGGAACTGGACCGATGCCACGCGCCCGCTGCGGTGCACGAGTCCCTCCACGGTGTCGTCATTGAGATCGCGATGGCTGATCCGGTAGCCGGCGGCAACCAGCGCGGGATCGTCGATGACAGCCACCTCGTGGTTGTGCGCGCCGATGTCGACGCGTCCCGCCGCCACGTCGAGGACGGCGTGGTTGCCGCCGTGGTGCCCGACCGCGAGACGGCCCGTCGGCGCACCGGCGGCGAGGGCGAGCAGCTGGTGGCCCAGGCAGATCCCCAGGATCGGCGGGCCGCCGCCGACGGCGTTCGCCGCGAGCTCGCCCACGACCGCGATCTGGGACGCCATCCGGGATGGGTCACCTGGCCCCGGCGACAGCACCACGAGGTCCGGATCGTGCGCTGCCACGTCGGCGGCCGTCGCGGCTGGCGGCAGGCCGATGACCTCCAGCCCGCGGCCGGCGAGGGCCGTGAGCAGCGAGCGCTTCACCCCGTAGTCGACGAGGACGGCGCGCGCCCGCCGCGAGCCGTGCGGCGCCAGGACGAACGGCTCGCGGGTCGCGACCGCGCTGACGTGGTCGACACGGTCCCAGGCGACGCTGTCGCCTGCCTCCTCGACAGCCAGGGCGGCGTCACGCTCAGGGTCGGTCGAGATGCTGGCGGGCCGCAGGACGGCGCGTCGCGCCGCTCCGCGCCGCATGACGAGCGTGAGCGCCCGGGTGTCGACCCCGGTCAGCGCCGGGATGCCGGCCGCGCGGAGCACGTCGGCGAGGGCGAGCCCCGGTCCGGCCGGCGGCGTCACGATGCGCGATGCGATGAGCGCCCGCGCCTGGACCCGGCTCGACTCGAACTCGGCCGGATCGATGCGGTAGTTGCCGGCCATGGGGTGCGTGAGCACCACGATCTGCCCGGCGTAGGAGGGATCGGTGAGGATCTCCCCCCAGCCGGTCGCGGCGGTCGTGAAGATGAGATCGCCCTCGGCGCGCACCGGGGCGCCGGCCAGGCGTCCGCGCACGACGAGCCCGCCTTCGAGAGCGAGGAGACCGGGCAGACCGTCCGCGGAGCCAATGGGGTCGAGCGGCTGCGGCTCGATGTCGGGGTGCGCCGGCGGCGCAGTGGGCAGGACGGTCGTCACGGATGCTCCTTCCCGGCCTCACGGGACCGGCTTAAAGGGTTTCGCCGAACGATAGCACCTGGAGGGTCAGCTGCTCCCGCTCGCGACCCGCGTGACCGATACCAGGATCACGGCTCCTGTACCGGGCTTCGTGCCACCGGTGTCGATCACCAGGATGACGCGACCAGTCACCGCGCGCCGTCCACGGCGAGAGCTCGCAGCTCGGCGAGCCGGCTCGCCGCTGCCGCAAGGCCCTCAAGCTGGCGGGGCTCCCAGGTCGAAGCGGTGGGGGCCGGGCCGGGCAGCGGAACGCGATCGACTACGGCGGCGGCCTGCCGCGCCGCGCCGAGGGCGGCCGCCTCGACGTCCGGCGCGCGATGCACCGCCACGCCGAGCGCGTCGGCACAGAGCTGGCCCCAGGCATCGGACGCCGCGCCACCGCCGACGAGCGTGACCTCGCCGCGGCCGACTCCGGCCCGCTCGAGTGCTTCGCGCGCGTAGACCAGGCCGAGCGTCACTCCCTCGGCCACGGCGCGGGCGAGGTGGCCGGGGCCGTGCTCGGTGCGCATGCCGTGGAAGGCCGCAGCCGCAGTGGGCAGGTTCGGCGTCCGCTCGCCGTCGAGGTACGGCAGGAACGTGAGGCCGCCGGCACCCGCCGGCGTGTCGCGCAGCGCAGCCTCGAAGCCGTCGCGGTCCAGGCCGGTCAGCTCCCGCACCCAGTCCGTCGCGTTCGTGCAGTTCAGCGTGCAGGCGAGCGGCAGCCACCCACCGGTCGAGTCACAGAACGCGGCCGCCTCGCCGCGTGGATCGACGGCCACCGTGTCGCTGCGCGCGAAGATCGTCCCGGAGGTCCCCAGGCTGACGACGACGCGGCCCGACTCCACGGCCCCGACGCCGATCGCAGCGCACATGTTGTCGCCGCCTCCGCCACTCACCGGGGTGCCGGCGCGCAGCCGGAGCTCAGCGGCGACGTCCGCGCGCAGCTCGCCGATGACGCTCAACGACGGCACGATCGGCGGGAGGCTCGCATCCCAGTCGCGCTGCGGGTCGAGGGCGTCGAGCACCGGCCGGCTGTAGGAGCGGTCACGGACGTCGACGTAGGCGGTCCCCGAGGCGTCGCCGGGCTCGGTGACGAACGCGCCGGTGAGCCACAGATTCAGGTAATCATGCGGCAGACAGAAGCGTCGCGAGGCGGCGTAGGCATCGGGCTCATGCGAGCGCAGCCAGGCGATCTTCGGAGCCGTGTAGCCCGGAAGGAAGAGGTTCCCGATCGCAGCCAGGACCTCGTGCGGGCCGCCGAGCGCCCTC
>DASSOH010000010.1:0-5393 GCA_035700865.1 Candidatus Limnocylindria bacterium | reverse complement strand
CCGGACGGCGCGTCGGAGGAGGAGATCCAGAAGCGCCTCGCCTCGAACTCGTACCCCGGCATCCCGACCACCGCGGTCCACGAGGCCTACCCGGGCCACCACTGGCACCTGGTGATGTCCAAGGCCAACCCATCGCGGGTGCGGCAGGTGTTCCGCACGCCGTACTTCAGCGAGGGCTGGGCGCTCTACGCCGAGCGGATGATGCGCGAGCAGGGCTTCTTCACCGACCTGCGCCACGAGATGAACCAGTACGAGGCCACGATCTTCCGGGCCGCGCGGATCGTCGTGGACACCTCGCTGCACATGGGCGAGATGACCTGGGACGAGGCGGTGTCGTTCATGACCACGCGCACCGGGTTGACGGAGCCGACCGCGAAGGCGGAGGTGACTCGGTACTGCGCCTGGCCGACCCAGGCGTCCTCGTACCTGACCGGCTGCCTGGAGATCGTCCGCATTCGCGAGGCCTTCTTCGCGGTCCACGGCTCCTCCGACACCGATGCGCTGCGCGCCTTCCACGACGGCATCACCAGCAGCGGTGGGCTCCCGATCGCCCTGGCCGAGCGGGCGGTGCTGGCCGTCGCCTGACGTCCGCAGCGCCGTCCGCGCCGCCCGAGTCGAAACTCGTCGGCCGTGGCCCGCACTGTTCGCGTCGGACGCGCCCGAGTCGAACGTTGCGGCTGCTGGGCCGCATGACGGACGCTGACCGCGTCATCCGGACCTCCGTCCACGCTCAGTCCGGGGGTCGTTCGTGGTGCGGCGGTTCGTAATGCCGCGCCGGGGCAGCATTGTTCGAGTCGTGCCTGCGCGTTCCGCGGAATGCGCCGGCGTCTGCACATTCCGCAACACCAGCGCTCCCGTTTCGCGACGTGCGCCGGATCCGGAGCGTTAGCTGGGCGGGAGCCTGCCCGACGGCCGGATCCACGCTCGACGCCGCGCCGATCCGGGCGCCCGAGCCGGCTAGTGCGCCGATCTCGGCCCATTCCGCAACACCAGCGCTCCCGTTTCGCGACATGCACGCCTGACGCGCACCTCGCGAGACGCCGCACGCGCGAATTGCCGCAGGGGGCGAAACGCCGCAGGGGCGAACGCCAGGGGCACCGGACGTACCGTCGATCGCGGGCCGGATGGCCCTGTCGGCAGCGACGGCCACCGGCCCACGCTGGCACCGAAGGACCCACAGCGAGGACCCCACTTCGGTGACGTACGTCATTGCGGAACCCTGCGTCGACACGATGGAGCTGTCGTGCGTCGCCGTCTGTCCGGTCGACTGCATCCACTACGACGAGGGCGTCGACCGGATGCTGTACATCGACCCCAACGAGTGCATCGACTGCGGCGCCTGTGAGCCGGAGTGCTCGGTGGCGGCCATCAAGGCCGAGGACGCGCTCCCGCCGGAGTGGGAGCCGTACACCGAGATCAACGCGCTCTGGTTCACGGACAAGGAGGCGGCGCGCGCCAGGCTCGACGCCCTCAAGCCGAGGGTCGGCGCCGGCGCCTGACCACTCCAGAAGAAGACCGATGCGCCCGCGCCCGTGCCACGGCGCAGGCGCGACATGCGTGCGGCGGCGCGCATCGGCTCAGCCTGACGGCGAACCGTGGTCCAGCCGGTCGGTGATCTCGAAGAAGTCGTAGAAGTGGTCCAGGTCCTGGTGCGCCCAGGTCCGGTCGGGGAGCAGCGGCAGGTCGGCCCCGAATCGGGCGTTGAAGATGACCCGGAAGGCGTTGACCGGCGTGATGTCGTCGTGGAAGCCGGCGGCCGCCACGTCCGTGTCCGGGACGCGCATGGCGAACAGGATGTTGAACTTCTGCTCGAGCTCCTCCGTCGTCGCCTCGCGCCACTCGAAGCCCCACTCGTCGGCCTGGTAGCGCTCCGGGAACGGGCCCTCGTCGCCCTGCAGCATGATCACCGCGCCCGGGTCGCTGGCGACGATGCGATCGATGATCCCCAGGATGCGCCGGTTGGCATATTCGAGCTGGCGCCGGTAGCTCTCCAGGTCTCCGAGCTGCGCGACCTGGGCGCGCCCGGTGAAGGTGCCATCGGCGTTGAAGACGTACGGGTCGTGCGGGATCAGCAGGTGGGCGAAGACGTACTTCGGCCCCGGGAGTGAGGGGATCTCCTCCAGCTTCTCGAGTTCGTAGAGGGTGTGACGTCGCAGGACGCGCCAGTCCCACGGGTCGGTGGGTGCGGCCTCCGGCTCGTTGAAGGCGCGCAGGAAGGTCGTCTGCGCCAGGACCGTCGAGAACTCGTCCTGGCCCTCGTAGTGGAACGTCCGATCGGCGTCGATGTTCGTCACCGTGGGCGTCCACCAGTTCGAGACGTGGATGTAGCTGTACCCGAGCTCCTTCAGCGCGTCGGGCACCACCAGGTGGTCGCCGAGCACGCGGTGGATCGGCTCCCGATCGGCGCCGTCCCGGGCCTGGGCCTCCAGCGCATCGGCGTCGAGGAAGTCGATGTTCAGCGAGCTGCCCAGCGACAGCGGCGTCTTAATGTAGTTCGCGTGGGCGTGCCGGGCGACGGCGAAGCCGCGTGACTCCAGCTGCGCCAGGAACGGCTCGTTGTCGAAGTCGTAGGTCTGCCGCAGCGCGGTCGGGCCGGCGTAGCGGTCCAGGATGATGTAGTACACGTCCGGCAGATCGTCGGGATCCGGCGGCTGCAGCTGGACCGATGCGACCTCGGCCGGCGGCTCTACCGCGGCCACGGCCACCATCGCCGACGCGACGGTCCAGACGTTCACCGCCACCAGGACGACGGCCATCAGGTTCAGGGCCGGCGTCAGCCGACGGGCCGCCTGGCGAGAGCGCCAGGCGAGGGCCAGGCCGATGGCCAGCGCCACCACCCACCCGACGATGAACGGCCACTGGCTGCCCAGGACCCCCGAGACCGCGTTCCAGGCGTGGCCGTAGCCGAAGAAGCCGATCACCAGCACCAGCGTCAGCAGTCCGGCGCGCGGCCAATCGCGGAGGAGGATTCCCAGGACGCTGAGGGTGAGGACGACGCCGATCACGGCCAGGCCCAGCGGGACCCACAGCGGGTCGAGGTTCACCTGCTCGGCGGCGTTGGTGGCGAACAGGAAGAGGACCGGGTAGGCCGCGGCGAGGACCGGGTGGAACGGGAAGGCGGCGACGTCGCGGTGGAGCGTCCGTCCCCCTGCGGGTAACATCGGCGCAACACTACCCCCAGGGGCTGCCCCATGCACTTGCTGGCGTATATCGATCCGGGCTCCGGCAGCATGCTGCTCCAGGTCCTCCTGGCCGGCGTGCTCGCGATTCCATTCTTCTTCCGGCGCGTCATCGGCGATGCGTGGCACCGCATCCGCGGCGGGTCCGCCGCCCCCGAGGAGGCGTCGACGGCCGCATCCGGCGAGGAGACCGATTCCCGCGGCTGACGGCCCGGTCGTCGACCCGGCCTCCTTCCGCGACCCCTCCGGCTTCGTCTTCCGCCACGCCGGCGTCCTCTACCGACAGGTCCAGGAGGCCGGCGGTCGAGACTGGGAGGCGTTCCAGCGCTCGGGGCTCGCCGATCGGCTCATCCGGGACGGCCTGCTGGTGGCGCACGACGCGGTCGATGCGTCGCTCGCCGCCCTTCCCGGCGCGGTGGCCGTCATCCGGCCGCGCCTGGTGGAGTTCGTCTCCTACCCGTACGAGTGGTCGTTCTCCCAGCTCAAGGAGGCGGCGCTCCTGACGCTCGAGCTCCAGGTGCGTGCCCTGGATGCGGGCATGCGGCTCAAGGACGCGAGCGCCTACAACATCCAGCTCGAGCGCGGCCGGCCGGTGCTGATCGACTCATTGAGCTTCGAGGTCGCCGAGCCGACGGAGCCGTGGCCGGCGTACCGCCAGTTCTGCGAGCACTTCCTGGCGCCGCTGGCGCTGATCGCGCATCGCGACGCGCGGCTGGGGCTGCTGCTGCGCGACTTCATCGACGGCATCCCGCTCGACCTGGCCGCGAGGCTGCTCCCGGGCCGGACGCGCCTGAACCTCGGCCTCTCGGCGCACATTCACCTGCACGCCGGCGCCCAGCGCCGGGCCGCACGGGCGGCGCCGCCCGCGGAGGGGGCCGCGAAGCCAGAGCGGCGATTGAGCGCCACCGGCCAGCGTGCCCTGCTCGACTCCCTGCGCCGCACGGTCGAGGGGCTGCGGTGGGATCCGAGCGGCCACTGGGCCGGCTACGCCACCGCGACGTCGTACTCGGAGGCGGCGACCGCCAGCAAGGCGCAGATCGTCGGCGAGATGCTCCGCGCCGTCGGGGGCTCGCGCGCCTGGGACGTTGGCGCCAACACGGGCGTCTACAGCGCCATCGCGGCCGATGCCGGCTACCGCGTGATCGCGTGGGACCAGGACGCCGCCAGTGTCGAGGCCCACTGGCGTCGCGTGCGCGGGGACGGCAACCCGGCGGTCCTGCCGCTCATCCTGGACCTGGCCAACCCGTCGCCATCCATCGGCTGGGCGCTGGAGGAGCGCGGCTCCTTCCTGGAGCGCGGGGAGCCTGACGTGATCATGGCGCTGGCCCTGGTCCACCACCTGGCCATCGGCAACAACGTTCCGCTGCCCGGCGTCGCTCGGCTCTTCGCGCGCATGGCGCCGCGGGCGATCGTCGAGTTCGTGCCGAAGGAGGACCCGATGACGCGGCGCCTGCTGGCGGCCCGGCGTGACATCTTCGAGCACTACTCGATCGACGGGTTCCGCTCCGCGTTCGGCGAGACGTTCCGGATCGTTCGGGAGACGCCCATCGCGGACTCGCCGCGGACCCTGTTCCTGCTCGAGCGCCGCTGAGGTCGGGGCGCCGTTCTCGCCGGGCGGCAAGAACGGAGACTTCCTGACCGATTCTCTCGCCCGGCGGCACGCTCGGCGACGCAGACGACGGGAATCGGCCTGAGCTTCACCGTCCGTCCCGCCGGACGCAACGAACGGTGACTTCCTGCCCGATCCTCCCGTGGGGCGGGAACGCGCGGGCGCGCGAGGGGTAGCATCGCTCCTGTGAACCGCGAACGACGCAGCTGGCTGATGGACATGGACGGGGTGATCGTCCGCGAGGAGCACCTGGTGCCCGGCGCGGATCGGTTCATCCAGCGCCTGTCGGAGACCGGGCACCCGTTCCTGATCCTGACCAACAACTCGATGTACACGGCGCGCGACCTGGTGGCGCGGCTCAGCCGGCTCGGGCTGGACGTCAGCGCGGACCGCATCTGGACCTCGGCCCTGGCGACGGCGAAGTTCCTGGACGATCAGCGGCCCGACGGCAGCGCCTTCGTCATCGGCGAGGCGGGGCTGACCACGGCCCTGTACCAGGCCGGTTACACGCTGGTCGAGACCGATCCCGACTACGTCGTGCTGGGGGAGACGCGGACCTACAGCTTCGAGCGCATCGCCAGGGGGATCCAGCTCATCGAGCGTGG
>DASSOH010000009.1:0-15453 GCA_035700865.1 Candidatus Limnocylindria bacterium | reverse complement strand
GAAGTCGAGCATCACCCGCTCCAGCATGCCCTCCGCCATCTGGCCGTGGCCGATGCCGACCCGCGCCCCCGGAACGAGCCGGCGCACCCGCTCGGCGGCCGCCTCGATCGTCTCGACCCGGTTGTGGACGTAGAAGACCTGCCCGCCCCGATCGAGCTCCCGCGCGATCGCGTCGCGCACCAGGCCGTCGTCGTCCTCGGCGATGCGGGTCTGGATCGGCAGCCGCGCCTCCGGCGGCGTCTCGATGACCGAAAGGTCGCGGATCCCGACGAGCGAGAGGTGCAGGGTGCGCGGGATCGGCGTGGCCGAGAGGGTCAGCACGTCCACCTCGCGGCGCATCTGCTTGATGCGCTCCTTGTGGCTGACGCCGAAGCGCTGCTCCTCGTCCACGACCAGCAGTCCCAGGTCGGCGAACCCGATGTCCTTCGACAGCATCCGATGCGTCCCGATCAGGATGTCGACCGTCCCCTCCCGCACGCCGTCGACGATGCGCTCCTGCTCGCGCTTCGACACGAAGCGGGAGAGCATGGCGATCTCGATCGGGAACGCGGCCAACCGCCGCGTGAAGGTGAGCAGGTGCTGCTGGGCCAGGACCGTGGTGGGGACCAGCACGGCGACCTGCTTCCCGTCCTGGACGGCCTTGAAGGCGGCGCGCAGCGCCACCTCCGTCTTGCCGTAGCCGACGTCGCCGACCACCAGGCGGTCCATCGGCCGGCGGCGCAGCATGTCGGCCTTCACCTCGGTGATGCTGCGGGCCTGGTCCGGCGTCTCGGTGTACGGGAAGCTCTCCTCCAGCTCGCGCTGCCAGGTCGTGTCGCCGCTGAACGCGAAGCCGGGCGCCGACTCGCGCGCGGCGTAGATCTCGATCAGCTCGCGCGCCAGCTCGCCCACGGCGCGCCGAACGCGCTTCTTGGTGCGCTCCCACTCGGTTCCGCCGAGCTTGCTGAGCGCCGGCGCCGGGCCGCCCGAGTAGCGCGTGATGCGACCGATCTGGTCGGCCGGCAGGAAGATCTTGTCGCTGCCGGCGAAGTCGAGCTGCAGGTACTCCTTCACGTCGTCGCCGAACGTCCGCTGCGTCATCCCCGCGTAGCGCGCGATGCCGTGGTCCACGTGCACCACGTGGTCGCCGGGCTGCAGCTTCCCGATCAGGTCGCGCGTGACCACGCGCTTCTGGCCGGTGAGGCGTCTGACGCGGGTGGCGCCGAACAGCTCGCGGTCGGTGAGGAGCAGCAGCTGCGACGGCCCGTGGGCGAAGCCGGACGACAGCGACCCGTGGACCACGGCGATCCCACCCATCCGCGGGGGTTCGCGCAGCTCCGACGACGGCGCGGTCGGGTGGCCCGCCTCCTCGAGCAGCTCGCCGACCCGGCTGGCCTGGTCGGTGGTCACGACGACGCCGCGTCCGGCCGCCGCCAGCTCGACCAGCCACGATCCGGCCCGATCGGCCCGACCGGGGAGCGGCGGCGCGATCGCGTAGCCCGCGTCCGCCTCCGCCTGCTCCTCCAGCCGCTCGTCCGCGGCCCGCGTGAGCGCCTCGAGCGTCGCGACCGCGTCGTACGGGCGCGGCCAGTCCGGCGGCAGCTCCGCGGCCCGGACGAGGCCGGCGTGTCGCTCCCCGGTCTGCTCGTCCAGGTCGGCGGCGAGCGCCCGGAGCTCGTCGAGGTCGGTCAGGACGAGGTGCGCGGCGCCGGTCACGTGGTCCGCGGCCGGAACGGCGGTGAGCAGGGCGGCCCACGTCTCGGCCGCCTCGCCAAGGTCCCCCTGCGCCAGCTTCGCGGCGTCCTCGCGCAGCTGATCGGAGCCGAGTTCGGGGGCCGACGCCAGCGCCGCGTCCCATCCGACCGCCGGGATGAACTCCGACGCGGGCACCAGCTCGACCTCCGTCAGGCGACGCCGGGAGCCCTGGGTCATGGCGTCGAAGGTCCGGATGGAGTCGACCTCGTCGCCGAACAGCTCGATGCGCACCGGCTCACTGCGCCCCGGCGGCCACGCGTCCACCAGCCCGCCGCGGTGCGCGAACTCCCCCACCCCGGTGACCTCGACCGTGGGCTCGTAGCCACCGGCCACCAGCCGCTCGAGCAGGGTCCGCTGCGGCACGCGCTCGCCGACGGCGACCGACGTCCGCGCGGCCTGGAGCTGCTGGGGGCCGAGCGTCCGCTGGACCAGCGCCAGCAGCGGGGCGACGACGACCAGGTTGCTCGACCGGGCGCCCAGCGCGGCGAGGACCGCGAGCCGCTCGGCCGACTCGTCGTGCTCCGGCAGCGCCCGCTCGAGCGGCAGCGCCGCGCGTTCGGGAAGCGTTCGGACGTGACCGCCTCCGACCCACGCGGCGAGGTCGTCCGCCAGCCGATGCGCCTCCTCGTCCGTGCGCGCCACGACGACCATCGGCCGCTGGGACGGGAGGGCGGCGCGGCGCGCGGCGAGGTGGGCGGATCGGGCCGCGGCGGGCACGCGAAGGACGCCCGGTTCCGGCAGATGTGGCCGAAGGGCGTCGACGAGCGGAGCGACGCGGCGGTCACCGCCGCGTGATGGCGACATGGAGACCACCCATGGTAGGGCGTCGCGCCCGACCAGTCCGCTACGCCTCGACCTCGAGCCCGTTGAAGGCGTTCATGGCCTCGTCGATCCCGTCGCGCAGCCAGCGCTCCGCCGCGTCGGCCCCGACCTGGACCATCTCGTCGGCGAGATCGCGCTCGGCCGGCCTGAAGGTCGCCAGCACGTGGCTCGCCGCCTCGCCGGCGCGGCCCACGCCGATGCGGAGCCGGGCGAACTCCTGCGTCCCCAGCGCGGCGATGATGTCCCGCAGCCCGTTGTGCCCCCCGGCCGATCCGGATCGCCGCAGGCGCACCCGCCCGAGGGGAAGGTCGATGTCGTCGGCCACGACCAGCAGGTCCAGCTCGACGTCGACGTCCGTCTGGCGCAGGGCCGCCCGCAGCGGTCCACCGGACAGGTTCATGTACTTCATCGGCTTGACGAGCAGCACCCGACCGATCGGCTCGGGCAGCCGGGCCTCGACCACGGCGCCTCCATCGCGCAGCCGGCCCTGGCCGGTCAGGCCCCAGCGGTCCGCGAGCAGGTCGACGACGCGGAAGCCGACGTTGTGCCGCGTGAACCGGAACCGCTCGCCGGGATTGCCGAGGCCGCAGATCACCTTCATCGGCGCCGATGCTACCCGGACCGCTATCCTCCCGGCCGTGGAGCCGCAGCGAATTCGATCCCGGGAGGTGCCCGGCGGCGCGGACGTCGTGGTCATCGGTGGCGGGATCATCGGCTGCGCCAGCGCGGCCATCCTGGCGGACCGCGGGGCGCGCGTCCTGCTGATCGAGGGATCGGCCATCGGCGCCGGCGCATCCGGCCGCAACCTTGGGGCGATCCAGCATCCCTTCGACCCGGTGCTCGCGCCGCTGTACCACGAGTCGCTGTCACGCTACCGCGCGCTGGTGGCGTCGCTCGACGCCGGGTTCGTCGTCCCGACGGATCCCGCCGGCCTGCTGCTCCTCAACGCCGATGGCGACGCGGCCGCGCGCCAGGCGGCGCGGATGCGCAAGGAGCTCCCGGAGCTGGATCCGCGGCTGCTGGAGCCGGACGACGTGGCCGACGTGGAGCCGTCGCTGGCCGCGGGCCTGTCGGCCGTGCGGCTGGCCACCGGCTTCCCGATCCCGCCGGCCGCGGCGACGGACGCCTGGGCGCGCCTCGCGGTCGATCGCGGCGTCGCGATCCACCTCGGCGAGGCCGCGCGACCCGTGGTGCAGGATGGCCGGATCACCGGCGTCGACCTCGACGGCGGCGACCACGTGGCGGCGGACCGGGTGCTGGTCGCGGCGGGCCCATGGTCGCCCCGCCTGGTCGATCCGACCGGAGCCTGGCAGCCGATCCGGCCGACCTACGGCGTGACGCTCCAGCTGCGGCTGGGCGACGCGGCGCCGCACCACGTCGTCGAGGAGGACGAGGTGGACGCCATCAACCGCGCCGCGGCCGCCACCGCACGCGCCGCCGATGCCGCCGATGCCGCCGATGGAACCGACGCGGCCGAGATCCCCTCGATCTTCAGCCTGGCCAGTGCCGGCGGCATCAGCACCCTCGGCTCCACCTTCCTGCCGGCCGAGCCGGACGCGGCGCTGGTCGAGCCCCTGCTCCTCCGTCGCGCCGCCGCGTATCTCCCCGCCGTCAGCGAGGCGGAGCTGGTCGGGCGCCGGATGTGCGCCCGCCCGCAATCGGTGGACGGCCGCCCCTTCATCGGGCCCGTGGGTCCCGACGGCCTGTACGTGTGCGCCGGCCACGGGCCGTGGGGCATCAGCACCGGTCCCGCGTCGGCCGCCATCGCGGCGCGGGCCATCCTGGACGGCAGCGATCCGCCACCCCAGCTCGCCGCCCGCCGAACGATCGGGTAGCGACCGCCTGCCGCCGTCCCGCGCCGGCGCGCGGGACGCATCGGCTCAGCTGCCGGTCGTCACCGCGTGCCCGGCACGGTCGAAGAGCGAGCCCGGCTGCCACGCGACGTCCGGGTGACGCCGATGGAGGACGCCGAGCACGTGGCGCTCGGCGGCACGCATCCGCTCCTCCTCGTCGAGCTCCGCGTGGTCGTGGCCCAGCAGGTGCAGCGTGCCGTGGATGGCGAGCAGCGCCATCTCCTCCACCACGCCCCAGCCGCCCTGCGCGGCCTGCCGCAGGGCCTGGTCGACGTCGATCACGACGTCACCGAGCAGGAGCGCCCCCGGCGGCGAGATGCCGTCCTCCTCCGCCAGGCGCGAGTGCGTGCCATCCACGGTCCACTCGTGCAGCGGGAAGCTGAGCACGTCGGTGGGGCCGCGGTCGCCCATGTGGTCGAAGTTCAGGCGCTCCATCTCGGGGTCGCTGCACAGCGTCAGCTCGACCTCCGTCTCCATGGCACCGAGCGCCGTGTGGGCGGTCTCCGCGATTGCCGACTCGAGCAGGGCCAGCGCATCCTCGGGCGGCGTCGGCTCGACCGCCTCGCGGAGACGATCGGGCCCGATGCGGTCGTGCACGGTGACCCTGCAGATCATGACGGGGCCATCGTAGTCCTCCGTCGTGAGCGCGCTCAAGGCTGCGCGCGACGGCGACCGGTCCGCGCGGGCGTCAGGCGTGCTCCCGGCGCTGCTCCATCGGCACGACGTTGTCGGGGTACTTGATGCGCGAGTGGTACATGCCCAGCAGCTGCCCGACGAACGCCTCCTTGATCTGGGCGATGTTCTTCAGCGTCAGCTCGGCGTCGTCCAGCTGCCCATCTTCGACCCGCGCGTCCACGATGCGGTCGACCATGGCCCGGATGCTTTCCTCGTCCTTCTGGTCGAGGGACCGGACGCTGGCCTCGACCCCGTCGGCCAGCATGAGGATGGCCGCCTCACGGCTCTGCGGCTTCGGACCGGGATAGCGGAAGCTGCGCTCGTCCACGAGCTCCTCGCGTCCGGCGACCTCGCGCAGGGCCTTGCCGTGGAAGTAGCTCATCACGCTGGTGCCGTGGTGCTGCGGGATGAAGGCGATGACCTGGACCGGCAACCCGTGCTCGTACCCCAGGTCGATGCCGTCGCGGATGTGCCCGGCGATGATGCGGGCGCTCGTCTCGGCCGTCAGGTCGTCGTGGATGTTGTGGGCTCCCGCCTGGTTCTCGATGAAGGCCAGCGGGTTCTTCATCTTGCCGATGTCGTGGTAGTAGGCGGCGACGCGCGCGAGCAGCGGATCGGCACCGATCGTCTCGGCCGCGCGCTCGGCGAGATTCCCAACCATGACGCTGTGGTGGTACGTCCCCGGCGTCTCCAGCAGGAGGCGGCGCAGCAACCGGTTCGACGGGTTCGCCAGCTCCAGGAGCTGGAACACGGTCATGATGCCGAACAGGTTCCCCAGCACGTGGAAGCTGCCCACGGCCAGGATGACCGAGAGGAACGCGTTGGCCACGCCGGCGAGGCCGAGCTGGAAGATGGCCGCGATGTTGCCCTGTTGGAGCAGCCCGAAGGCCAGGACCACCGCCAGGTTCGTGGCGGCCAGCACGCCGAAGACGCGGACGAAGACGTTCAGCCGCTCGGCCCGGGTGATCGCCAGCAGCGAGGCGAGACCGCCGGCAAGCACGAAGACCGCGATCTCCAGCGCGTCCCGGTTCATCACGCCGGCGAGCACGGCCAGGCCGATGGCCATCGCCGCACCCGCGCCGCCCTGCAGGAGGATGCCGACCAGCAGCACCGCCCCCGAGGTCGGTACCACGAAGGCCCAGAGCGTCCGATCGGCCGCGATCCGCATCACGATCGCCGTCGCCACGAAGGCCAGGAAGAACAGCAGCAGCGACCGATTGCGGTGCCACACCTCCGGCTCGTGGCGCCACAGGAAGGCCACCAGCATGGCGGCGATGAGGACCGAGACGAGCGCGTTGCCGAGCACCATCCCGGGCTGCACCTGGGGGCGGGTCAGGGCCAGCTCGTCGAGCTTCTCGTAGACCTCGACCGTGATCCGGTCGCCCTCGCGCACGACCGTCTCGCCCTGCCGGATCGTCACCATCCGCGGCGGCGTGTCGTCTCTCGCCTGCTGACGCCGTTGCGCGGTCGACTCGGCGTCGATCATCTCCGACGGCTCGATGAACTCGGCCGCGACATCACCGGCCAGGTCGCGCTCGTCGGCCGCCAGGTCGGTCGTCACCAGGCTGCGAGCGGCGTCGCGCACCTCGGCCAGCTGGTCCTCGCGCACCGGGTCGGCGAGCGTCGTGGTGAGCGCGACGCGCGCCGCCTCCACGACCCCCTGCCACTGCTCGGCGGTCAGCTCGGCGACGAAGGCGCGGTCCGCGAACGGGATCTCCGGAGCATCGGAGCCGATGCGCTGGATCAGCTCCGCGGTGTCCAGGTTGCCGTTGTCGCGTAGGGCCAGGAGTCGTCCGACGCGCCTGGTCATCGTGTCGAACAGCGCCAGCTGATCCTCGAGGTTGTCGGCGGGCGACTTGACGGTGTCGGTGACCGGCGTGACGGCCGCGGCCGCCGCGTCGCGCGCCTCCTGCGTCAGGCTGTCCGACTCGAACGTCGCGTCCTTCGGCGCGCGGATGTCGCGCGGCGCGACCTGCCCGACCTCGAGGTTCTCCTGCCCGACGGTGATGTTCGCGGAGAGGACCAGGAAGATGGAGGCCGCGACCAGCGTGACGATGATCAGCGCGCGGCCGAGCGCCGCCTCGCCGGTCCGGCCCTGCTCCGCGAGGGTGCGCGGGATGAACACGTCAGCCGCCCGCCAGCAGCCGCCGCACGATCTCGCTCACACGACGGCCGTCCGCGCGACCGCGAGTCTGGGGTGAGAGCCGTCCCATCACGCGGCCCATGTCGGCCGGCGAGCTGGCGCCGGTCTCCGCGATGGCGGCGCGCGCCATCGTCTCGACCTCGTCGTCGGTCAGCTGCTGGGGCAGGAACTCGACCAGGATCGCCGCCTCCGCCTCCTCGGCGGCGGCACGGTCCTCGCGGCCGGCGGCGCGGTACATCTCGATGCTCTCGCGGCGCTGCTTGACCTGCCTGGTCAGGACGTCCACCACCTCGTCGTCGGTGAGGTCGCGGCCGCGCTCGATGCGCGCGTTGTGCGCGGCGGCCATCGCCATCCGCAGCGTCTGGGTGCGCTGGTTGTCGCGCGCGCGCATGGCGTCATGCATGGCGGACTCGATCCGCTGGTTGAGGGTCATGGCGGTGTCGGCGTCCGGCGTCATCGGTCTTCGTTGGTCCTCCGCTGCCGGATGCGTCTTCGGGTTTCGAGGCTGGCGTCTGGCGGCTAGGCGCGCGAGGAGGCCTTTCGCTTCTTGGCTTCCTTGCGCTTGCGCTTCACGCTGGGCTTCTCGTAGTGCTCGCGGCGTCGTGCCTCAGCCAGGATTCCCGACTGCTGGATCTTCTTGTTGAAGCGACGCAGCGCGCTCTCGAACGTCTCGTTCTCGCCCACGCGGACTTCTGCCAAACGTCTCGCCTCCTTTCCGCTCTGGTCTCGTGCCGATCTGCATGGCGGGACGACCCCGCCGGGCACGCAAGCCCGCGAAGGGTACCAGCGCGGCCCCGACCGGTCAATTTGGTGAACGCGGCGCTCCGGCGCTCCGGCGCTCCGCCGCTGGGAAGGATCGCAATTCACACCAGGTGGGCGGGAAACCCTCGGGCGCCCCGTTGGAAGGGTGCTGATTCACACCACGCGTGAATCGGAACGGCTCAAGGCGCCTGCACGCCTTCTCAGCGTCGACGACGCCCGCTCGGTGCACATCTCGTGTGAATTCGGCCCTCGGCTTGCGCACCCGATCCGCCTCAACCCGGCGGCCACCCCATCTGGCGCCCGCCCAGGACGTGGAGATGGAGGTGCGGCACGGACTGGCCGGCGTCGGGGCCGACGTTGCTGACCACGCGGTAGCCGCCCTCGAGCCCGGCGTCGGCAGCCACGCGCTGCACGGCGCCGAACAGCGCAGTCAGGAGGTCGCCGTGCTCGGGGGTCAGCGCGTCGATGTCCGGGACGTGGCGGCGCGGCACGACCAGCACGTGCGTCGGCGCCTGCGGGTTGACGTCGTGGAAGGCGACCACGTCGTCATCGGTGTAGGCGATGCGGGACGGCAGGTCGCCGGCCACGATGCGGCAGAAGAGGCAGGTCGGATCGGTATCGGTCATGGTCGCAGCAGGCTAGGCGAAGTCGCCGGTGCGCGACAAGACGACGGCCGCGACCGCCGGCGCGACGGTCGACGAGCGCAGGATCCGATGCCCCAGGCCCACCACCTCGACGCCGCGCTCGCGCGCCAGCGCCACCTCGCGCTCGCTGAATCCACCCTCGGGGCCGATGACGACCACGGTGGGGGCGTCCGCCAGGTCGCGCAGCCGATGGTCAAGCTCGCGCTCGAACAGCAGGACGGCCGGCGGCTGGAGCAGCGCCGCCAGCGGCACGGGGGCATCGACCTCCGGCACGATCCCGCGCTCCGACTGCTCCGCCGACTCGCGGGCGATCGTCCGCAGCCGTTCGAGCTTGCGTGGCGACACCTCGCGCGCGACGCACCGATCCGTCACGGTCAGCGCGAACCGTGCCGCGCCGAGCTCCGTGGCGCGCTGGACGACCTCGTCCAGGCCGTCACCCTTGAGCAGCGCCTGGATGACGGTGAGCCGATGCGCCGGCTCGCCGCCGGCGGGGTGCCGCGACTCCACCGCGCACGATCCGTCCTCGAGCCGGCAGATGAGCTCGTCACCGTCACCGGGAAGCAGCACGATGCGCTCGCCGTCCCGCAGCCGCAGCACGGTGCGAACCTGGTGCTCGATCGACGCGGGCAGCGGAAAGCGGTCGCCGCTCACGGCGCCGGGATCGACGAAGAACCGATGCAGCGTCACGCAGCCGCCTCCCCGTGCCGCAACCGCAGGCTGACCCACTCCCCGTCGTCGAGCCGCGCCTCGAGCCCGAAGCCGGCCACTGCCAGCGCGGCGAGGACCTCGCCGGCACGCGGCGCGATGATGCCACTGGCCAGCAGGACTCCATCGTGGTCGGTGTGGGCCGCCAGCCGGGGCGCGAGCTCGACCAGCACGGCGGCCACCAGGTTCGCGAGCACGAGCGGATACCGTCGCTCGGCGGTGGCGGGCAGTGAGCCCTCGCGCGCCTCGAGCCGGTCGCCGAGGCCGTTGCGCCGCGCGTTCTCGGTCGAGGCCTGGACCGCCAGGGCATCGGTGTCCAGGCACACCGCGCGACCGGCCCCGAGCCGCAGGGCGGCGATGGCCAGGATGCCCGACCCGCTGCCGACGTCGAGCACCTCGCTCGGCATCGGCGCCACCTGCTGGAGCAGGGTCAGGCACCCGCGGGTGGTCGGATGCAGCCCGGTGCCGAAGGCCATCCCGGGGTCCAGCGTGATGCCGACCTCTCCCGCCGCCAGCGGCTCGTCGATCCAGGAGGGGACGATCACCACGCGCCCGACGCGCTGCGGGACGTAGTGCTGCTTCCAGGCATCCACCCAGGACGCGTCGTCCACGGCGCGGACCCGGAGGCCGCCCATCGGCCGCAGCCCGAAGGCCTGCAGATGCCACAGCGCACGCTCCGTCGCGTCGATCAGCCCGGCCGCCTCCGCGTCGTCGGCGATGTGCGCCGTCACGACGTACGGCGCATCGACGTTCTCGTGAACGGCGAGCTCGTCGTTCGGGTCGCGCACCAGCGCGGTGGGGTGGACGGCCGTGCCCTGCGCGACACGCCCCAGCACCTCGGACACGGCCTCGACCGCCTCGACGTCGGCCTCGACGCTCAGCTCGAGCCAGCGCATCGGCTCCGCCGTCAGCTGAACAGGTCGCGCAGGCGGTCCAGGACCGAGGGGCCGTCCTTGGGCAGCGTCGCCGGGGCGCTGACCTCGTTGAGCTCGCGCAGCAGCTCACGCTCGCGCTTCGACAGCCTGGTCGGGACCACGACGTTGACGACGACGTGCAGGTCGCCCCGTCCAGCGCCGCGCAGCCGCGGCACGCCCTTCCCGCGCAGCCGCACCTCGTGGCCGGACTGGACGCCCGCCGGAACCTCGACCTGCTCCGAGCCCTCGACCGTCGGCACCGTGAGCGTGGCGCCCAGGGCAGCCTGCGGGAAGGTCACGGGAAGCATGTGGTAGAGCTCGGTGCCGCGTCGCATGAGCTCGGGGTGCGGGCGCACCTTGATCACGACGTACAGGTCGCCGGGCGGGCCGCCGCGCGGTCCCGCCTCGCCCTGGCCCTCGAGCGCGATGCGCTGGCCGTCGTCGATGCCGGCCGGGACGCTGACCTGCAGCGTGCGTTCCTCGCGCACCCGGCCGTCGCCGCCGCACACGGCGCACGGGTTGGCGATGATCTTCCCCTCGCCCCGGCAGCGGGTGCAGGTCACGATGTTGACCATCTGCCCCAGGATCGTCTGGGCCACCCGCCGTCGCTCGCCGGTGCCGTTGCAGTCCGGGCACGTCTCGGGCTCGCTCCCCGGCTCGCCGCCGCTGCCGTCACAGTGGGTGCACGTCACGAGCGTCGGGAAGGTGATCTCCTTCGTGACGCCGAAGACCGCCTCCGCGAACTCGACGACCAGGTCGTAGCGCAGGTCGGAGCCGGGCACCACGCGCTGGCGTCGCCGCGTGCCCGCCGGCGCGCCGCCGAAGAAGGCGTCGAAGATGTCGCCGAAGGGGCCGAAGCCGCCGCCGAAGCCCTCGAACCCGCCGGCCGCGGAGCCCTCGACCCCGGCATGACCGAACATGTCGTAGGCGGTCCGCCGCTGGCGATCGGAGAGGACGCGGTAGGCCTCGTTCAGCTCCTTGAAGCGCTCCTCGGCACCGTCGCTCTTGTCGACGTCGGGATGGTGCTGCTGCGCGAGGCGCCGGAACGCCCGCTTGATCTCGGCCTCATCGGCTTCGCGGGGGACCCCGAGCACGTCGTAGTAGTCGCGTTTCACCGCCATGGCGCGCGGATGATACCAACTGGCACTCTCCAGGTGCGAGTGCCAGTCGGAGCGGTGCTCCCCAGGGCCGCTACGATGCGCCCGGCATGACCCAGCGCACCATCTCCGCCGACCACGCGCGACGCTTCCTCGTCGCCCGCCACCTCCTCGCCCCGGCGCGGTCGCTGCCGGCCGATCCGGCCTCGGTGCTGGAGGTCGTCGAGCGGCTGGGCAGCCTGCAGTTCGACCCGCTCGAGGTGCCCGGCGCGCGCAACCACGACCTGGTGCTGCACGCGCGCGTCGCCGGCTACCAGCGCGCCTGGTGCGATGCGTGGCTGTACGGCCCGGATCGGCGCCTGATCGAGCTGTACAACAAGAGCCTCAACATCCTGCCGATGCACGAGCTGCCGCACTACCGCATCGCCTGGCAGCGCTCGAGCAGCTACTACGAGGACACCATCCTCAAGGAGCAGGCCGAGGTGGCCGATGCGATCCTGCGCCGCCTCGAGACCGATGCGCCGCTCTCGACCGCCGCCTTCAGCGAGCACGGCCACGCCGTCGACTGGTGGTGGGCGCCGACGCGCGCTGCGCGCGCCGTGATGGAGGCGCTGTTCGTCTCGGGGCGCATCGGCATCGCGCGACGTGACGGCAACCGCCGCTTCTACGACCTGATCGAGCGCCTCGTCCCGCCCGAGCTCCTCGAGCGGCGCGAATCGGAGGAGGACGCCATGGCGCATCGGCTGCTGAGCCGCTTCCGAGCGGTCGGCCTCACCACGCCGATCGGGACGCAGAGCGAGGTCATGTACAGCGCCGGCACCACGGCCGAGCGGGCGCGCCGGACCGCGCGGCTGGTGGAGGAGGGGCGCCTGGTCCCGGTGACCGTCGAGGACCTCAAGAACGAGCGCTACGTCATCGCCGAGGAGCTGCCCATCCTGGAAGCGACGGGGTCCGCGGTGGACGCGGAACCCGCATCGGTCAGCCTTCTGGGTCCGCTGGACCCGCTGGTGTGGGATCGGCGCATGCTGCGGGAGCTGTGGGGATTCGATTACCTGTGGGAGGTGTACGTCCCCGAGCGCAAGCGCCGCTGGGGCTACTACGTTCTCCCGCTCCTCTTCGGCGACCGATTCGTCGGGCGCATCGAGCCGCGCCTGGACCGCAAGGCGCGGGCGCTCACCATCCAGGGCATCTGGTTCGAGGATGGCTTCGCACCGATGGAGGAGCCCGGCTTCCTGCCCGCCCTGCGCGACGCCGTCGAGGACTACCGCGCGTTCGTCGGCGCGAGGAAGGTCACCTGGCCGCGGACCCGCCCCGGCCGGGACGTGGCAGGAGCGCTACGTCGCGTCGTTGCGTGAGCGCGCGAACGGCCCGACCCCGAGCTGTCCCGCGACGACGACCAGCCAGAGGCCGCCGGTCCCGAGGGCCTGCAGCCAGTTCTCCTGGAGGGCGAACGCGGTCGAGCTGCTCAGGCCGGCCGCGGCAACGACCCCCGTGATCCATGCGGGCGGCCGGCGGCGAAGGTTCTTCACGGCCCAGTACCACCCCGACATGGCACCGATCCCGAAGACCATCAGCACCAGCGCCAGGATCTGGAGCCCGACCACGAGCAGCTCATTCATGGCGTCGCCTCACGGCTCCGACGCTCGCGGAAGAGCCGGCCGAGGCGCAGGGCGGCGGCCAGAAGCGCGCTCCCCAGGATCAGGACGTCCATCACGGTCCACCAGAACGGATCGATGGTGATCACGCCCGTCGGGCGATCCGTCGCCACGACCACCGAGACGGCCACGACGACGAAGGTGACGACGGTGAGGCTCACCAGCCACGGCGGTTGCGTGAGCGGCGTGCGGCCCTCGAGCCGGTGGGCGATCCCGGCTCCGAGCGTGAACGCTGCGAGCGTGCACGACGCGATGATCAGGAGAAGCTCCCCCGCTTCCATGTGGCGAGGATACCGGCGGCGTCTAGCCCTCCGACGGCCTCGTCATCAGCCAGACGTGGCCGAACGGGTCGCGCACCTTGGCCGATCGGAACGGCAGCGCGGGGTCCGTCGGCGGCCGGATGGCGGTCGCCCCCGCGGCGACCGCGCGTTCGAACAGGGCGTCGAGGTCATCGGTCTCGACGTGGAGGTAGACCGGCGTCCCGCCGATGCGGTCCGGGCCGAAGATGTTCTCGACGTGCGGGTGCTCCTCGCCCAGGGAGATCGTCGACGAGCCGATGCGCAGCTCGGCGTGCGCCACGCGCCCCGCACCGCCGACCTGGCGGCTGACCTCCTCGGCGCCGAAGACGTCGCGGTACCAGTCGATGGCGGCCGCGGCACCCTGGATGACGAGGTACGGGACCACGGCCCGCGCCATCATCCGATCAGCCCGCGTCACGGAAGTCGACCACGACGGGGGCGTGGTCCGAGGGGATGCCCGGGTAGGTCGACGGCTTGCGCGCGTCACGGTCACGCTCCGCCGCCACGGCGCGCGCGGCGAGCGGCGGGGAGGCGTAGACGTGGTCGATGCGCATGCCGAAGTTCTTGTGGAAGTGGCCGGCGCGGTAGTCCCACCAGGTGAAGAAGCCAGGCTCCGGATGGAACTGCCGCACCACGTCGACCATGCCCCACTCGCGCAGCCTGGCGACGGCCGCGCGCTCGCGCGGGGACACGTGGGTGGCGCCGTGTGCCGCGGCGGGATCCCAGACGTCGATGTCCTCGGGCGCGACGTTGTAGTCGCCGCAGATCGCCAGCTCGGTGGCCGGGTCGTTGTCGTCGAGCCAGACCGAGAGCCTCGCGAGCCACTCGAGCTTCTGCAGGTAGAACTCCGAGTCCACCACCCGGCCATTGGGCACGTAGATGCTGGCGACGCGGATCGGGCCGCAGGTGGCGGCCAGGAAGCGCCCGCCGTCGTCGGTCCAGCCGTCCGGCGTCGGGATGCCGGCCACCACGTCCGCGATGCCGATCCGCGAGGCGATCGCCACCCCGTTCCACCGCCCCGGCCCGTGGTGCACCAGCTCGTAGCCCAGCGCCCGGAAGTCGAGCAGCGGGGCCTGTGCATCGGACAGCTTCGTCTCCTGCAGGCAGAGGACGTCGGGCTCGTTCCGCTCGGTCCACGCCAGCACCCGCTCCAGGCGGGCCTTCAGCGAGTTGACGTTCCAGGTCGCGAGGCGCATCGGTCCGAGTCTACCGGGGTGAGGGCGTCCCTATACTCGCGCGAGCGTGGCTGGTGATGCCGCTGCACCAGGAGGAGAGGAACCGTGATCAAGGGCTTCCGCGAGTTCATCATGCGCGGCAATGTCGTGGACCTGGCCGTGGCCGTGGTCATCGGCGCCGCCTTCGGCGCTGTCGTCAGCTCATTCGTGGCCGACATCCTCACGCCACTCCTCGGCCTGGTGGGGATTCCGGACTTCTCCGCCGCAAGCTTCACGGTCGGCGACGGTGCGGCGGAGGTGCGCTATGGGCTCTTCCTCAATGCGCTGCTCGCCTTCCTGCTGGTGGCCGCCGCCATCTACGTCTTCGTCGTCGCGCCGATGAACGCCCTCGAGGCACGCCGCCAGTCGGGCGAGGAACCGACCCCGACGACCAAGACCTGCACCGAGTGCGCCTCCGAGATCCCGGTGGCCGCCCGCCGCTGCCCGATGTGCACGCAGCCCCAGCCGACGACCTGAGCCTGGCGTCGCCCGGGTCGGGGCGGCGGGGCGGCGGGTGGCGCGTGCGAAGGTGCCGAATTCACATGGCATGTGCAGCGTGGCGTGAGGTCGGAGCTGCCGGGCTCCGGGCGGCGCGTCGGTGGTCACCTGGTGTGAATTCGGACCGTTCGCTCGTCGCGAATCGGCCGTATGCACGCCTCATGTGAATTCGGTCGGAATGCGTCGCGTCCGTCGGAGCGCCTGCACGCCTCATGTGAATTCGGACCGTTCGGCCCCCGCGAATCGTTCGTGTGCACGCCTCATGTGAATTCGGACCGTTCGGCACTCGTCCACGGGTCGTGTGCACGCCTCATGTGAATCCAGGCCGTTCGGGCCGCGCCCGCCACGCCCGGCATGACGACGCCGGGCCCCGAAGGACCCGGCGTCGCGCACTGACGGAAGGCGAGAGGGAGGTCAGACCTCCTTGTACTCGCCCTC
>DASSOH010000008.1:0-54869 GCA_035700865.1 Candidatus Limnocylindria bacterium | reverse complement strand
AGCCAGTCGGACCACGGACCGTTGGCGCGCTTCGATGCGCTGATCTCGTGAGGGGTCGACCCGGACACCGTGTAGTAGGAAACCGTCACGTGGTCGGCGGCCGGGAACGCGGCGGGGCCGTACTGGTCGACGGCGGGGAGTCCGGCGACGGGGTATGGCGTCCCCGTGGGTTGCATCGGCTGCGTCGGTGGGGGAGCGCGCGTCGGACCGGGGGTCGGACGCGGCGTTGGCCTCGGGAGCGGGGGACCGGTGACCCGAAGGATCCATCCCTCGTCGAGCGCCGGCGTGGCTCGCAGGCGCGGGTACTCGTCCGAGTTCCAGTACACCAGCTGTGCCGGCGACAGGCCGTACCGGTTGGCGACGGAGAAGAGGCTCTCACCGGCCTGCACGAGGTGCATGCCATCCGGTGCAGCTGGCTGTGGCGATGCGGACGTCGGGGGTGCCGGCCCGCTCACCCGGGCCGGAGGCGATGCACCGGCCGGGTCACGCGCCGCCGCCGCGGCGGCGTCATGCGACGCGATGGCGGCCGCACGAGTGGCGAACAACGCCGCCCCCAGCAGCGCCACCGCGAACACGGCGACGACCACGATGCCGGCCGACAGGTCGCCCAGCCCGCGCCTCGGCGTCGATAGCGAGCGCACGAGCGGTGTGGCGCAGCGCCAGCAGGCACTCGTGCGCGCCAACACCGGCTCACCGCATCCGCGGCAGTCGATGAGCGTCAGATCCGCCAATGTCCCCCCACCGATTCGGCTCGAGAGCCCACGAGTGCGGCAGCTGGTCGGCCGCGCGCGTCCGGGCCCATTGAGGATACTGGCACCGGAACGGCTGGCACTAGGAACGAATTCCTACGCCCGATGGCTCCCCGGGGCAGCTCGGGTGTGGCGGTCGCGGCGCGCCGGTCGCGGCGGGTCGGCAGTGGCGGGTCGGCAGTTGCGGGCATCCCGGAGCCGGTCGACGTCGACGGTGCCGAGCCGCGCCCTGGGGTCGGCGCGCGTCCCGAGTTACTGCACGATGTCCGTCGACCGGCTACCCTGCGCACCAACCGAAGACCCCGGGCCACCGCCGGTCATCGCGTGGCCGCGCCCCGACCGTTTCCACGGTCGCACGGTGGACGCCGCTGGCCGCTCAACCGGGCGGTCCGGCTGTGATGCGCTTCAGTTGACGAAGCGCAATCCGGTGTTATACTCCTCGTTCGCGTGTCCGCGCCCCACCATGCCCTCTCCGAGGAGTCCTGAATGGCTTTGGCCGAGTCGACCGGCCGCTTCGAGCTGGCCCCGACCCGTGAGAATTTCTCGCACATCCCCGAGGTTCTCCCGCTTCCGAACCTGATCCAGACCCAGACCGATTCGTTCCACTGGTTCGTCGAAACCGGGCTCCGCGAGCTCCTCGACGAGATCACCCCGATCACCGACTTCACCGGCAAGAACCTGGAGCTCCACTTCCGCGAGTACTACTTCGAGGATTCGAAGTTCAGCGAAGAGGAGTGCCGCACCCGGGACCTCACCTACGCGCGTCCGCTGAAGGTGGAGGTCGACCTCGTCATCAAGGAGACCGACGAGGTCAAGCACCAGACGGTCTTCATGGGCGACTTCCCGTGGATGACCGAGCAGGGCACCTTCATCATCAATGGCGCCGAGCGCGTCGTCGTGTCGCAGCTCGTGCGCTCGCCGGGTGTGTACTACACCGCGACCGAGGATCCGACCACGGGCCGCATGCTGTACGCGGCGAAGGTGATCCCGAACCGCGGCGCCTGGCTCGAGTTCGAGACCTCCAACAAGGACCTCCTCAGCGTCAAGGTCGACCGCAAGCGCAAGATCCCGGTCACCACGCTGCTGCGCGCCGTGGGCCTGGACACCGCCGAGATCGAGCGCATCTTCGCGCCGGTCGACGACAACCCGGAGCACCCGTACGTCCAGCTGACCCTCGAGAAGGACCCGGCCGAGACCCAGGACCAGGCCCTGATCGAGGTCTACAAGAAGCTGCGTCCGGGCGATCCGCCGACCGTCGACAACGCGCGCGCCCTGGTCACCAGCCTCTTCTTCAACTTCCGCCGCTACGACCTGGCTCGGGTCGGCCGCTACAAGCTGAACAAGGCGCTGGGCGACACCGCCAAGAAGCTGGGCATCGAGCTGCCCAGCGAGGACGCGGCCAATCCGCGCGAGAGCCGGGTCATCAGCCGTGACGACATCGTGGCCATCATCGGCAAGCTGATCGAGCTGAACAACGGCCGCGGCGACGCCGATGACATCGACCACCTGGGCAACCGGCGCATCCGCGCCAACGGCGAGCTGATCCAGAACCAGTTCCGCATCGGTCTGCTGCGCATGGAGCGCGTGGTCAAGGAGCGGATGACGATCACCGATGCGGACCAGGCGACGCCGAACACGCTCGTCAACATCCGCCCCGTCGTGGCGGCCATGAAGGAGTTCTTCGGCGGCAGCCAGCTGAGCCAGTTCATGGATCAGACGAACCCGCTGGCCGAGCTGACCAACAAGCGGCGCCTCTCCGCGCTGGGCCCCGGCGGCCTGTCGCGCGAGCGCGCCGGCTTCGACGTCCGCGACGTGCACCCGTCCCACTACGGCCGGATGTGCCCGATCGAGACTCCCGAGGGGCCGAACATCGGCCTCATCGGCTCGCTGGCCACCTACGGCCAGATCAACCGCCACGGCTTCATCGAGACGCCGTACCGCCGGGTGCGCCGCTTCGTGAGCCACCGCGACCGCAAGGACGATGTCATCGGCCAGGTGCTGGCCGAGGACCTGGTCGTCGCCGAGGGCGGCAAGCCAGTCGCCAAGGCCGGCACGAAGATCGACGAGAAGATCTGGACCCAGCTCAAGGACGCGAAGGTCGCCGCCGCGCGGATCCGACCGGTCGTCACCGAGGAGATCGAGTACCTCGACGCCGCCGAGGAGGAGCGCTTCTACGTCGCGCAGGCCAACGCCGCGCTGACCGACGACGGGCACTTCGCCGAGGAGCGCGTGCTGGTGCGCTGGAAGGACAAGTTCCTCGAGGAGCCGCCGGACGTCGTCGACTACATGGACGTCAGCCCGAAGCAGATCGTGAGCGTCGCGACCGCGATGATCCCGTTCCTCGAGCACGACGATGCGAACCGTGCGCTGATGGGCTCGAACATGATGCGGCAGTCCGTGCCGCTGCTCCAGCCCGAGGCCCCGGTGGTCGGCACCGGCGTGGAGTACCGCGCCGCGCTCGACTCGCAGGGCGTCCTGGTCGCGCGGGCGGCCGGCACGGTCGTCAGCGTCACCGCCGAATGGATCGTGGTCGAACGCGACGAGGGCGACGAGCGCGACACGTATCGGCTCAAGAAGTTCCTGCGCTCGAACCAGGGCACCTGCATCAACCAGCGCCCGGTGGTCGACGTCGGGACGCGGGTCGCGGCCGGCGACGTGCTGGCCGATGGCTCGAGCACCGATGGCGGTGAGATGGCGCTGGGGCAGAACATCCTGGTCGCCTTCCTGCCGTGGGAGGGTGGCAACTACGAGGACGCCATCGTCATCAGCGAGCGCCTCGTGAAGGACGACCTGTTCACCTCCATCCACATCGAGAAGCACGAGATCGAGGCCCGCGACACCAAGCTGGGCCCCGAGGAGATCACGCGCGACATCCCGAACGTCGGCGAGGAGTCCCTGCGGAACCTCGACGAGGACGGGATCATCTACGAGGGCGCCGAGGTCAAGCCGGGTGACATCCTGGTCGGCAAGATCACGCCGAAGGGCGAGACCGAGCTGACCGCCGAGGAGCGCCTGCTGCGAGCGATCTTCGGTGAGAAGGCGCGCGAGGTCCGCGATTCCAGCCTGCGGCTGCCGCACGGCGAGCGGGGGATCGTGGTCGACGTCCGGCAGTTCAGCCGCGACAACGGCGACGAGCTGCTGCCCGGCGTCAACCGCCTGGTGCGGGTCAGCGTGGCCCAGAAGCGGAAGATCGCCGTCGGCGACAAGATGGCCGGCCGGCACGGCAACAAGGGCGTCATCGCCAAGATCCTCCCGGTGGAGGACATGCCGTTCATGCCGGACGGGACGCCGGTCGACATCGTGCTCAACCCGCTCGGCGTGCCGAGCCGCATGAACATCGGCCAGATCCTCGAGACGCACCTGGGCTGGGCCATGAAGGTCCTGGGCCTCAAGGCCGCCACGCCGGTCTTCGACGGCGCCACCGAGGAGCACATCGAGGAGGCGCTGAAGCGCGCCGGCCTGTCCAAGGACGGCAAGACGGTGCTGTTCGACGGTCGCAGCGGCGAGCCGTTCGACCATCGCGTCACGGTCGGCTACATCTACATGCTCAAGCTCCACCACCTGGTGGAGGACAAGATCCACGCCCGCTCGACCGGCCCGTACAGCCTCATCACCCAGCAGCCGCTGGGCGGCAAGGCGCAGTTCGGCGGCCAGCGGTTCGGCGAGATGGAGGTCTGGGCGCTCGAGGCCTACGGCGCGGCGAACATCCTCCAGGAGCTCCTCACCGTGAAGTCCGACGACGTCATGGGTCGCGTGCAGACGTACGAGGCCATCGTCAAGGGTGAGGAGATCCAGTCGCCCGGCGTGCCGGAGTCGTTCAAGGTGCTCATCAAGGAGCTCCAGGCGCTCGGGCTGTCGGTGGAGATCCTGAACGAGAACGAAGAGGAGATCCGCTTCATCGAGGACACCGGCAGCTATCCGCTGCCGGACCTCGGCGGCATCAACCTCCAGGGCTTTGAGGAGTAACACCCTCGCGCGGCCGTGTCGGGGACGGCACGGCCCGCGTCCCACCCATCGGTCCATCCTGAGCCGGGGTCTGGTCCACCCCGGCAACGAGCGCAACAGCGGCGTCGCGAGCCGCCGCAGGAGTCACGAAGCCGCTCATGCTTGAAGTCAACAATTTCGACGCCATCCGGATCAGCCTGGCGAGCCCCGATCAGATCAAGAGCTGGTCGTCGGGCGAAGTCACCAAGCCGGAGACGATCAACTACCGCACCCTCAAGCCGGAGAAGGACGGCCTCTTCGACGAGCGCATCTTCGGTCCCACCAAGGACTGGGAGTGCTACTGCGGGAAGTACAAGCGCATCCGCTACAAGGGCATCATCTGCGACAAGTGCGGCGTCGAGGTCACGCGCTCGAAGGTCCGCCGCGAGCGGATGGGCCACATCAAGCTGGCCAGCCCCGTCAGCCACATCTGGTACTTCAAGGGCACGCCGAGCCGGCTCGGCATCCTGCTCGACATCAGCCCGCGAAACCTGGAGCGCATCCTCTACTTCGCGCTCTACGTCGTCACCCGCGTCGACGAGTCGCAGCGTGACAAGGCGGTGCAGCGCATCGACGAGGAGGCCGAGGAGCGCATCGCGCGCGCCCAGGCCGTCGTCGACGAGAAGAAGGCCGAGCTCGAGTCCGCGGTCGCCGAGAAGCGCACCGAGGTCGAGGCGGCGCACGCCAGCGAGAAGGCGCGCATCGAGGAGCAGCAGACCTCCCGCACCAACGAGCTGATGACCGCCGCCCAGGAGGTCGAGGCGACGATCAAGGCGGCCGGCAAGCAGCTGGCCGACGACGTCGTCTTCACCGCCACGGGCGAGGTGATCGGCCGTGCCGGCGAGACGTCCAAGGACGCGCTCGCCAAGCTGCGGGACGTGGTCAAGGGCGAGGTCGGCGCGGTCGAGACCGATGCGCGCGAGGCCCTGGCCGTGGCCGAGGAGAAGTACCAGACCGCGCTGGCCGACCTGACCGGCGGGATCGACGAGGCGACCGCCAGCGAGCGCGACCAGCTGGCGCGCGAGACCGACGATGCCCGCCTCTGGGCGCGCACCGAGAAGGCGCGCATCAACGACATCAAGGTCCTCCAGATCCTGACCGAGTCGGAGTACCGGCAGCTGACCGAGATGCACGGCCGGATGTTCGACGCCGGCATGGGCGCCGAGGCGGTCAAGAAGATCATCGAGCAGATGGATCTCGACGAGCTCAGCCAGCAGCTGCACGTCGAGATGCGCCAGACCTCGGGCCAGCGCCGCAAGAAGGCGATCAAGCGGCTCCGCCTGATCGAGGCCTTCCGCAAGTCCGGCGCGCGCCCGGAGTGGATGATCCTCTCCACCCTGCCGGTCATCCCGCCCGACCTGCGCCCCATGGTGCAGCTGGACGGCGGCCGGTTCGCCACCTCCGATCTCAACGACCTGTACCGGCGCGTCATCAACCGCAACAACCGGCTGTCGCGCCTGCTCGACCTCGAGGCTCCCGAGATCATCATTCGCAACGAGAAGCGGATGCTGCAGGAGGCGTGCGACGCGCTGATCGACAACGGCCGTCGCGGCCGCGCCATCGCGGGCACGGGCAACCATCGGCTCAAGAGCCTGTCCGACATGCTGAAGGGCAAGCAGGGCCGGTTCCGGCAGAACCTGCTCGGCAAGCGCGTCGACTACTCGGGCCGCTCGGTCATCGTGGTCGGCCCCGAGCTGAAGCTGCACCAGTGCGGCCTGCCCAAGAAGATGGCGCTCGAGCTGTTCAAGCCGTTCGTCATGCGCCAGCTGGTGGAGAAGGGCTTCGCCCACAACATCAAGAGCGCCAAGCGCATCGTGGAGCGGGTCCGCCCCGAGGTGTGGGACGTGCTCGAGGACGTGATCAAGGACCACCCGGTCCTGCTCAACCGCGCCCCGACGCTCCACCGCCTGGGCATCCAGGCCTTCATGCCGACCCTGGTCGAGGGCTCGGCCATCCAGATCCACCCGCTCGTGTGCTTCGCGTTCAACGCGGACTTCGACGGGGACCAGATGGCCGTCCACGTCCCGCTGTCGACCGCCGCACAGCGCGAGGCCAAGGAGCTGATGCTCTCGACCCGCAACCTGCTGTCCGCGGCTGATGGTTCGCCGGTGGTGTCGCCGACGCACGACATGGTGCTCGGCTGCTACTACCTGACCGTCCAGGTCGACGACGAGAAGGGCGCCGGCAAGGCGTTCGCCAGCGCCGACGAGGCGATCATGGCGGCCCAGCTCGGCCACGTGCACGTGCAGGCCCCGGTCAAGGTGGAGCTCGAGCTCTACGACGGGACCGATGAGGACGGCACCGTGCGCACGCACCGGGAGGTCGTCGACACCACCCCGGGCCGCGTGATCTTCAACACGGTCCTGCCGCGCGAGATGGGCTTCAGCAACGAGGCGATGGATCGCAAGGCGCTGAAGGCGATCATCGCCCGCTGCTACCGCGACCTGGGTCCGACCGCCACGGCCAGCCTGGTGGACGGCATCAAGGCCGTCGGCTTCCGCTACGCCACCGCCGCCGGCATCACCATCGGCGTCGAGGACCTGGCGGTGCCGAAGGAGAAGGCCAAGCTGCTCAGCGATGCGGAGCAGAAGGTCACCGACATCGAGCGCGAGTTCCGCCGCGGCTTCATCACCGAGGACGAGCGCTACACGCAGACCGTCGAGGTCTGGCGCAAGGCGACCGATGACGTGACCCAGAAGATGCTGTCCGGGCTCGACGAGCGCGGCTCCATCATGCTGATCACCAACTCGGGCGCGCGCGGCTCGGTCACGCAGGTCCACCAGCTGGCGGGCATGCGCGGCCTGATGGCCGACCCGTCGGGCCGGATCATCGACCTGCCGATTCGCTCGAACCTCCGCGAGGGGATGAGCGTCCTCGAGTACTTCATCTCGAGCCACGGTGCCCGCAAGGGCCTCGCCGACACCGCGCTGCGCACGGCGGACTCCGGGTACCTCACCCGGCGCCTCGTCGACGTCGCGCAGGACGTCATCACCCGCGAGGAGGACTGCGGCACCGATCTCGGGACGTGGATCACGCGCGAGGAGTCGGACCAGATCCCCGAGCCGTTCGTCGAGCGTCTCATCGGCCGCATGGCGGCCATCGAGATCGCCGACGAGAAGAGCGGCGAGGTCATCGTCGAGCGCAATGCGGAGATCGACGAGGCCGCGATCGAGAAGATCGAGGCCCTCGGCATCGACCGCGTCAGCGTCCGCTCACCGCTGACCTGCGCCGCGCGCCACGGCGTGTGCCGCATGTGCTACGGCCGCAACCTGGCCACCGGCGAGCTCGTCGAGCTCGGCCAGGCGGTCGGGATCATCGCGGCGCAGTCGATCGGCGAGCCGGGCACCCAGCTCACGATGCGGACGTTCCACACCGGCGGCGTCGCCGGCGAGGACATCACCCAGGGTCTGCCGCGCGTCGAGGAGCTCTTCGAGGCCCGCATCCCGAAGGGGCAGGCGACGATGACCGAGATCGACGGCACCGTGGAGGTGCCGCCGGCCGCGGGCGACCAGCCGATCACGGTGCGGGTCACCCACCGCGACGCCTACGACACGAGCTTCAAGCTCACGCCGCAGCACGAGATCCTGGTCGCCCAGGGCGACGAGGTGGCCGAGGGCCAGCTGCTGGCCCGGCTGGGCGAGGGGGAGGAGCTGGTCGAGGTGAAGGCACCGAGCGCCGGCCGCATCACCAAGAAGGGCAACACGCTCACGCTCCACACCGAGGAGGTGGACGTGCGCGAGTACCAGGTCCCGCACTCGGCGCGTCTGCGCGTCAGCGACGGCGACGAGGTCTCGGCCGGCGATCCGCTGACCGAGGGCTCGATGAACCCGAAGGACCTGCTCGAGATCAAGGGCGTGGACACCGTCCAGCGCTTCCTGGTCGCCGAGGTCCAGAAGGTGTACCGGTCGCAGGGTGTGACCATCAGCGACAAGCACATCGAGATCATCGTGCGGCAGATGCTGCGCAAGGTCACCGTGGACAACCCCGGTGACACCGAGCTGCTGCCGTCCGAGCTCATCGATCGCTTCGAGTTCGAGGAGACGAACAACCGGATCCTGGCCGAGGGCGGCGAGCCCGCCACCGCGCAGACGGTCCTGCTGGGCGTCACCAAGGCCTCGCTGAACACGTCCTCGTTCCTGGCCGCGGCCTCCTTCCAGGAGACGACCCGCGTCCTGACCGAGGCGGCGATCAACGGCGCCAAGGACCACCTCATCGGCCTCAAGGAGAACGTGATCATCGGCAAGCTGATCCCTGCCGGGACCGGCGCCGAGGCACGGCGACTCCAGGCCGAGCGCGCGGCGCAGATCTCTCCCGAGGAGGAGGAGGCGCAGCGCGAGGCGGCCGCGGCCCGGGCGTTCCTGTCCGGCGATCCGGACACCGATCATTCGGGCGAGGTGGAGACCGACGAGGCCGAGGCCGCTGCCGAGGCCGAGGGCGACACCATCGCCGAGCTGATGGGCGCGGGCGACAACCCGGAGATGGAGGCCGCCGTCGAGGAGGAGGTCTTCGAGGAGCTGACCGAGGAGTCGACCGAGAAGGCCGAAGAGGGCGAGCCGGCCGCCAGCTGAGCTCACCGACCGAAGCCGATGCGAAAGGGGCGGCCGGCACGGCCGCCCCTTCCACGTGCCACGACCGTCTGCCGCACCCGTCAGGGAGCGGATGGGCTGCTGAGTGGCTGGATGACCCGGAGCGAGGGCCGGAGCGGCGACGCGGGGGACGAGATGCGCCGATGGGGGAACCGTTCACTCGACGGGTGGCTCACTCGCACCATGGTGGGTACGGCAGGGCACCGAGCACGCTCCACGGATTGCACGGAACGCGCTCGACAGCGCGCCCGGGGACGGAGGCCGCGCGACATCCGACGGGTGGCCCTCGGGTGCTCCCTCGCGCAGGACCTTCGGTTGACACCTCGAACGGTTGTTCCGTATACTCCGCCTTCGGTGTCCCGCCTGCGGGACGCCTTCGTGTGTGCCCGGTCGGGCATCCTTCGAGAAGTTCCCATGATGCAGCCCCGAGCGGGTTTCCGTGGGTCTCGTCGGGGTCGAACGGGTGAGGCACGCACGGATTCCACACGCGAGTCAGGAACGCGAGGTTCTCGTTGCCAACGATCAGCCAGCTGGTGCGGAAGGGCCGCAAGCCGGCCACCAAGAAGGTGAAGGCGCCGGCGCTTCGCCGCACGCTGAACACCCTCAAGCAGACCACCAGCGAGGGACGGGGAGCGCCGCAGCGACGCGGCGTCTGCCTGCAGGTGATGACGCGCACGCCGAAGAAGCCGAACTCGGCGCTTCGGAAGGTCGCGCGCGTGCGCCTGACCAACGGGATGGAGGTCACCGCCTACATCCCGGGCATCGGGCACAACCTCCAGGAGCACTCGATGGTGCTGGTCCGCGGCGGCCGCGTGAAGGACCTGCCGGCGGTCAAGTACCACATCGTCCGCGGCACCCTGGATGCGGCCGGCGTCCGCGATCGCAAGCAGGGCCGCAGCAAGTACGGCGCGAAGGCGCCGGGCAAGAGCTAGACCGATGCCACGACGACCCACCATCGCGCGCAAGACGAAGTACGCCGAGCAGCTGACCGGCACCGCCCTGACGCTCGATCAGTTCACCAACAAGCTGATGCACGGCGGCAAGCGGCAGCTGGCGCACCGCATCCTCGAGGAGGCCCTCGCCCGCTGCGAGCGCCAGGCCGGCCGTTCCGGCGTCGAGGTCATGGAGGCCGCGCTGCGCAACGCCATGCCGCTCATCGAGGTCAAGCCGAAGCGCGTCGGCGGCTCCACCTACCAGATCCCGGTCGAGGTCCGTGCCGACCGTCGGGTCAGCCTCGGCATGCGCTGGCTGATCGACTCGGCCCGCAAGCGCAACGGTCGCAGCATGGCCGAGAAGCTGGCCTCCGAGTTCATGGATGCCAGCAACGGCATCGGCGCCGCGGTCAAGCGCCGCGAGGACACCCACCGCATGGCGGAGGCGAACCGCGCCTTCAGCCACTTCAAGTGGTAGGCCGATGACGAGCAGCACGGCCGCCCGCGCCGATCGCGCGGGCACGCACATCCCTCTGCAGCGAACCCGGAACATCGGGATCATCGCCCACATCGACGCGGGCAAGACGACGGTGTCCGAGCGGATCCTCTTCTACACGAAGAAGATCTACAAGATCGGTGAGACGCACGAAGGTGCGGCCACCATGGACTGGATGGAGCAGGAGCAGGAGCGCGGGATCACCATCACCGCCGCTGCCACGACCTGCTTCTGGAACGACCATCGCATCAACCTGATCGACACGCCCGGGCACGTGGACTTTACGGTCGAGGTCGAGCGCAGCCTGCGCGTCCTCGACGGCGCGGTCGTCGTGTTCGACGGCGTCGCCGGGGTCGAGCCGCAGTCCGAGACGGTGTGGCGCCAGGCCGACAAGTACCACGTGCCGCGCTTCTGCTTCGTGAACAAGCTGGATCGCACCGGTGCCGACTTCTGGCACGTGGTCGACATGATCAAGGACCGCCTGGGCGTCAACGCGGTGCCGCTCCAGGTGCCGATGGGCGCCGAGGACCAGTTCCGCGGCGTGATCGACCTCATCAACATGAAGGCGATCACGTACGGCAACGACCTGGGCGACCAGATCGACGTCGGCGACATCCCGGCCGAGTTCCAGGCCAGCGCCGACGAGTGGCGCGAGAAGATGATCGAGGTCCTCGCCGACCTCGACGACGACATCGCGCACAAGTACCTCGAGGGTGAGACCTTCACCGCCGACGAGCTGCGACGCGCGCTGCGCGCCGGCACGCTGGCCTACCGGATCGTCCCGGTGCTGGCCGGCTCGGCGCTGAAGAACAAGGGCGTCCAGCCCATGCTCGACGCGGTCATCGACTTCCTGCCCAGCCCGCTGGACGTCCCGCCGGTCCATGGCAGCGACCCGCGCTCGGGCGACGAGCTGACCCGCGAGACGGATGCCGATGCCCCGTTCGCGGCGCTGGCCTTCAAGATCGCGGCCGACCCGTTCGTCGGGAAGCTCGCCTTCTTCCGCGTCTACTCGGGAACGCTCAAGACCGGCTCGTACGTGTACAACAGCACCAAGGGCACGAAGGAGCGCGTCGGCCGCCTGCTCCAGCTCCACGCCAACCACCGCGAGGAGATCGACCAGGTCAGCGCCGGCGACATCGCCGCGGCCGTCGGGCTCAAGAACACGATGACCGGTGACACGCTGTGTGACGAGTCCAAGCCGATCGTGCTGGAGTCGATCATCTTCCCGGAGCCGGTGATCGAGCTGGCGGTCGAGCCCAAGACCAAGGCCGACCAGGACAAGATGTCGATCGCCCTCCAGCGCCTGGCGGAGGAGGATCCGACCTTCCGCGTCAGCACCGACCAGGAGAGCTCGCAGACCCGCATCGCCGGGATGGGCGAGCTCCACCTCGAGGTGATCGTCGACCGGATGCTGCGCGAGTTCAAGGTGCAGGCCAACGTCGGTCGCCCGCAGGTCAGCTACCGCGAGGCGATCCGCAAGCCGGTCCGCGCCGAGGGCCGCTTCGTGCGGCAGACCGGCGGCAAGGGCCAGTACGGCCACGCCATCCTGGAGCTGGCGCCGCTCGATCGCGGCACCGGGTTCGAGTGGGAGTCGAAGATCGTCGGCGGCGTCGTGCCGCGCGAGTACTGGCGCGCCATCGAGGAGGGCGTCAAGGAGGCGTTCCAGGGCGGCGTGGTGGCCGGGTACCCGGTCATCGACATCAAGGCGACCCTGGTCGACGGCTCGTTCCACGAGGTCGACTCGTCGGAGATGGCGTTCAAGATCGCCGGCTCCATGGCCGCCAAGGACGGCGTCGCCAAGGCCGATCCGGCCATCCTCGAGCCGGTCATGAAGGTGGAGGTGACGACGCCCGACGACTTCATGGGCGACGTCATCGGCAACCTCAACAGCAAGCGTGGCCAGATCGACGGCCTCGACGAGCGCGGCTCCAGCCGCGTGGTGCGGGCGCACGTCCCCCTGGCCGAGATGTTCGGCTACGCCACCGAGCTGCGCAGCATGACCCAGGGTCGTGCCGCCTACTCGATGGAGTTCAGCCGCTATGCAGAAGTTCCCACCAGCCTCGCCAACGAGCTGATCGCGAAGTCGAAGAGCTAGTTACGGACCGATAAGGAGCGACGAAGACCAACCATGGCCAAGCAGAAGTTCGACCGCAGCAAGCCGCACGTGAACGTGGGCACCATCGGTCACGTCGACCATGGCAAGACGACGCTGACGGCGGCGATCACCAAGTTCCTGTCGCTGTCCGGCGGCGCGGACTTCCGTGCGTTCGACCAGATCGACAACGCTCCCGAGGAGCGGCAGCGCGGCATCACCATCGCCATCAGCCACGTCGAGTACCAGACGGCGAACCGTCACTACGCGCACGTCGACTGCCCCGGTCACGCCGACTACATCAAGAACATGATCACCGGCGCGGCCCAGATGGACGGCGCGATCCTGGTCGTCTCGGCCGCCGACGGCCCGATGCCCCAGACCCGCGAGCACATCCTTCTGGCTCGCCAGGTGGAGGTCCCGTCGCTGGTCGTCTACCTGAACAAGGTGGACATGGTCGACGACGAGATGCTGGTCGACCTGGTCGAGATGGAGGTCCGGGAGCTCCTCAGCAAGTACGAGTTCCCCGGGGACGACATCCCGGTCATCCGCGGCTCGGCGCTCCGCGCCCTGGAGTCGACCAGTGACGACCCGAACAACGAGGACTACGCCTCCATCAAGGAGCTGATGGACGCGGTCGACTCGTACATCCCGACCCCGGCCCGCGAGACCGACAAGCCCTTCCTGATGCCGATCGAGGACGTCTTCGGCATCAAGGGTCGCGGCACCGTGGCCACCGGCCGCATCGAGCGCGGCGTCATCAACACCGGCGACACGGTCGAGCTGGTCGGCATCCACCAGGACAAGCCGCGCCAGCTGGTCGTGACCGGCGTCGAGATGTTCAAGAAGACGCTCGACACCGGCCAGGCGGGCGACAACGTCGGCCTCCTGCTCCGTGGCATCGAGCGCGACGAGCTCGAGCGCGGCCAGGTGCTGGCCAAGCCGGGCACGGTCAAGCCGGGCACCAAGTTCAAGGCCGAGGTCCTCGTCCTCTCCAAGGAGGAGGGCGGCCGCCACACGCCGTTCTACGCCGGCTACCGTCCGCAGTTCTACCTGCGCACGACCGACGTGACCGGCGCGATCATCCTGCCCGAGGGGGTGGAGATGATCATGCCCGGCGACAACGTGAACATCAACGTCGAGCTGATCACCCCCATCGCCATCGAGCAGGGCCAGCGGTTCGCCATCCGTGAGGGTGGGCACACCGTCGGCGCGGGCGTGATCACCGAGGTGATCGGCTAGACGCCATGGCCAAGCAGCGCATCCGCATCCGGCTCAAGGCGTACGACCACAAGCTGCTCGACCAGTCGGCCGAGCAGATCGTGGAGACCGCGCAGCGGACCGGCGCCGACGTCGCCGGCCCGGTGCCGCTGCCGACTCGGATCGAGAAGTACACCGTCATTCGGGGCCCGTTCGTCCACAAGGACGGCCGGGAGCAGTTCGAGATCCGGACGCACAAGCGCCTCATCGACATCATCGATCCGTCCACCAAGACGGTCGATGCGCTGATGCGGCTGTCGCTGGCGGCCGGCGTCGACATCGAGATCAAGATGTGAACTCCTTCGGGCGGGCCGTCATGGCCCGCCGCGAGGGCGTTCCGCCATCAGGAAGGAACCACGAACAGTGCCGGCAGGTTTGATCGGGAGGAAGCTCGGGATGACGCGCATCTTCGGCGACGACGGCAGCGTCGTCCCGGTGAGCGTCATCGAGGCCACCCCGAACACGATCACGCGCATCCGCGACGCGGCGAAGGACGGGTACACCGCCCTTCAGCTCGGCGCGGGCACCGCGCGTCGCGCGACGAAGCCGGTGGCCGGCCAGTTCAAGCACCTCGACAAGGAGCTGCAGCGCCCGCGCACCGTGCGCGAGGTGCGGGTCGACTCGACCGATGACTACGAGATCGGCCAGCAGCTCGGCGTCGACCTCTTCGAGGCGGGTGAGCTGGTGGACGTGACCGGCGTGAGCAAGGGTCACGGCTTCACCGGCGTCATCGCGCGCCACAACTTCCGTCGCGGCCCGAAGTCCCACGGCTCGGATCACCATCGGGCACCCGGCTCGGTCGGCGCGGGCACCTACCCGGGCCGCGTCTGGAAGGGGACCCGCATGGCCGGTCACATGGGCAACGAGCAGGTGACCGTCAAGAAGCTCAAGGTCGTGAAGATCGATCCGGAGCGCAACCTCATCCTGGTCAAGGGTGCGGTGCCCGGGGCGCGCAACGGCCTGCTGCTCGTGCAGAAGGCGAAGTAACCATGCCCCAGACGACGATCCTCTCCGCGGACGGCACCGAGGCCGGCACGGTCGACCTGGCCGAGTCGCTCTTCGCCGCTCCGATCAACGAAAGCCTGATCCACCAGGCGGTGGTCCGCCAGCTGGCCGGACGTCGCGCCGGCACCTCCGACACGCAGACGCGTGGCGAGGTGCAGGGTGGTGGCGCCAAGCCATGGCGCCAGAAGGGCACCGGCCGCGCCCGACAGGGCAGCCGGCGCGCTCCGCACTGGACGGGCGGCGGCGTGGTCTTCGGACCGCACCCGCGCAGCTACGAGCAGAAGATGCCGACCAAGATGCGCCGCAGCGCGCTGCGCGGCGTCCTCTCCGCCAAGGCGGGCGAGGGTGCCGTGCGCGTGGTCGAGGGCTTCGGGCTCGACGACATCAAGACGAAGACGATGCTCGAGCGGCTGGCCGGCTGGAACGCCGAGGGCAAGGTCCTGCTGGTCCTCCCCGGCCGCGACGAGCGCGTGGAGCTCTCGGCGCGGAACCTCCGCCAGGTGCGGGTGGTGCTGGCCGACAGCCTGAACGTGGTCGACCTGCTCGAGGCCGACACCATCGTCTTCACCAGCGACGCGCTGAGCCGCGCCCAGGAGGTGTACGCATGACCGCGCAGAGCCTGCACGACGTGCTCCTCCGGCCCGTCATCAGCGAGAAGAGCACGCTCGAGACGGAGCGCAACAACTACACGTTCGCGGTCGCCCGCGACGCCAACAAGTTCCTCATCAAGGCAGCCGTCGAGGCCGAGTTCAAGGTGACCGTGCTCGACGTGCGAATCGTCAACGTCCGTCCCAAGCAGAAGCGGCGCGGCCGCCGGACGCTGGGCACGGTGCCGGGCTGGAAGAAGGCCGTGGTGACGATCGCCGCCGGGGACAAGATCGAGCTCTTCGAGGCCGTCTGACCATGCCACTTCGCAACTACCGACCGACGTCGCCGGGCCTTCGCCAGATGACCCGGTCGACGTTCGAGGAGATCACGACCGATACGCCGCACAAGCCGCTGACCGAGCGGCTGGTCCGGCGTGCCGGCCGCAACAGCCAGGGCAAGCTGACCGTCCGGCACCAGGGATCGGGCCACAAGCGGCTCTACCGCGTCATCGACTGGAAGCGCGACAAGTACGGCGTGCCCGCGCGGGTCGCGACCATCGAGTACGACCCGAACCGCTCGGCGCGCATCGGCCTGCTGCACTACGCCGACGGCGACAAGCGCTACATGCTGCTGCCGCACGGCATCAAGGTCGGGGACACCGTCGCCTCCGGCCCGGACGCCGAGGCGCGCGTCGGCAACGCCCTGCCGCTGTCGCGCATCCCGCTGGGCACGCAGGTCCACAACGTGGAGCTGGTGCGAGGGCGGGGCGGCCAGATCGTTCGCTCGGCGGGCAGCAGCGCCCAGCTGCTGGCCAAGGAGGGCGAATTCGCCACGCTCCGCCTCCCCTCGGGCGAGGTGCGCCGGGTGCGCGTGGAGTGCATGGCGACCATCGGCCAGGTCAGCAACCTCGACCACGAGAACCAGAAGATCGGCAAGGCCGGTCGCTCGCGCCACATGGGCAAGCGGCCGACCGTGCGCGGCTCGGCCATGAACCCGAACGACCATCCGCACGGTGGTGGCGAGGGCAAGCAGCCGACCGGCATGCCGCCGAAGACCAAGTGGGGCAAGCCGGCCATGGGCCTGCGGACCCGCGCCAAGCAGAACCCCAGCAACAAGCTGATCGTCCGCCGTCGGTACGGGCGGGGTTAGGAGCCGATCGAGATGAGCCGTTCCGTCAAGAAGGGACCATTCGTCGACGCGCGCCTGCTCGGCCGCATCGACGACATGAACAAGCGCAGCGAGCGGAAGGTGCTGAAGACCTGGTCCCGCGCCAGCGTCATCTTCCCGCAGATGATCGGGCACACGATCGCCGTCCACGACGGCCGTCGTCACGTGCCGGTCTTCGTCACCGAGAACATGGTCGGGCATCGGCTCGGCGAGTTCGCTCCGACGCGCACCTACCGCGGGCACACGGGTCGGGCCACGCAGCGCTCGACCGCGCTGAAGTAGGCGCGACCGATGCGAGTGACCGCGACCGCCAAGTACATCCGCATCAGCCCCCGCAAGGTGCGGCTGGTGACCGACCTCATCGCCGGCAAGCCGGTCGAGGAGGCTGCGGCGATCCTTCGCTTCCTGCCCAACGCGGCGGCGAAGGACGTGGCCAAGGTGCTCAAGAGCGCCACGGCCAACGCCGAGAACAACTACAACCTGTCGGCCGACGAGCTGCGCGTGGTGAGCGCGGTCGCCGACGAGGGTCCGACCCTCAAGCGCGGGCGACCCCGCGCCCAGGGACGGTACTTCCAGGTGTTGAAGCGAACCAGCCACATCACCGTCGCCGTGGCTGACCGAGAGGAGTCGTAAGCATGGCGCACAAGGTCCATCCCTACGGCTTCCGGATCGGTGTCAACAAGCCCTGGCTGGCGAAGTGGTACGCGGACCGCGACTACGCGAGCCTTCTCCAGGAGGACATGCGGATCCGGGAGCTGGTCGCGAAGCAGCTCTCGAACGCCAGCGTCAGCCAGGTCGAGATCGAGCGCGGCATCAACCACGTGACCGTCACGGTTCACACGGCCAAGCCGGGCATCGTCATCGGCAAGGGTGGCGCGAACGTCGAGGCGCTGCGCACCGCCATCGGCAAGCTGACGAACAAGAAGGTCAAGCTCGAGATCAAGGAGATCCTGCAGCCCGAGCTCGACGGCATGCTGGTGGCGCAGAACGTCGCCGGCCAGCTGGAGCGGCGCATCGCCTTCCGCAAGGCGATCAAGCAGTCGATCCAGCGCTCGATCAAGGCCGGCGCCAAGGGCGTCAAGATCCAGGTCTCGGGTCGCCTCGGCGGCTCCGAGATGAGCCGCACCGAATGGGACCGCGAGGGTCGCATCCCGTTGGGGACGCTGCGCGCCGACATCAGCTACGGCGTCGTCCTGGCGCGCACCACGTACGGCGCCATCGGCGTCAAGGCGTGGGTGTACCGCGGCGATCAGCTGGGCGAGCGGCCCGGCAGCGCGCGCACCGAGCCACGCCCGGCGCGGCGTGGGGCGCCGGCAGCCGGCGGCCGTGGTCGAGGCGCTGGGCCTCGGCCGACCGATGGCGCGCCGCGACCTCCGCGAGCGCCACGCGCGGCCGCTCCCGAGCGGG
Organism: Candidatus Limnocylindria bacterium; assembly: GCA_035700865.1. GTDB lineage: Bacteria > Chloroflexota > Limnocylindria > QHBO01 > QHBO01 > JACDBZ01. The sequence continues at coordinate 36,603 of DASSOH010000008.1, read as the reverse complement.
AGCAGCGCGCCGCCACGCCGGCGGCCGTGGAGCCGATCCCGACGACCGATGCACCGGCCGCCGCGCCGGCGGCCCCGGAGCCGATCGGCACGAGCGCGTCGATGACCGAGTCGGGCGCCGCCGCCCCCGAGGCGACCTCGGCGCCGGCGGAGGCCACCGCGGCCGTCGAGCAGGCCGCGCCGGCGGAGCAGGCCGCGCCGGCGGAGCAGGCTGCGCCGGCCGAGTCGACCGAGCAGGCCGCCCCCAAGCCGCGAAGCCGCGCCCGGAAGGCGGCGGAGCCGGCCGAGGAGGCCACGTCCGCGACGGGCGAGTCGGCAGCCGGATCGGCTGAGCCGGCCGCACCGGCCGAGGGCGAAGGTGCTGCGGGCGGGGAGGAGTCCTGACGATGTTGATGCCAAAGCGCGTCAAGCACCGCAAGGTCCAGCGCGGGCGTCGCGCCGGCCTGGCGAAGGGCGGGACGACCGTGAGCTTCGGCGACTACGGGCTGATGGCCGAGGAAGTCTGCTGGCTGACCAGCCGGCAGATCGAGGCGGCCCGGCGCGCCATGACCCACCACATCAAGCGCGGTGGCCGCGTCTGGATCCGGGTCTTCCCGGACAAGCCGGTCACCAAGAAGCCCGCCGAGGTCCGGATGGGCTCGGGCAAGGGCGCGCCCGACCACTGGGTCGCGGTGGTCAAGCCCGGCCGGGTGATGTTCGAGATGTCCGGTGTTCCCGAGCCGATCGCCCGCGAGGCGATGCGGCTGGCGAGCCACAAGCTCCCGATCAGCACCAAGTTCGTCATGAAGGAAGGGCTCGACCATGGACATCAGTGAGGTCCGCGCCCTCTCCGACAAGGACCTGGAGGGCGCGCTGCGTGACGCGAAGCAGGAGCTGTGGAAGATCCGCTTCGACCTCGCCACGCGACAGGAGAGCAACTACAGCAGGCTGCCGGCGACCCGCAAGCGGATCGCCCGCATCCTGACCGTGATGACCGAGCGTCGCCACGCCGCCGAGGCCGAGGCGACGCAGACTGAGAAGGCCAGCTGATGCAGGGCAAGCGACGAACGAAGACCGGACGCGTGGTGTCCGACAAGATGGACAAGACCGTCGTGGTCAGCGTCGAGCGGCTGCGACGGCACCCGATCTACAAGCGGGTGGTGCGGCTCTCGACCAAGTTCAAGGCCCATGACGCGGAGAACTCGGCGCACGTCGGCGACACGGTGCGCATCGAGGAGAGCCGTCCGCTCTCGCGCGACAAGCGCTGGACCGTCGTCGAGGTGCTGACACGTGGCTCCGGCGAGGAGCTGGTGGACGGGACGGAGCAGGCATGATTCGGCAGTACAGCAGGCTGCGCGTGGCCGACAACTCCGGCGCGCGGACGCTGATGTGCATCACCGTGCTGGGTCGCTCGACGAGTGACACGGCCGAGGTGGGCGACGTGATCGTCGCCAGCGTCAAGCAGGCCCTCCCGAACTCCGGCGTCAAGAAGGGCGATGTCGTGCGTGCCGTGGTGGTGCGAACCACCAAGGAGTACGGCCGCCCCGATGGCAGCCACATCCGCTTCGACGAGAACGCGGCCGTCCTGATCAACGCGCAGGGCAGCCCGCGCGGGACCCGGATCTTCGGTCCGGTGGCCCGCGAGCTCCGGGAGCGCAACTACATGAAGATCGTCTCGCTCGCCCCGGAGGTGCTCTAGCGATGAACGTACGACGGGGCGACACGGTGCTCGTGCTGGCGGGCAAGGACCGCGGCAAGCGCGGCACCGTGGAGCGTGTCGAGAAGACCAAGCGTGGCTACGGGGTCGTGATCCCGGGCGTGAACATGGCCAAGCGCCACCAGCGTCCGCGGGCTCGCACCCAGCAGGCCGGGATCATCGACCTGCCCGTGCCGATCCACATCAGCAATGTCCAGGTGGTCTGCCCGCGCTGCAACAAGCCGACCCGCATCGGGCATCAGCAGCTCGAGGACGGGCGACGCGTGCGCGTCTGCAAGCAGTGCGGCGAGCAGATCGAGGTGTCGAGCAAGTGAGCCCCGAGGAGAAGAAGACGACCCGCGCTCGCGGCACGGCGGCCAAGGCGGCCCCGAAGCCTGAGGCGTCGGGCAACGGCGACGAGAAGGCGACGAACGGTCGTGCCAGCACGGGCACGTATCAGGCGCCGTCGTACTCCGGGCTGCGCCAGCGCTACCACGAGGAGATCGTGCCGGCGCTCCAGCGCGAGTTCAGCTACACGAACTCGATGCAGATCCCGCGCCTCGAGAAGGTCGTGGTCAACATCGGCCTGGGAGAGGCGATCGCCAACGCCAAGGCGCTCGACGCCGCGGTCGGCGACCTGACGACCATCACCGGGCAGAAGCCGATCGTGACGCGCGCCAAGCGCAGCATCGCGCAGTTCCGGCTCCGCACCGGGATGCCGATCGGCGCCAAGGTGACGCTGCGCGGCCAGCGCATGTACGACTTCCTCGAGCGGACCCTGTCGCTCGCGCTGCCGCGCATCCGCGACTTCCGGGGCATCCCGACCCGCTCGTTCGACGGTCGAGGCAACTTCAGCCTCGGCCTCCGCGAGCAGCTCGTGTACCCGGAGATCGACTACGACAAGATCGATCGCCTGCGCGGGCTCGAGATCAGCATCGTGACGACGGCGAAGACCGATGAGGAGGGGCGCAAGCTCCTCGAGCTCCTCGGCATGCCGTTCCAGAGCGCCTGAAAGGACGACAGGACGAGCCCATGGCCAAGAAGTCGATGATCGCGAAGTCGCAGCGCAAGAGCCGGTTCGAGGTTCGAGAGCACAACCGCTGCTCGATCTGCGGACGGCCGCGCGCCTACATGCGGCGCTTCGCGATGTGCCGAATCTGCTTCCGGGAGCGGGCCCTGCTGGGCCAGCTGCCGGGCGTGACGAAGTCGAGCTGGTAGCCACCGGCTCGCTGACGAGGGTCCGGACCCGTCCGGCCCGCCATCAGCGGAAGGCGCCACCCGCACGAGGGCGGGAGCGAACCACCGCCGAGGAGATGAACCACACGAGATGAACGTGACCGATCCGATCGCCGACATGCTGACGCGCATCCGCAACGCCAGCGCGGCGCGCCACAAGGAGCTGACGCTCCCTTCGTCCCGGATGAAGCGCGAGATCGCGCGGATCCTGACCGAGGAGGGCTTCATCGAGTCGTACGAGACGCAGCCCGACGGCGTCCAGGAGCTCCTGACCATGCGCCTCAAGTACGTCGAGGGCCGCACGCCGGTGGTGACCGGCCTCAAGCGCATCAGCAAGCCGGGCCTGCGCGTCTACGCGCGCAAGACGGAGATCCCCCGCGTCCTGGGCGGTCTCGGCCTGGCCATCCTCTCCACCTCCCGCGGGATCATGACCGGCAGCGATGCCCGGAAGCAGAACCTCGGCGGCGAGGTCCTCTGCTACGTCTGGTAAGGAGCGACCGCATGTCTCGAATCGGACGACTGCCGATCTCGCTCCCCAGTGGAGTGGAGGTCACCCAGGAGGGGAGCCGGCTGCGCGTCAAGGGCCCGCTCGGCACGCTGGAGCGTGAGATCCATCCGGAGATGACGCTCGAGCGCGAGGACGGCACGCTGCGCGTGGTCCGCCCGACCGACGAGCCGCGCCACCGGGCGCTGCACGGCCTGACCCGCACCCTCATCAACAACATGATCACCGGCGTCACGACCGGCTTCACCAAGAACCTCGAGATCAGCGGCGTCGGCTATCGCGCGCAGCTGCAGGGTCCGAAGCTGGTGCTCGCGCTCGGCTACTCGCACCCGGTCGAGGTGGATCCCCCGGCGGGCATCGAGTTCCGGCTCGAGAGCCCGACCCGCCTGGGCGTCTTCGGCGCGGACAAGGAGCTGGTCGGACAGACCGCCGCCTACATCCGCTCGCAGCGCAAGCCGGAGCCGTACAAGGGGAAGGGCATCAAGTACGCGGGTGAGCACATCCTCCGCAAGGCCGGCAAGGCCGGCAAGGTCGGAGGCTGAGGAGACCGATGACGAACCTGTCTCGCGACGTCCTGCGTCGCAAGCGCCACGAGCGCCTTCGGCTCCGGATCACCGGAACGGCGGAGCGCCCGCGCCTGTCGGTCTTCCGCAGCGCGAAATACATCTACGCCCAGGTCATCGACGACACCACCGGCCGGACCCTGGCCGCGGCCTCGAGCCGCGAGTCGGAGCTCGGCGGGTCGACCAAGGTCGATTCGGCGCGCGCCGTCGGCCGGGCCCTCGCCGAGCGGGCGAAGGCCGCGGGCGTCGAGGCGGTCGTGCTCGACCGGGGCGGCTACCAGTACCACGGGCGGGTCCGCTCGCTCGCCGAGGGCGCCCGCGAGGGCGGCCTCAACCTGTAGCGAGAGGAGACAGCGCATGGCACGGATCGACCCGTCCAAGCTCAACCTGGAAGAGAAGGTCGTCCAGATCAATCGCGTCGCCAAGGTCGTCCAGGGCGGCCGCCGCTTCAGCTTCAGTGCGGTGGTGGTCGTCGGCGACGGCAACGGCAACGTCGGCGCCGGCATCGGCAAGGCCGGCGAGGTGCCCGAGGCGATTCGCAAGGGCGTCGAGGACGCGAAGAAGCACCTGATCAAGGTGCCGCTGGTCGGCAGCACCATCCCCCACGAGGTGCACCGCAACTTCGGTGCGGCCAAGGTGATGCTCAAGCCCGCCAGCGCGGGCACCGGCGTCATCGCGGGTGGCTCGGTCCGCTCGGTCGTCGAGGCGGCCGGAATCCGCGACCTGCTGAGCAAGGCGCAGGGCTCGACCAACCCGATCAATGTCGTCCGCGCCACGATCGAGTGCCTGAAGGCGCTGCGCTCGGCCGACGACATCGCCGCCCTGCGCGGGCGCACGGCGGAGGACCTCCTGGGCAAGCGCGGCGCCGAGATGGCGCGACGCCCGCACGAGATCCCGGAGCGGCGCGAGCCGATGAACGTGGGAGGTGACCGCCGTGGCCGGTAAGGCGAAGCCGAGCGACGCGCTGCGCGTGAAGCTCGTCCGATCGACCATCGGCCACAACGCCGGCGCGCGCGGCACCGTCCGGGCGCTCGGCCTGCATCGGCTGCACCAGACGGTCGAGGTGGCGGACACCCCCGAGAACCGAGGCATGCTGCGCCGTGTCGCGTTCCTCCTCGAGGTGGAGGAGCCCGCCGGCTCGGCACAGGAAGAGGACACGAAGTGAAGCTCCACGATCTGCACCCGGCTCCCGGGTCGCGCAAGCCGGCGCGTCGCGTCGGGCGCGGCCATGGCTCCGGGCGCGGCAAGACCGCGGGGCGCGGCACGAAGGGCCAGAAGTCGCGCGCCGGCGCCAGCATCCCCGCCTGGTTCGAGGGCGGGCAGACGCCGCTCCACGTTCGCACGCCGAAGCTCCACGGCTTCCGCAACCGCGGACGGATCGAGTACGCCCCGCTCAACCTGGCCAAGCTGGCCGGCATCGAGAAGGGCACCCTGGTCACCCCGGACGTGCTCGCCCACGACGGCCTGATCCGCGACACGAAGCTGCCGGTCAAGGTGCTCGGCAACGGCGACGCGCCGTCGGGCATCACGATCCACGCGCACGCCTTCAGCCGGACGGCGCTGGACAAGCTCAACGCCGCAGGCTGCACGGTCCAGCGTCTCAGCTGGCCGGACAACGCGCCGGTCGAGGAGGAGGAGCCCGTCGCCGAGGCCGTGGTCGCCGAGGAGACCGAAGCGGCCGACGAGCCCACCGAGGGCGCTGAGCCTGCCGAGGCCGCTGAGCCTGCCGAGGCCGCAGAGACCACGGAGCCCACCGAGACCGCTGAGACCGAAAGCGAGACCGAGGCTTGATCGAGACGGTCGCCACCGCCCTCCGCGCGCCGGACATCCGGCGCAAGATCCTCTTCACGCTCGGGATCCTGCTGGTCTTCCGAGCGCTGACGAACGTTCCGGTGCCGAACGTGAACACGGCCGCCCTGACCGACCTGTTCACCAGCAACCCGCTGCTCAGCATCCTGAACATCTTCTCGGGCGGCGGCCTGGCGGCCGCCTCGATCATCGGACTGGGGGTGAACCCCTACATCAACGCCAGCATCATCATGCAGCTGATGCGCGGCGTGATCCCGTCGCTCGAGGAGCTCTCGCGCGAGGGTGAGTACGGCCGCAACAAGCTCAACCAGTACACCCGCCTGCTGACCGTGCCGCTGGCCCTGGCGCAGGGCTACGGCATCAGCGTGCTGCTGAGCGCCAACGGCGTGATCCCGGCCAGCCCGCTGTTCAGCATCCAGACCATCAGCCTGCTGCTGAGCTTCACCGCCGGCACCGTCCTGCTGATGTGGCTCGGCGAGCTGATCAGCGAGAAGGGCCTGGGCAACGGCATCAGCTTCATCATCTTCGCCGGCATCGTCGGCAGCATCCCGCAGCAGGTCGGTCCGACGCTCGGGCAGCCCGATGCGCTGGGCCGCATCATCCCGTTCGCCATCCTCGGCGTGCTGATCATCGCCGCGGTCGTCTTCATCAACGAGGGCCAGCGCCGCATCCCGGTGCAGTACGCCAGCCGGGTGCGCGGGCGGCGCATGTACCAGGGCCAGACCCAGTACCTGCCGCTGAAGGTCACGATGGCCGGCGTCATCCCGATCATCTTCGCCGTCAGCATCCTGCTCTTCCCGGCGCAGATCGCCGCCTACTTCACGACCAGCGACATCGACTGGGTCCGGAACGTGTCGAGCTGGATCAGCACGAACCTGAACGGGACGAACAACCTGCTGCTGTACGGCAGCCTCTACTTCCTGCTGGTCGTCTTCTTCACCTACTTCTACACCGCGTTCCAGTTCCGGCCCGACCAGACGGCCGACTACCTGCGCAAGAACGGCGGCTTCATCCCCGGCATCCGGCCCGGGAAGCCGACCGAGGAGTTCCTGGGCCGCGTGACGAACCGCATCACGCTGGGCGGCGCCCTCTTCCTGGGCGTCATCGCCGTGCTGCCGTACATCCTCACCGCCATCATCCCGGGCACGAACAACCTGCAGCTCGGCGGCACCAGCATCCTGATCGTGGTCAGCGTGGTGGTCGAGACGATGAAGCAGCTGGAGGCGCAGATGATGATGCGCCACTACGAAGGCTTCATCCGGTGACCGATGCGCCCGCCGGCCGCCACGGCGACCGGCTGATCCTCCTCCTCGTCGGCGCGGTCGGCGCCGGCAAGGGGACCCAGGCCTCGATCCTGTCCGACGAGCTCGGCATCCCGCACCTCGCCTCCGGCAACCTGTTCCGCGCGGCGATGGCGGCGGGCTCGCCGCTCGGCGAGGAGGCGCGCGTCTACATGGAGCGCGGCGAGCTCGTGCCGGACGAGATCACCATCGGCATGTTCATGGAGGAGCTCGCGCGCCCCGAGGCGGCGCAGGGCGCCATCCTGGACGGGTTCCCACGGACCGTCGGCCAGGCGGCCGCCCTGGACCAGACGCTGGCGGACCAGGGGGAGGGGATCCGACGCGTCTTCTACATCGAGGTGCCGGTCGAGGAGCTCGTCCGGCGCGTCGCCGGTCGCTGGATCTGCCCGACCTGCGGGACGCCCTATCACGAGACCAAGGACCGGCCGCGCGTCCCGGGCATCTGCGACAACGACGGGACGCGGCTCCGGCAGCGCGACGACGACCGGCCCGAGGTCGTTCGCGCGCGGCTCGACCGCCAGGTCCCGCCGATGCTCGCCGTCGTCGACCACTACGAGGCGGCCGGCAAGGTCGACCGGCTCGACGGCACCCAGCCCATCGAGGCGGTGACGGCGGCCATCCTGGCCCGCCTGGGCCAGCCCGAGGCCGCGCGCTGATGGGCATGCGCAGCACCGGGGCCGCGACGATCAAGCGGCCCGCCGAGATCGATCGCATGCGGGCCGCCGGCCAGATCCTGGCCGGCATCCTCGACGTGCTCCGCGCCGAGCTGCGGCCCGGCGTCACGACCGGCGAGCTCGACGCCATCGCGGAGCGCATGATGCGCGACGCCGGGGCCGTGCCGTCGTTCAAGGGCTACGGCAGCAACCCCCCGTTTCCGGGCGTCATCTGCGCCAGCATCAACGACGAGGTCGTCCACGGCATCCCGTCCTCGAGGCGCCGCATCGCGGACGGCGACGTGGTCAGCATCGATGTCGGATGCATCGTCGAGGGCTGGCATGCCGACTGTGCCCGCACCTGGATCGTCGGCAGCGTGCCGCGCGAGGTGAGCGAGCTGGTCGACATGACGCGACGGGGGATGGAGGCGGGCATCGCGGCCGCCATGCCGGGGAACCGGCTTGGCGACGTGGGCCACGCCATCGAATCGGTCGCGCACGAGCGCGGCTATGGGATCGTGCGGCCCTTCGTGGGTCACGGCATCGGCCGCGCCATGCACGAGGAGCCCCAGGTGCCGAACTACGGCCGCGCGGGGACCGGGATGCTCATCGAGGCCGGGATGTGCTTCGCCATCGAGCCGATGTTCACGCTCGGCGCTGACGACGTGTACGTCGCCGACGACAACTGGACCGTGTGCACGGCGGACGGGCAGCTGGCGGCGCACTTCGAGAACACCATCGCGGTGACCGAGCACGGCCCGGACGTGCTCACGGAGCGACCGTGAGCTGCCTTGTGCGGTCGGGGAGCGTTGCTGTATACTCCTCGTTCCGTGGGTCGCCCTGTGCGGCGGCCTTTCCGTGTGTCAATCCCATTGAACTGACCAGAGCTTGAAACGAGGGTGCGTGTCGCTTGCCGAAGAAGGATGCCATCGAGGTCGAGGGTGAGGTGATCCTCCCCCTGCCGAACGCGATGTTCAAGGTGCGCCTGGAGAACGGGCACGAAGTGCTCGCCCACATCTCCGGGAAGCTGCGCCAGAACTTCATTCGCATCCTGCCCGGCGACACCGTTCGTGTCGAGCTGAGTCCCTATGACCTCACCCGGGGTCGCATCACGTACAGGATGAGATGAAGGTTTCTGCCTCCGTGAAGCCCCGCTGCGAGCGCTGCAAGGTGATCAGGCGCTCCGGCGTGGTGATGGTCATTTGCGTCATTCCCAAGCACAAGCAGCGGCAGGGGTAGCGAGAGCGTGGCTCGAATCAGTGGCGTCGACATCCCGCGCGAGAAGCGCGTGATCGTCAGCCTCACCTATATCCACGGCATCGGCCCCACCTCCGCGGCCAAGGTGATCCAGGCGGCCAACGTGTCGCCGGATGCCCGCGTCCGCGACCTCACCGAGGACGAGGTCAACCGCCTCCGCGAGGTGGTCGATCGCCAGTTCAAGGTCGAGGGCGACCTCCGGCGCGAGGTCAGCATGAACATCAAGCGCCTGATGGAGATCGGCTCCTACCGGGGCCTGCGACATCGGCGCAACCTGCCGGTCCGCGGGCAGCGCACGAAGACGAACGCGCGACAGCGTCGCGGCGCCCGCAAGGTCGTCGGCGTCCGTCGCAAGAAGTAACGGGAGTTCCATGGCAGACCGAAAGCGCGCCCAGCGCGGGAAGAAGCGCGAGCGCAAGAACGTGCCGACCGGGCACGCGCACATCCAGTCGACGTTCAACAACACGATCGTCACGATCACCGATCCCGGTGGGAACGTGATCAGCTGGGGCAGCGCCGGGCTCGTCGGCTTCAAGGGCTCCCGCAAGAGCACGCCGTACGCGGCCGCGCAGACGGCCGACCTGGCCGCGCGCCGCGCCATGGAGCACGGCATGCGCCAGATCGAGGTCTTCGTGAAGGGCCCGGGCGGCGGTCGCGAGCAGGCGATCCGCTCGCTCCAGTCCGCCGGCCTGGAGGTCACCGCCATCACCGACGTGACGCCGATCCCGCACAACGGCTGCCGCCCGCCGAAGCGGCGCCGGGTCTGAGAGAGGGATCGACATGGCACGCTACAACGACGCCGTCTGCCGCATCTGCCGTCGCGAGGGGCTGAAGCTCTTCCTGAAGGGCAGCCGCTGCTACAGCCGCAAGTGCTCCTTCGAACGCCGCAGCACGCCCCCGGGCATGAACACCATGCGCCGCCGCAAGGTGAGCGAGTTCGGCCTCCAGCTGCGCGAGAAGCAGAAGGTGCGCAAGAGCTACTCCGTGCTCGAGAAGCAGTTCCGCAACTACTTCGAGAAGGCCGAGCAGCGCAAGGGCATGACCGGCGAGAACCTGCTGCGCATGCTCGAGATGCGCCTCGACAACGTCGTCTATCGGATGGGCTTCGCCTCCAGCCGCGCCCAGGCGCGCCAGCTGGTCAGCCACGGCCACTTCGCGGTCAACGGACGTCCCACCAACATCCCGAGCTTCGCGGTGAAGGTCGGCGATCGCATCGAGGTGCGCGAGTCTCGCCGCGGTCGGGAGTTCTTCAAGACCGCCGCCGACACCATGCGATCGGCCCAGATCCCCGACTGGGTGAGCGTCGACCCGACGAAGCTGTCGGGCTCGGTGCTCGCCGAACCGGCGCGCGAGCAGATGCCGCTCGAGTTCAACGAGCAGCTCGTCGTCGAGTACTACTCGCGCTAGGAGTCACACCCTTCCCATGATCGAACTCGAAACTCCGCAGCAGCCGGCCCCGGTGACCCCGCGCATCGACGAGGTGCAGACCGAGGGAAACCTGAGCCGCTTCGAGGTCTCTCCGCTCCAGGAGGGCTACGGCGTCACGCTGGGCAACGCGTTGCGTCGCGTGCTCCTGAGCTCCCTCGAGGGCGCGGCCGTCACCAGCATCCAGATCAACGGCGTCTTCCACGAGTTCAGCACCATCGAGAACGTCAAGGAGGACGTGACGCAGATCGTGCTGAACGTGAAGAAGCTGCGGCTGCGCTCGTTCGCGCGCCACGCGCTCACGCTCAAGCTCGTCAAGCGCGGCGCCGGGCCGGTCACCGCGGCCGACATCAACGAGTCGGCCGACGTCGAGATCGTGAACCCCGACCTCGTGCTCCTGACCCTCGACTCGGACTCCGGGTCGATCGAGATGGACCTGACCGTCGAGACCGGCATGGGCTACCGCCCGGCCGAGCACACCGAGGAGATGCCGATCGGCGTCATCCCGGTGGACGCCATCTTCTCCCCGGTCCGCCGGGTCAACTACCAGGTCGAGAAGACCCGCGTCGGCCAGATGACGAACTTCGACAAGCTGTCGCTCGAGATCGAGACCGACGGCACGACCACGGCGCAGGCGGCGCTGAGCGAGGCGGCCGAGATCCTGGTCCGCGAGTTCAGCCGCTTCGCCGAGATCGGCAGGCCGTCGACCGGCGGGACGGAGGACGTCCCGGCGGCGCCGAGCGCCAACCTGCTCGACGCCCCGATCGAGGAGCTCGACCTCCCGATGCGCGCGTACAACAGCCTCAAGCGCAACTCGATCACGAAGATCGGCCAGGTCCTGTCGCTGAGCGACGAGGAGTTCCTGCGCATGCGCAACTTCGGTCAGAAGAGCCTGGACGAGCTCAAGGAGCGCCTCGCGCTCCGCGGCTTCATCAGCCCTGAGCAGGCGTCCATGAGCACCGACGAGTCGGACCTCCCCGCCAGCGCCGAGCTGGACGAGGCCGCCGCCGCCGAGCTCGACCGGGAGTCCTGAGTCGATGCCGCACCGCGTGGCCGGGCGCAAGCTCGGCCGGACCGATGACCACCGCATGGCGATGCTGGCGAACCTCGCCGTCGCCGTGCTCCGCTACGAGCGGGTGAAGACCACCGAGGCCAAGGCCAAGGAGGTCCGCGGGCTCGTGGACGGGATGATCACGCTCGCCAAGCGGGGCGACCTCCATGCGCGGCGGCAGCTCGTGAGCCGCATGCCGCACGAGCCGCTGATCGTCGACAAGCTGATGGGCGAGATCGCCACCAAGTACGCCGATCGCAGCTCGGGCTTCACGCGCATCGTGAAGCTCGGCCAGCGTGCCGGCGACGCGGCGCCGATCGTCCAGATCGAGCTCGTCTGAGCGACGGCGGGCACAACCACATACCGACGGACCGATGACCGCCGACCGGCGCTGTGCCATGGCGGTGATCGAGTACGACGGGACGGCCTTCGCCGGCTCGCAGGTCCAGCCGAATGCGCGGACCGTGCAGGGGGAGCTGGAGGGGGCGCTTAACAGGCTGATCGGCGAGCGGATTCGCGTCCGTCTCGCCGGGCGAACCGACGCCGGGGTGCATGCCACCGGCCAGGTGGCCGCGTTCTGTCTCCCGCGCCGCGGACGCGGACGGGAGTGGACGTGGCCGGACGTCCGCAAGCGGCTCAATGCCGTCCTGCCGGACGACCTGGCGGTGCGGACCCTCCGAGCGGCGCCCGCCGGATTCGATCCGCGGCGGGACGCGCAGTGGCGCGTCTACCGCTATCGGATGCGGATGGGTGGCGACGTGCGGCCGCTGGAGCGGCATCGGACGCTCGAGATCGACGACCGGCTGGACACCGCGGCCATGCAGGCTGCGGCGGATCGGATGGTCGGGGAGCGCGACTTCGCGTCCCTCGGCGCCGATGCGCACGGCCGGACGGTGCGGCACCTCGCCGAGGTGCGCGTCACGCGTCGCGGGAGCCTCGTCGAGGTCCGCGTGACGGCCGACGCGTTCCTGCGACGCATGGTGCGCAGCATCGTGGCGCTCCTGATGGAGGCCGGGCGAGGTCGCCTGGCGCCGGAGGACGTCGAGCGGCTGCTAGCCGCCGGCGCGCGGGCCCTCGACGGGCGCGCGGCACCGGCGCGCGGGCTCACGCTCGAGCGCGTCGTCTACCGCGGATCAGCCATGGCAACCGAAGACCGACAACGAGCCGGCACCGCCTCGAGGCGGAGCCGCAGCAACACAGGCATGACCGGAGAGCAGGGAACGTGAAGACCTACGCCGTCAAGGCGAGCGAGATCGAGCGCAGCTGGTGGGTCGTGGACGCGACCGGCCAGACCCTCGGCCGGCTGGCGACACGCATCGCCACCCTGCTGGAGGGCAAGCACAAGCCGATCTACTCGCCGCACCTCGACACCGGCGACCACGTGGTGGTCGTCAACGCGGGCAAGATCCGGGTGACCGGCGACAAGCTGCGCCAGAAGACCTACGTCCGCCACTCGAACTACCCGGGCGGCCTGCGCGAGGAGAGCCTCTCCGCGCTCCTGGAGCGCAAGCCGGAGCTGGTGATCGAGCGGGCGGTCAAGGGGATGCTGCCGCAGAACCGCCTCGGTCGCGCGATGTTCAAGAAGCTGAAGGTGTACAGCGGCGCGGACCACCCGCACCAGGCCCAGCAGCCGACCGCTGTCGAGCTGTAACAGGAAGGACGATCGGTGAGCACGAACTACGTCTACGGGACGGGCAGGCGCAAGACCGCCGTCGCGCGCGTCCGCCTGCTGCCGGGCGACGGCGGCATCGTCGTCAACGGCAAGCCCGCCGGCGAGTACTTCGGCGGCACCCTGCGCGACGGGTCGCTCCAGCTGCCGTTCCGGGTGACCGAGACCGAGGGCCGCTACTCGGCCAGCATCCTGGTCGCCGGCGGCGGCGTCTCCGGCCAGATTGGCGCCATCCGGCATGGGATCGCGCGGGCGCTGGTCACGGCGCATCCCGACGCGCGGCCCGCGCTGCGCGAGGCCGGCCTGCTGACCCGCGACCCGCGGGCCAAGGAGCGCAAGAAGTACGGCCTCAAGCGCGCGCGCAAGGCGCCGCAGTACACCAAGCGCTGACCCCATCTCGCCCGCCCAACCACGAGAGCCCCGGCCGGATCGGTCGGGGCTCTTTGGTATCATCGGGACCCTCCCCGTATCGGACAGCCTGACGCAGCTGTGATCGACGCGATCCGCGAATTCTTCGATACGTACCTGCGCGGGAGCTGGACGTCGATCATCGACATCGCGCTCGTCGCGTTCGTCATCTACTGGCTGTTCATCCTGATCCGCGGCACCCGCGCGGTGCGGATCGTCATCGGGCTCTCGATCCTGTACCTGGTCTACCTGGCCGCCGTCTTCTTCGGCCTCGACCTCCTGCGCCGGCTGATGGAGACGGCCGCGGTGGTGGGGCTCTTCGCGGTCGTGGTCGTCTTCCAGCCGGAGCTGCGTCGGGCGCTGGAGCAGATCGGGCGCATCGGCTCCGTCAATCGCTTCTTCGTGAGCGCGGAGGTGGCCAGCGCGGAGCGGGTGGCGCGTGAGATCAGCCGCGCGGCGCGCATCCTGGCCGGGTCGCGGCACGGCGCGCTGATCGTGCTGGAGCGCGAGACGGGCCTCCAGGACCTGGCCACCGAGTCCGGGGTGCCGGTCCACGCCGACCTGCGGGCGGAGCTGCTGGTGACGATCTTCTACCGTGGCACGGCGCTGCACGACGGGGCGGTGATCGTGGCCGGCGAGAAGATCACCTCGGCCGGCGTGCTGCTGCCGCTGAGCCAGAACGTGCTGGACTCCGAGCGCTACGGCACCCGTCACCGGGCGGCGATCGGCATCAGCGAGCAGACCGATGCGGTCGTCATCGTGGTCAGCGAGGAGACCGGCTCCATCAGCGTCGTGGTGCGCGGTCGCATCGAGCGCAACCTGACCGAGGAGCAGCTGCGGCGGCGCATCTTCAACCTGATCCGGCCGCAGGCCCCGCGCCGCGCCGTCCCGTTCCTGCGGCGCACCCTCGAGGGACGCTGGCAGATCGGGCGCGGCGAGGAGCCGGAGGCCGGGCCGATCGACCCCGAGGCCCGCGTCGTGGGCAGCCGGACCGAGGGCCGGCCGGTGAGGCGCTGACCGATGCGCTGGCTCATCCGCAACTGGCATCTCAAGCTGTCGGCCGTGCTGCTGTCGACGGTCCTCTACACCGGGCTGGTCTTCTCGGGCTCCTTCAGCGAGTCGACGATCCAGGTCCGCATCGGGCAGGAGAACGCGTCCAGCGACGTGTTCGTGCTCAGTGGCGACCTGGGCCTGGTGGAGGTCACGTACCGGACGGCGCGCGACAGCCAGCAGAGCGTGGTGGCCGACTCGTTCACGGCGCGCGTCGACCTGACCGAGTACGACATGGAGCGGGCGCCGGCGCCGCAGGAGCTGCCGATCACCGTGACCGCCTCCGACGGGATCCAGGTGCTCTCGATCGACCCGAAGTTCGTGCGCGTCTCGCTCGACCGGGTGGAGACGCGCAGCGTCCCGGTCGCCGTGGACACCGGGACGGTGCCGAGCGGCCTGCGCATCGGTGACCCGACGGTCGACCCCGGCGAGGTGCAGGTGCGCGGGCCCTCGTCGGTGGTGTCGTTGGTGGACCGCGTGATGGCCTACGTCTCGATCCCGGCGTCGGGCATCGACTTCAACGAGCCGGTCGGCCTGCAACCGGTCGACGTGGAGGGCCAGCCGGTCGGCCGCGGGCTGCTGGACGTCCAACCCGAGTCGGTGTCGGTGACCATCAACGTCGAGCAGGTGGAGACGACGGACACCATCCCCGTGCGGCCCGTCATCCAGGGCACGCCGGCGCCGGGATTCGCGCTCGAGGCGATCAGCGTCGACCCGTCCACGGTCACGCTGCGCGGCCTGCCCGAGGACCTCGAGCCGATCACGGAGATCCTCACCGAGCCGATCGACATCGGAGGGCTCTCCGCCGACGAGACGTTCGACGTGGATCTCGTCCTGCCCGACGCCGTGGAGCTGGTCGATGGGACGCAGGGCAGCGTCACCGTCACGGCCACCATCGTCCCGTCGGTCTCGAGCCGCGTCTTCATCCTGGGCCTGGTGTGCGACGGTGCCGGCGCCAACGCCTGCCTGCCCGGCCTGGACCAGGTCTCGGTCACGCTCAGCGGCCCTGGCCAGGTGCTCAGCGGCCTCACGGCCGCGCAGCTCACGCCGACGCTCAACGTGGCCGGCCTGGCCCCCGGCGCCTACACGATCAACCCGACCATCTCCGGCCTGCCCGACGGCGTGGAGCTGTTGGGCGTGTCACCGCCGTCGGTACCGGTGCAGATCGTGGCGCCCGCCGCCGCGACCCCCGCGCCGACCCCAGCGCCCTGATGGGGAACCGATTCGGGACCGACGGCATCCGCGGCGAGGTCGGCACGGAGATCACGGCCGATCTCGCCTTCCGGCTGGGGCATGCGGTCGGCACCAGGTTCGGCGGCGTCGGCCGCTCGGTCGTCCTGGGTCGCGATACCCGGCGCTCGGGCGAGATGCTGAGCGCCGCCCTCGGCGCCGGCCTGAAGGCCACCGGCACCGATGTCGCCGACCTGGGCGTGGTCACCACGCCGTGCCTGGTCCACGCCTCCGCCGCCGGGCCGTTCGTGGCCGGCGTCATGGTCTCCGCCTCCCACAATCCGGCGCCCGACAACGGCCTGAAGGTCGTGCTGGACGGCGTGAAGGCCGACGACGCGGCCGAGGCGGCGCTCGAGGCGCTCATCGACTCCGACGACGCACGCATCACGCTGCGCAACCACGAGCTCGGGCGGGTGCGCGTGGACCGAGGCTCCGTCGACGCCTACCGCCGCCACCTGGCCGAGGCGGCGGGAGACGCGTTCGCCGGCCTGCGCATCGGCGTGGACTGCGCGAACGGCTCCGCCAGCGTGATCGCGCCGGACCTGTTCCGCTCCCTTGGAGCCCAGGTCACGGTGCTGTTCGATGCGCCGGACGGCGTGAACATCAACGACGGCTGCGGGTCGACCCACCCCGAACGGCTGGCTGCGACCGTCACTGCTGCGGGGCTGGACCTCGGTCTGGCCTTCGACGGCGACGCCGACCGGCTGATCGCCATCGACGAGCGCGGCCAGATCGTGGACGGCGACGCGATCATGGGCATCTGCGCCCTGGAGCGCCTGGCCGAGGGCACGCTGCGCAACGGGGTCCTGGTGGCCACCGTCATGAGCAACGGCGGCCTGGAACGCGCCGTCGTCGCAGCGGGAGGCCGGGTGGTTCGTACGCCGGTCGGGGATCGCCACGTCCTGGACGCGATGCACCGCGAGGACGGCATCCTGGGCGGCGAGCAGTCCGGCCACATCATCTTCCGCGACCGCGCCACCACCGGCGACGGCCTCCTGACCGCCATCGAGCTGGTCCGATCCGTCCGCGCGGCCGGTCGGCCGCTCTCCGAGCTGGCCGCGGCCATTCCGAGGCTTCCGCAGGTGATGCTAAACTCGGCCGTCCGCCGCAAGGACGAGTGGGAGGCGGATGCCGTCTTCGCCGACGCCGTGCGCGCCGCCATCCGGCAGCTGGCCGATCGGGGACGGATCCTCGTCCGCCCATCCGGCACGGAGCCCAAGATCAGGATCATGGTCGAGGGCGACGATGTCGACGAGATCGAACGCATCGCCCGCGAGCTGGCCACGCTCGCCGAGGCACGACTCAACTAGCGCCGGCCGCCGGCGAGGAGGTTCCCCATGTGCGGCATCGTCGGGTACGTCGGACCGCGTGACGCGGCGCCGATCCTGCTCGAGGGCCTCCGCCGCCTCGAGTACCGCGGCTACGACTCGGCCGGGATCGCCGTCCTCACCGAGTCGGGCAACGTCTTCCTCGAGAAGAAGGCCGGCAAGCTGACCAACCTGACCGAGCACCTCAACGGCGACGCCCCGGCCGGGCATCCCGGCATCGGTCACACGCGCTGGGCGACCCACGGGCCGCCGAACGACACGAACGCGCACCCGCACGTCGACTGCACCGGCAAGCTGGCGCTGATCCACAACGGGATCATCGAGAACTACAGCGAGCTGAAGAAGCGCCTCGCCGCCGGCGGGCATCGGTTCACCTCCGACACGGACACCGAGGTGCTCGCGCACCTGATCGAGGAGAAGTACTCGGGCGACCTGGTCGAGGCCGTGCGAGTTGCGCTGGGGGAGGTGCGGGGCGCCTACGCCATCGGCGTGATGCACACCGACCATCCCGACCGCATCGTCGGCGCACGGATGAACGTGCCGTTGATCGTGGGCCTCGGCGACGGCGAGGGCTTCCTGGCCAGCGACGTGCCGGCCATCCTCGAGCACACCAAGAACGTCGTCATCCTCCACGAGGGCGACATCGCCGACGTCACGCCCGAGCGGACCCGGATCCTGGGCCTGGATGGCGCCGAGGTCGAGCGCGAGGTCACCGAGATCCACTGGAACATCGAGGCGGCCGAGAAGGGCGGCTTCCCGCACTTCACGCTGAAGGAGATCTACGAGCAGCCGCACGCCATCCAGGAGTGCCTGCGTGGCCGCGTGAGCGGCAACGGCGCGGTGCACCTGGAGGAGCTCGATCCGATCGCCGATCGGCTGCGGGAGATCGAGCGCATCTACGTCGTGGGCTGCGGCACGGCCAGCTATGCCGCCCAGGTCGGCGCGTACCTGCTGCAGGACTGGACCGGCATCCCGGCCGTCATGCAGGTGGGGTCCGAGATGCGCTACAGCCCACCGCCCATCGACGAGCGCACGCTGGTCATCGGCGTCAGCCAGTCCGGTGAGACGGCCGATACGCTGGCGCCGCTGAAGATGGCGTCCGAGCAGGGCGCCCTGATCGCCGTCGTCACCAACGTCGTGGGCAGCGCCATCACGCGCGGGGCGGATGCGGTCTGCTACCTGCAGGCCGGTCCCGAGATCGCGGTGGCCAGCACCAAGGCGTTCGTCACCCAGGTGCTGGTGCTCCAGATGATCGCGATGCAGGTCGCCGAGCTGCGCGGCCGGATGCCGGAGCACCGCGCGCGCGTCCTCGGACAGGCGCTGCGCACGCTGCCGCGCCTGGCGGCGGAGACGCTGAAGCTGGGTCCGCAGATCAAGAAGCTCGCCCGCCGCTACGCGAACGTGCGCGACTTCATCTACATCGGCCGTGGACTGGGCTTCCCGATCGCCATGGAGGGCGCCCTCAAGCTCAAGGAGCTGAGCTACGTCCACGCCGAAGGCTACGCCGCCGGCGAGCTGAAGCACGGTCCGATCGCGCTGCTCGATCCCGAGACGCCGCTGGTGGCGATCGCCACCAAGGGGTCGCTGTACGAGAAGGTGGTCAGCAACGTGGCCGAGGCGCGGGCACGCTCGGCGCCGATCATCGCCATCGCGACCGAGGGCGACGACCACATCGACCACTACGCGCAGGACGTGCTCCACGTCCCGGAGACGCCGGAGGCGATCAGCCCGGTGATCGCGGTGCTGCCGCTGCAGCTGCTCGCCTACGAGATCGCTGTCGCCCGCGGCACGGACGTCGACCAGCCGCGCAACCTCGCCAAATCGGTGACGGTCGAGTAGGGGAGACGCGCGGAGTCGGGTACGCTGCACGGCGATGAGCCGGCACGACATCGGGATCGACCTGATCGACATCGACCGCATCGTCACGGTGCTGGGACGCTTCCCCGACCGCTTCCGGCTGCGCGTCCTGACCGAGCCCGAGCAGCGCTACTGCGGCCGCAAGCCGCACCGTATCGCCGGGCGCTGGGCGGCGAAGGAGGCGATCAGCAAGGTGCTGGGCCTCGGGGTGCGTGGCGTCGGCTGGCGTGAGATCGAGATCCTGCCGAACCGTGCCGGCGCGCCGCAGGTCAGCCTCCACGGCCGCGCCGCGCGCCGCGCGCAGGACCTCGACCTGGATGAGGTCACCGTCTCCATCTCCCACGAGCGGCACCTCGCCGTCGCGGTGGCCGTTGCGCACCGCCGGCACGACTGAGCGCATCCCATGGCCTCCGCCACCCCGATCACCGCGCGCTGGCTCGTCGACCACCTGCCGGATCGGTCCGACCGGGCGCACAAGGGCACCTTCGGCTCGGTGCTGGTCGTGGCCGGGTCCTTCAGCTATCCAGGTGCGGCCCTGCTGAGCGGGCTCGGCGCCATGCGCGCCGGCGCCGGCCTGGTGGAGGTGGCCATCGGCGAATCGATCGTCGGTCACCTGGCGGCCGGGGTGCCGGAGCTCACCTGGCTCCCCCTGGACGAGGAGGGCCGTGGGCTGGTCGCCCCGTCGGGCTGGCGGACCATCGCCGCGGCCGCCGCCGACCGCGACGCGCTGGTGGTGGGACCCGGCCTCGGCCGTCAGCCGGCCGGGCAGCGACGCGCGCGACAGCTGATCGAGGCGGTCCACCGTCCCTGCGTCGTCGACGCGGACGGTCTCAACGCGCTGGCCACCGTCCCGCGCTGGTGGGAGGGCGTGCGCGGCAGCCTGGTGCTCACGCCGCACCCCGGGGAATTCGCGCGGCTCACCGGGACCGAGGTCATGGACCCGGGCGACGACGAGGGGCGCGCCACGGCCGCCGCGGTGGCGGCCGCGCGATTCCGGCAGGTGGTGGTGCTGAAGGGCGCCGCGACGGTCATCGCGGCCCCCGACGGTCGCGCCATGACCTCGGCCATCGCCACGCCGGCGCTGGCGACCGCGGGGAGCGGGGACGTACTGGCCGGGGCGATCGGTGCGCTGCTGGCGGCGGGCGTCCAGCCATTCGAGGCGGCGGTGTGCGGCGTCGCGCTGCACGGCACCGCCGGCATGCTGGCGGAGGCGCGCATCGGGCGGGCCGGCGTGCTGGCGCGCGACATCGCGGCGCTGTTGCCGGCCGCCGCCACACGGCTGCGCACTCCCGAGCCGGAGGACCGATGACGGAGCCCGGCAGCCCGCACCGGGCGTGGATCGAGGTCGACCACGCGGCCATCCGCCAGAACCTGCGCGTCGTGCGCGACCTGAGTCCCGGAGCCTCGGTCATCGGCGTGGTCAAGGCGAACGCGTACGGGCACGGGGATGTCGAGGTCGCGCGAACCCTCGTGGCGGAGGGAGTCGAGCGGTTGGCGGTCGCGACCATCGACGAGGCGATCGGGCTGCGGAAGGCCGGGATCGGCGTGCCCCTGCTGGTGCTGTGGGGGATCGGCGCCACGGAGGCGGACGAGATCGTCGCGCATGGCCTCGAGCCGATCGTCTACGACGAGCGCGCCATCGGATGGCTGGAACGGGCGGCCGAGGCGGCCGGCTCGCGGGTCGGCGTCCACGTCAAGGTCGACACGGGGCTCGGCCGCCAGGGCGCGACGCCCGAGGAGGCGCTGACGCTGGCCGCCCGGGTTGCGGCGTCGCCGCGGGTGACGCTGGCCGGGACCATGAGCCACCTCGCCGTCCCCGGCGAGGACGACGCGTACACCGACGTCCAGCTGCTGCGCCTGGCCCGCACGCTCGATGCGATGCGCTCGGCCGGCATCGACCCGGGGCTCGTCCACGTCAGCGCGACGGGCGACATCGTGGCCGAGGTGGTGCGCATGGTCGACGCGGTGCGGCCCGGGCTGGCGCTGTACGGGATGCTGCCGTCCTGGGTGACCGAACGAGACATCGGACTGCGGCCGGCGCTGAGCTTGAAGGCTCGCCCGCTGCGGCTCTTCGACCTCGACGCCGGCGAGGCGATCGGCTACGGCCTGCGGTACCGGGCGGCGCGACCGACGCGCATCGCGACGCTGGGCATCGGGTACGGCGACGGCTGGCCACGGGCGCACGCGAACAACGGCTCGGTGCTGGTGCGCGGGCAGCGCGCCCCCATCGTCGGGGCCGTGAGCATGGACGGTCTGACCGTCGATCTGGGCGGGGTGGCTGGTGTAACCTACGACGACGAGTTCGTCCTCATCGGCGAGCAGGGGGGCGCGCGGATCACGGCCGACGAGGTGGCCGGCGAGCGGCGGACGATCAACTACGAGGTCACCACCGCGCTGCGGCGGCGCCTACCACGGCTCCACCTCGGCGCCGGTTGACCGACCAAGCGAGGCACCGAGCGAGACCGAGCGATGGCAGCACCGATCGAGATCGACGTCTGGCAGGGCGGGATCGCCGAGCTCGAGGTGGACGCGCTCGTCGTGGGCGCGACCGAGTCCCTCTTCATGAACGCGGGCGCCGCCGCGTCGATCGCCCGTCATGGAGGCGCGGAGATCGAGCGCGCGGCCGTCGAGCAGGGACCGATCGCCCCCGGCACGGCGATCGCCACCACCGCCGGCTCGCTGGCGGCCGCGTACGTCATCCATGCGGTCGCGGTCGGGCACGACCGTCGCGCGGATCCGGAGCAGCTGCGCAGCGGCGTGCGGTCCGCGCTGGCCTTCGTGGCGCCGCTTCAGCTGCGCCGCGTGGCCTTCTCGCTCCTCGGCACCGAGCACGGCGCATTCGATCCGTCCGAGGCGGCCGAGGTCCTGGTCGCCACGCTGTACGACGCGGCCACCGAACCGCTGGAGTCGGTCGTCATCGCCACTGGGAACGTGGCGGAGACGCGCGCCGTGGCGGCCGTGCTGGCCGCCCACCGCGCCGGAATCCGATGAGCGACCATGCCGCGGAGCGCCTGGCGCGCGCCCTCGACGCGCGCGGACTGACGGAGCCGGCGCGGCTCCTCGCCGAGTCCCACCGACCCATGGCGCCACTCCTGTCGGACCTCGGTGCCGCCGTGGGCCCGCTGCTCCGCGCGATCGGCGGGTCGCGGACCGGCGGTCTGGCGCGATTCATGGCGGACGAGGCTGCGCTGCAACGGCTGACCGACGGGCTCGACGAGCTGGAGCGATCGCGTGCCGAGCCCCGCTGACCTGGTCGGCGAGGTCCTCGGCTTCGTCAGCGAGGTGCTGAGCGCCTCCTCGCTGCGCTTCGAGGTGGGCCCGACGCTGGTCGTGCTCGGCATCCTCCTCGTCCTGCTGCAGCTGGTGGCTCGTCCGGTGACGCGCTGGACGTCGGGCGACGCCGGTGGGCTGGGCGCCATCGGCCGCGCCATGGCGCTGGCCGCGGAGGCCGGGACGGATGCGGTCGTGTCGATCGGCGCCGCCGGGATCGCCCGCTCGACCGATGCGCTGGCGCGGCTCCAGACCCTGGCCGCCATGCCGGTGCTGGATCACGTCGCGCGCGCGGCCGCGCGCAGCGGCGTGCCGTTGCGCGTCCTGACCAACGATCCGCTCGCCGGCGTGGTCGCGGAGGTGACCATCGATGCCGCCCATCGGCGGACGTCGACCGAGGAGCGCGTCGGGCGCTCGAGGGTGGTGATGGTGGGCGAGGGCCGCGGCGTGGCGGCCGGCCTGCCCCTCACCGCGCGAGCGCGCCCGGCAGCGGCCATCGCGATCGGCAGCCTGCGCGAGGAGGCGCAGCTCCACCTGGCCGGCCTGCGAGGGACGGCCGGGTCCCTGACCGCCGGGACCGCGGAGGCGTCGCAGGCGGGGACGGTCCTCCTCGCCTCGCCGGACGGCCTCGTCGGCCCGGAGCCGTTCCAGGTCGCCGCCGACCTCGGCGCCGTCGTCGAGGAGCGCACGGCGGTGACGGCGGCGAACCGGCTCATCGCCATGGCCGTGTTGGTGGCCATCCTGGTCAGCGTGCTGGCGCTGCTGGACGTCGTGGACCTGGTGCCGTTCCTGCTCGGGACCAGCGGCGGGTGAGACGCGCCACGATTCCGGCGCTGGTCGTCGTCGCCGGCCTGCTCCTGCTCGTCGATTACCTCGTCGTCAACGCGTCCCTCGGCGAGCTGGCCGGGATCGTCGTGGACGCGGCGATCCTCGTCTCCGCCGGCGCGGCCCTGGCCGCGGTCGCCGCCCTGGCCGTCCGTCGCGCCGGCGACCTGTGGCGCCGACGCGGCGATCCGGTCGGCGCGGTGCTCGTGCTGGCGGGCATGGCGGCCGTGCTCCTGGCGGGGCTGCGGCCCGGCGCGAGCGGCGCCTCCGATCCGGCGGTGCTGTGGATCCTGAACGCCCTGCTCGTGCCGCTGGGTGCCTCGCTCTTCGGGCTGCTCTTCGTGAGCACGCTGCTCGCCTTCCAGCGCTCGATCTCGGCGCGCAGCCGCGAGGCGATCGTGATGGCCCTCGCGGCGGTCGCGATCCTGGTCCTCCTGCTGCCGGTCGGGGGCACGGCCGGCGGCTGGCTCGACGGAGCGGCCGCGTGGGCGCTGGCCGTGCCCATCGGCGGCGTCTTCCGGGGCCTGCTGCTGGGCATCGCCATCCTGGGCGCCGTGGTGGCGGCGCGCACCATGCTCGGCATCGGTGCCGGAGATGAGTGACCGCCTGCTGGCGATCCGCCTGGCACCCCTGCTGCTGCTCCTGCTGCTGGCGGTCGCGTGGCTGGCGCCGTCGGTCGGGTGGCTTCGGCTTGCGTCGTCGAACACCACCGAGGCCGATCGCATGACGCAGGCGCTGGACGCGCTGCCGCCGCGATCGACCGTGGTGGTGGGTTTCGACCCGGACCTCGGCACCTACGCCGAGATCCGCCCGACCGTCCGGGCGCTGCTGGCCGACCTGCTCTACCGCCAGGCGAGCCTGGCGATCGTCAGCGTCACGCCGGAGGGCCGCGCCCTGGCCCTCGCGGAGCTGGACCGGCTGCAGCGCGGCACGGTGAACGCGCGTCGCATCCTGGACCTCGGCTTCGTGCCGGGCGCCGAGGCGGCCCTGGTGCGCCTCACGCGCGCCGGCCTGCCGATCGAGGCGGACGGCGCCCTGGCCGGCGTGCTCGCCACCGATGGCCTGGCCGGGGCCCAGGCCATCGTCGTCGTGGGCGGCAACGACCTCGGGCCGCGAGCATGGGTCGAGCAGGTGCTGCCGCGCGTCCCGGGCCTGCCACTGCTGGCCGTGGCGCCGACGATCCTGCTGCCCGAGCTGCGGCCGTACCTGGCCACCGGCCAGGTCGACGCGCTGCTGGGCACGCCACGCGACGGGGCCGCGTACCGGGCCACGCTCGACGTCGAGCGGCTGGATCGGTTCCTCGAGCCGCGCGAGCCGAGCCGAACCGGCGTGGCCGTCGGCCTGGTGGTCGCCATCGGCGTGCTGCTCGCGGCCCTGGTCCGACGTGGCGGACGGTCCGACGCTGCACGCACGCCCCCTGGGCCGCGGACGGAGGCGGCATGACCGGCTTCTTCGGTGCCACGCCGGCCGACGCGATCGCCACCTGGGTGGCCGCGGCGGCGACCCTGGTGGTGCTCGGTGGACTGCTGGGCGAGCGACGGCTGTTCGGCTGGTCGCAGCACCTGCTCGCCGGGCTGGCGACCGGCTTCCTGGCGCTCATCGTCATCACCGAGCTGCTGGTGCCGCGCGTGGTCGCGCCGCTCATGGCCGATCCGGGCGGACGCCCGGAGCTGTGGCTCGCGGTCGCGCTGGTCGGCGCGGCGACCGGGGCACCGTGGCTGCCGCGGGCGGTGGGAGCCGTCCCGCTGTCGGTGGCCATCGGGGCGCTGGCGGCGTTCGCCCTCGGCGGCGCGGTGGTGGGAACCCTCCTGCCGCAGCTGGCGGCGGTCAGCGTGCGCGGTGGCGAGGACGTGGCGACGACGATCGCGACGGTCGCGGCCGGCGTGATCACGGTGCTCGTGCTCCTCAGCTTCGTGCGCGGCGTGCCGCGCGGGCGGCTCCTGCGACCGGCGGCCAGCGCGGGGCGCTGGCTCCTGCTCGCCGGCATCGGCGGCTGGTTCGGCTACCTGCTGTTCTCGCGGTTGATCCTGCTGCTCGACCGCATCGGATTCCTGCTGGGCGACTGGTTGAGGATCGGCGGATGACGGTGGTGGACGCCGAGCTCGCCCTGCTGCTGGACGTGGGCTCCGCGTGGGCCAAGGCGTCGGCGATCGGCGTGGTCCGCGGCCGGTGGCGGGTGGTGGCCCACGCGGCGCAACCGACGGCGTGGGGCGCCGCCGAGCTGCGGCGCTCGCTGGTGGAGCGCTTGGCGGAGGCGGCCGACGCGCGACTCGTCGACCGGCTGGACGAGCTGGTGGCGGGCGCGCCGCGCATCGAGTGCCACACGGCGCGGCAGCCTCGCCGGCTGGTGGTGGTGGCCGTGTCGCGCGAGCTCTCCGGGGGCGCGGCTCGGCGCGCGGCGGAGGCGGCCGGCTGGAGCGTGGTCGACGTCGTGAGCCTGGACGACGGCCGCTCGCTCGCCGATCGGCTCTCGTTGCTGCAGCAGGCCGAGGTGGACGCGTGGCTGCTGGCCGGGGGCTTCGACGGCACGCGCAGCCCGCGCGCGCTGGAGGCGGCCGCGCTTGCCGCCGCCGCCAGGCGGCCGGATGGCGGGCCGGTGGTGTGGGCCGGCAGCGCGGATCTGGCCCAGGAGGTCGAGGCGCTCTTCGAGCCCGGTTCGGTGACGAGCGTCCCGAACCCCCGGCCGGACGGACGCCGCGAGACACCGGACGCGCTGCGGGAGCACCTGCAGGACCTCATCGCCGCCATCGGCGGCGGCGAGCCGGAGACGAACCTGGCCGCCATGAGCTTCCCGCGCGCGGTGGCCGCGCTGGCGTCCCGCAGCCGGCTGCGCGTGCTCGCCGTCGACGTCGGGGCGCGCGCCGCGGTGCGAGCCCTGGCCGAGCCGGACGGCACGCTCGCGACGCGCGTGCATGCCCAGGGCGGCCTTGCCGGGCTCGCGGCGATGCCCGGCGCCGCCGCCCGCGTCGCGCGGCTGGCCGGGGACGCCGGGGACGACGCCGCCATCGCCGACGTGCTCCAGACCCTCGCCGCGCGACCGGCGACGCTGCCCGAGACGGCGGAGGAGCTCCACGCCACGCAGGTGGCGGCACGGCTCCAGGCCGCGGCCCTCATCGAGGAGGGCGGCGTCGGCCCGCTGGACCTGCTGGTCGGCGCGGGGCGGACCATCGCGGCGGCGCCCCATCCGGCACAGGCGCTGCGCATCCTGCTGGACGGCGTCCGGCCGCTGGGTGTCACGCAGGTCGCGATCGACCCCGCCGCGACGCTCGGTCCGCTCGGCTCGCTCCCGGACGCCGAGATCGGCGAGGGCATCGGCCTCCTCGCCGAGGACCTCCTGGTCCCGCTCGGCACGACCGTCGTGACCCGCGGTGGCGACGCGGGCAGGCCGGCGATGCGGGTGACCGTTCACCGCTCGGGGTGGCCGGCGTCGTCGCCGATCGAGCTGCGCGTCGGGCAGCTGCAGGTCGTGCCGCTGCCGCCGGGTCAGACCGCGGAGCTCAGCATCGAGATGGGGGAGGGCGTGAGCATCGGGGCGCCGCGGCGATCGCCGCGCATCACGGCCACCGCCACCGGCGGGGCCGTCGGCCTCGTGCTGGACGCGCGGGGCGTGCCGGTGCAGCTGCCGCGCCGAGCGGACGATCGGCGTGCGGTGCTCGCCGCCTGGCGCGATGCGCTGGGCCGCGAGACGTCACCGTCGACGGAGCATCTGGCGTGAGCGCGGTCCACCGCGTCCGCCTGCCCGTCGGCGCGAGTGTGCTGGTCGAGGCCGGGCACCGCGTCGAGCCGGCCGAGGTGCTGGCCACGCGGCGACCGCCGGGGCCCGGGGTGACGATCCCGGTGGCCGTCCCGCTGCGGTGCTCGGCCGCCGACGCGCGGGCCGCGCTGGAGGTGACGCCGGGCTCCGTGCTGGAGGCCGATGGCCTGCTGGCGCGGCACGGGTCGCGCGAGGTTCGCATCGCCGACGCCGGTCTCTTCCTGGCCTACGACGCCGATGACGGCACCGCCCTGGTGGCTCCGCTCGGCCCGACCGAGCCGATCCTGGGCCACGTGCGCGGCGAGGTGGCGAGCGTCGGCGCCGATGCCGTCGAGATCCGCGTCGATGGCGCGCTGGTCACCGGCATCGCGGGGAGCGGCGCGGCCGTGCACGGTGAGTTGCGTGTGGCCGTCCACGAGCCCGGCGAGGAGCTCCGCGCCGGCGCCATCGACGTGGGGGCCACCGGGCGGATCCTGGTCGGCGGCTCGCGCGCGTCGGCCGAGACGCTGACGCGCGCACGCGCCATGGGCGTCGCCGGCATCGTGCTCGCCGGCGCCCTGGACAAGGAGCTCCGCGACTTCGAGGCGGCTCAGCGGCGCCGCCGGCAGATCGGCGGTGCGCGGGGCGCCTTCTCGATCCTGCTGCTCGAGGGGTACGGCAAGACGAGCTTCGATCCGGCGCTCTTCGCCTGGTTCCGCGCGCACGACGGCCGGATGGCCAGCCTCTTCGGAGATGGCGCGCGCCTGTACGTGTACGACGCGGAGCCGATGCCGGGGCGCCGCGCGCTGCCGCGACCGGGGGATCGGGTCATCGCCCACCGGCGCCCATCGGCCGGCGCGACGGGCATCCTGCTGCGCGAGCTGCCCGGGACCTACGCCGCCCCCTCCGGGGTGGCGGCGCGCTCGGGCCTGGTCCGCTTCGACGATGCCCGCACCGCCATCGTCCCGCTCGCCAACCTGGAGGCAGCCGAGCCGCGGTCGGAGGGCTGAGGTCGCGCTTCCTATACTGGCGCCCATGGAACCCGCCATCCTCGCCCCCGACGCCAGCGGCGTGGGCTCGACGACCGGGCCGGAGCAGACGCGCGCGCTCGGCCGCGCCCTGGGCCGCGCCGCGGTGCCGGGCACCGTGCTGGCGCTGATCGGCGAGCTCGGCGCCGGGAAGACGCAGCTCGCGAAGGGTGTCGCCGAGGGCCTCGGGGTCCGCAGCGTGGTGAACAGCCCCACCTTCGTCCTCATGAACGAGCACGCGGGCCGGTTGCGGCTCTACCACGTCGACGCCTACCGCCTGGGAGACCCGGAGGAGGCGATCGCCGCCGGCCTGCTGGACGACCGCCAGGCCGCGGGCGTGGCCGTGGTCGAGTGGGCGGACCGCCTGGAGGGCTGGCTGCCGGACGGACGGCTGGAGATCTCGCTCGACGCCGACGGGCCCGACCCGGAGCACCGCCGGATCTCGTGGCGCGCCTTCGGCGACCAGCACCGACGCCTGGCGGCCGAGGCGCTGCCGGCGTGATCGTCGCCATCGAGAGCGCGTCGACCGATCTGTCGATCGCGGTCGCCCAGCCCGACGGGACGCTCATCGCCGATGCGGCGTGGTCCAGCGAGCAGCGACAGTCGGCGGAGCTGCTGCCACGCCTCCTGGAGCTGCTGCAGCAGACGGGCAACCACCTCGACCGAGCGAGTGCCATCGCCGTCGGCCTGGGTCCGGGCTCCTTCACCGGCCTCCGCGTGGCGATGAGCCTGGCCAAGGGGCTCGCGCTCTCGCTGGGGCGGCCGCTGGTGGGCGTGCCGAGCCTGCAGGCGTGGCTGGCCTCCGAGCCGGACGCGACCGCCGCGGTCGCGCGCGCGGGCGCCGCCGAGGCCTACGTGCTGCGGCCCGGCGACGCCGCGCCGCACATCGCGGAGCGCGATCGGCTGCCGGACATCGTCGGCGACCGACCCCTGGTGCCCACCGAGCTGGCTCGCGCCTTCGGGCTGTCCAACGCGACGCCGCCGCGTGGTGGTGCCGCCGCGCTGGCCCGGCTGGCCGCGGAGCGCCTGCGTCTGGCCCCCGGCGGCGACGACCTGCGCACGATCGAGCCGATCTACCTCCGCGCGCCGCGCGGGGTCCAGGACGCCGCCAGCGAGGGCCGCGTGACGTGGCTCTGACGGCCCGCGTCGTGGTCGACCCGATGCGCCTGGACGACGTCTCCGCGGTCCACGAGATCGAGCGGCTCAGCTTCGCCACCCCGTGGCCGGCGTACGCGTTCGAGCAGGAGCTGAAGGGCAACCGCCTGGCGCGCTACGTCGTGGCGCGGGCGGGCGAGCGTGTCGTCGGCTTCGCCGGCATCTGGCTCATGGTCGACGAGGCGCACATCACGACCTTCGGGGTCCACCCCGATTGGCGCCGGCAGGGCATCGGCCGCCAGCTCCTGCTCAACGTCGCGGAGCTGTCGGTGGCGATCGGGGCGCGCCGCATGACGCTCGAGGTCCGCGTCTCGAACGCCGCCGCGCAGGCCCTGTACCGGTCGTTCGGCTTCGAGATCGTGGGGCGACGGCCGCACTACTACACCGACGACGGCGAGGACGCGCTGGTCATGACCACGCCGGCGCTGCGTGAGCCGCACATGCGGCAGATCGTCGCCGGCCAGCGCGAGAGGATCGGCACGTGAGCGCGCCGCGGATCCTGGCCATCGAGTCCTCGTGCGACGAGACCGGCGTCGCGGTGGTCGTCGGCGGCCGTCGCATCGAGGCGAACCAGGTCGCGACCCAGGTCGCGCTGCACGCCGCAACCGGCGGGATCGTCCCCGAGGTGGCGGCGCGCCACCAGCTGCGCTGGATCGTGCCGACGCTCGAGGCCGCATTCGAGCAGGCGGCGGTCGAGTGGTCCGACATCGACGCCGTGGCCGTGACCTACGGCCCGGGGCTCATCGGCTCGCTGCTGGTCGGCGTGAACGTGGCCAAGGCGCTGGCGGTGGCGCACGACCTGCCGCTGGTGGGCGTCAACCACATCGAGGGCCACATCTACGCCAACTGGCTGACCGATGTGGAGGCCGATGCGCCCCTGCCCGCCGAGCCGGAGTTCCCGCTGCTGAACCTGGTCGTCAGCGGCGGGCACACCCAGCTGGTGCTGATGGAGGACCACGGTCGGTATCGGCTCCTGGGCCAGACCGTCGACGATGCGGCGGGGGAGGCGTTCGACAAGGTCGGACGGCTGCTGGGCCTGCCGTATCCGGGAGGCCCGGCCATCAGCGCCGCCGCGGTCGGCGCCACGCCGGCGACCCGTTTCCCGCGCGCCCGGACCGAGGGTCCCTACGACTTCAGCTTCTCAGGGCTCAAGACCGCCGTCCTGCGCGAGGTGCAGGGCTACCGCGACCGCAAGGAGCCGATCCCGGTCGACGGGCTGGCTGCCGCCTTCGAGGAGGCGGTGGTCGACGCGCTGGCCACCAAGACGGTGGCGGCGGCCCGCGACCTGGGCGTGGCGGAGGTCGCGCTGGGCGGTGGCGTGGCCGCCAACCGGTCGCTGCGTGGCACGCTCCAGCAGCGCCTGGCGGCGGAGGGGCTGCCGCTTCGCGTCCCGCCGCCGGCATGGTGCACCGACAACGGGGCGATGATCGGGGCGGCGGCCGGGTTCCGGTACGCGGCGGGCGATCGAGCGGACGCGGCGCTCGAGGCAGTGCCCAATCTCGCCCTGCCGTGGCTGGAGCCCGCGTGACCGATCCGCTCGCCCCGGAGCGCCTGGCACCACCGACGCCGGGGCAGCTGCGGCGGCTGATGGGCGTCGAGCGGCTCCGCCCGCGCAAGAGCCTGAGCCAGAACTTCCTGACCGATCCGGAGGCGCTCGACGCCATCGTGGCGGCGGCCGAGCTCCAGCCCGGTGACCGCGTGGTGGAGGTCGGTCCGGGCCTGGGCGTGCTCACCCGCCGGCTGCTGGCGGCCGGCGCATCGGTCCTGGCGGTGGAGCTGGACCCGCGCCTCGCCGCGTACCTGCGTCGCGAGCTGGCGGGCGTGGATCGGTTCGAGCTGATCGAGGCCGATGCGCTGTCGCTCCACCCGCGCGAGATGTTCCCCGGTGAGCCGTTCAAGCTGGTGGCCAACATCCCGTACCACATCACCAGCCCGCTGCTGCACGCCTTCCTGGAGGGAGATCGACCGCCGGAGCTGACCGTCCTGCTCGTGCAGCTGGAGGTCGCCGAGCGCGTCGCCTCGCCGCCGGGTGGGATGAGCTACCTGTCGGTCTTCGTGCAGAACGTCGCCGAGGCCGAGGTCGTGGCCCGCGTCCCGGCCGCCGCCTTCGAGCCCGAGCCGGCCGTCGACTCGGCCGTGCTCCGCCTGCGGCGGCGCGAGGTGCCGTCCATTCCGCCGGGGGAGCGCCGCGAGCCGTTCTACCGGATCGTGCAGGCCGGCTTCCGCGAGCGACGCAAGCAGGTGCACAACGGGCTCACCCGCGAGCTCCCGGTCGACCGCGAGACGGTCGAGGCGGCGCTCGTGGCCTGCGAGATCGCCCGCGACCGTCGTCCGCAGACGCTCAGCGTGGCCGAGTGGGCCTGCCTCGCGGAACGCCTCGCGCCGCTGCTGTGATGGACCCGCTGCGCCTGGAGGCACCAGCCAAGCTCAACCTGTCGCTGCGCGTGATCGGTCGGCGCGACGACGGCTACCACGAGCTGGAGAGCGACCTCGTCCTGCTCGAGCTGGCGGACCGGCTGCTGGCCCTGCCCGGCTGCAGCGGGCTGCGCGTCGAGGGCCGTGACGCCGCGGACCTCCCGCTCGACGAGCGAAACCTGGCGTGGCGCGGCCTGGTGGCGGGGCTCGGGGCGCCGCCCGACCTGGTCTGCCTGACGGTGGAGAAGCGCATTCCGGCGGCGGCCGGCCTGGGCGGCGGCTCCTCCGATGCCGCGGCGGCCTGGCGGCTCGGCCGCATCCTGGGCGGGAGGCCGGAGCGGGCGACCCCCGACGATCTGCGGGCGCTGGCTCGGATCGGTGCCGACGTCCCGTTCTTCGCCGCCGCGGTCGCCGCGGCCACGGTCGCCGGCGTCGGCGAGCTCGTCCGGGAGGCTCCGGCGCTCGACACCGGGGTCGTGCTGGTCCATCCGCCGTTCCGCCTGGCGACCGCCGACGTCTTCGGCGAGCTGCGCCCCGAGGAGTGGGGCACGCTCGAGAACGACCTGCTCGCCCCCGCTCGCCGGCTGCGTCCCGCGCTCGACGACCTGTTCGACGCGGTCCGCCGCGCCGGCGGGGAGCCGAGGCTGACCGGCAGCGGGCCGACCGTCTTCAGCCTCGACGACGATCCGGAGCGCCTGCGCGCCACCGCCACTCGGCTGCAGGCCGCCGGCCTGGAGACCACGCTGACCCGGAGCCGCGTCACCGCGGCACCGGTCGAACCCATCCACGAGGAGGAATCCGAATGACATCGCGCGATGCCGTCCACACCGATGCCGCCCCTGCCGCGGCCGGCCCGTACAGCCAGGCCATCCGCGCCGGCGACCTGGTCTTCACCGCCGGACAGCTCGGCCTCGATCCCGCCACCGGCGAGTTCGCCGGCGCCGGCGTGGCGGCGCAGGCCGAGCGTGCGCTCAGGAACCTGGAGGCCATCCTCCAGGCCGCCGGCAGCGGGATGGATCGGCTGGTGAAGGTGACGGTGTACCTCGCCGACATCGGCGACTGGCCGGCGGTCAACGACGTGTACGCCCGGCTCGTCCCGGAGCCCTACCCGGCACGCAGCGCCTTCGCGGTGCGCGACCTTCCCAGGGGCGCGCGGGTGGAGATCGAGGCGGTGGCCGCGGTCGGCGCCGGTTGACGCCCGGAATCGGCCACCTCTACCATCGCGCAACGTGTCTGCACAGCCGACCAGCGCCGCGGCCATCGTCCTGGCCGCCGGCCAGGGCACTCGCATGCGCTCCCGCATCGCCAAGGTGCTGCATCCACTCGCCGGGCGAACGCTGCTCGACCATGTCCTGGCGGCCCTCGGGCAGGCCGGCGTCCCGGCCCCCATCGTGGTCACCGGCCACCAGGCCGATGCGGTCGAGGCCTCGCTGGCCGGCCGCGCGCCGACCGTCCGCCAGGAGCCGCAGCGCGGCACCGCCGACGCCGTGCGGCTCGCTCTCGAGTGCGTGCCGGTCGCCGTGGACACCGTCCTGGTGACCATGGGCGACGCCCCGCTCCAGCCACCCGAGCTGTACCGCGAGCTCCTGGAGGCGCGGCAACGCGGGGACGCCGCGATCGCCATGGTCTCGGCCCGGCTGCTCGATCCGACCGGCTACGGCCGGGTGGTGCGCGGTCCGGATGGCGACGCCACGGCCATCGTCGAGGAGCGCGACGCGGACGAGACGACGCGGGCGATCGACGAGATCAACGTGGGCACCTACGCCTTCGATGCGGCGTGGCTGCGATCGACGATCCCGCGCATCCGGCCCTCCTCGTCGGGCGAGCTGTACCTGACCGACCTGGTGGCCGAGGCGGTCGCCGGTGGCCGCGGCGTCCACGTCGTCGAGGCGGCGGACCCTGACGACGCCATCGGCATCAACGACCGCGTGGCGCTGGCCGCGGCGGAGGAACGGGTGCGGCGGCGGATCGCGGAGGCGCACATGCGGGCGGGCGTGACGATCGTGGATCCGTCGACGACGCGCATCGACGCGACGGTGACGATCGGCCAGGACGCGCGGATCGAGCCGTGGACGGTGCTCGAGGGCGCGACCGAGGTGGGGGAGGAGGCCGTCATCGGTCCGAACAGCCACCTGCGTGACAGCCGGGTCGGCCCCCGTGCCCGGGTATGGGCCAGCGTGCTCGAGGAGGCATCCGTCGGCGAGGACTCGCAGATCGGGCCGTACTCGCACCTGCGTCCCGGCGCGGACGTGGGGCCGCGCTGTCGCATCGGCAACTTCGCGGAGATCAAGAAGAGCCGCCTGGGCGCCGGCACGCAGCAGCACCACTTCAGCTACCTCGGCGACGCCCAGCTCGGCGAGAACGTGAACGTGGGCGCCGGCTCGGTCACCGCGAACTTCGACGGCACCGCCAAGCATGCGACCCGCATCGGCGATGGCGTCAAGCTCGGCGTGGATACGATGATGGTGGCCCCGGTGACCATCGGCGAGGGCGCCGTGACCGGTGCCGGGGCCGTGGTGACGCGTGACGTCGCCCCGGGCAAGACCGTCGTCGGCATGCCGGCCCGGCCGATCGAGATGCGCCGTCGTGCGCGTCCCGCCTCGGAGGCCGGCGCACCCGACCGCGGAGCGGAGGGATCGGAACCCGCAGTGGAGGCAGGATCACAACCGCCCGATGGACGGTAGTCCCAACGGCAACCCGGTGCTCGACGCCGTGGTTGTCATCATGCTCATCCTGGTCGGTGGCTTCTTCGCCGCGTCGGAGATCGCCCTGATCACCGTCAAGCGCCACCGCCTGAGCCAGCTGGCCGATGACGGCAGCGGCTCCGCCCGAATCGCGCAGCGGCTCACCGAGGACCCCAGCCGCTTCCTGGCCACGATCCAGATCGCCATCACCTTCCTCGGATTCCTGGCCGGCGCCGTCGGCGCGCAGGCCTTCTCGGCGGGCCTGGCCGACCTTCTGCGCCTGATCCCGCTCGGCTTCGTGCGGGACGCGGCCGGCGGCCTCGCCTTCGTGATCATGACCCTGGTCATCGCGCTGGGCTCGATCATCATCGGGGAGCTGGTCCCCAAGACCCTGGCCCTCAACTTCCCCGAGCGACTCGCCCTCGTCGTCGCACGGCCCATCGGCTGGCTGGACCGCATCCTCTCGCCGATCGTCTGGTTCGTCTCCACCGTCAGCAAGGTCGTGGTGCGGCTGCTGGGCGGCAAGGAGCGGCCGCAGGCCGGCTACCTGTCGACCGAGGAGCTGAAGATGCTCGTCGAGACCGGCTCGGAGCAGGGCCAGATCGAGGAAGAGGAGAAGGAGATGATCCACGGGGTCATCGAGCTGGCCGAGAAGCGCGTGCACGAGGTGATGGTGCCGCGCATCGGGATCCGGGCCATCAACGTGGAGGACTCGCTGGACGAGGCGCTGGACATGATCGTCCGCGCCGGCCACTCCCGCCTGCCGGTGTTCGAGGAGAGCCTGGACAACATCGTCGGCATCCTCTACGCCAAGGACCTGCTGCCGTACCTCAAGGGCAACGGCCGCGGAAACGGCCAGATCCGCATCCGCGACCTGGTGCGGCCGGCGGTGTACGTGCCGGAGTCGAAGCCCGTCGACGACCTCCTGCACGAGATGCAGGTGGCGAAGCGCCACATCGCCATCGTGGTCGACGAGTACGGCGGCACCGCCGGGCTGGTGACGATGGAGGACGTGGTCGAGGAGATCGTCGGCGAGATCCAGGACGAGTACGACTCCGAGGAGCCGATGCTCGAGAACCTCTCGACCGACGAGGAGACGGTCTACCGCCTCGACGGGCGGGTGAGCATGGACGACCTGCGTGACCTGTTCGACCTGTCCGACGAGGACGAGCCTGACGAGGAGGCGTACGACACGGTCGGCGGGTTCGTGGTGCACCGGGTCGGCCGCATCCCGCTCCCCGGCGCGGAGGTTCCCTTCCGCGACGAGGTCAACCTCCAGGTCGAGGCGGCCGAGCCGCGTCGCGTGGCCAAGGTCGTGGCGCGACGCCCGCGCCACGTCGACGAGCGAGCGCCGGCGGAGGCCGACGAGGCGATCGAGCGCCTCGGGGGCTGAGCCCGCCCGGGGCCCCGGCTCAGTTGTCGCGCCAGACTGCGTAGCTCAGGGCGGAGGCGAAGGTCACCCAGGCCAGGTAGGGGAGCAGCAGCAGGCCGGCCGCCGTGCGTCGCGTGAAGAAGGCGACGGTGGTGGCGACGATGACCACCCAGGTGACCAGGATCTCGACCAGCGCCAGCCCGCGGTTGCGGGCACCGAAGAAGATGGGCGTCCAGGCCGCGTTGAGCGCCAGCTGCGCCCACCACAGGCCGAGCGCGGCCCGCGTCCCGCCCCCACCGCGGCGCGCCACCAGCCACGCCGACGTGCCGATCATGGCGTAGAGCGCGGTCCATACCGGCCCGAAGATCCACGGCGGCGGCGCCCATGACGGCTTGTTGAGCCGGCGGTAGTAGTCGGGCGCGGGGAACGGCGCGCCGATGGCGGCGGGGACGAAGGCGGCGATGAGCCACAGCAGCAGGCGTTTCATGCGTCGTTCCTCCGCACGACCGATGCCCGCCCGCTACGCCGCGATGACCGACCCGACCAGCGCCGCCATCTCGTCGCGGCGGTCCGGCGGACACGGCAGCCGATCGAGGTGGGCAAGGGCCAGGTCGCGATACCGCCGCGCCTCCGACAGCGCGTGCTCGCGGGCGCCGCAGCGCTCGAGGATCTCGAGCACCTCGGCCACGTCATCGTCCGTCATCGGGGTCTCGCCACTCAAGGCGAGGCCATCGGTCGTGGCGGCGGGTCGGTAGATCTCGGTCAGCCGGCGACGCTCGGCGTCGGAGGCGTGCTCCAGGGCCCACACCAGCGGCAGCGTCTTCTTGCGCTTGCGCACGTCGCCGGCCTCCGGCTTCCCGGATGCCGCCGAGGTCCAGAAGGTGCCCTTCACGTCATCGGCCATCTGGAAGGCCATGCCCAGGTCGTAGCCGAAGCGCCGGTAGGCCTCCACGACGTCGAGGTCATCGGTGGCGAGGATCGCCCCGGCCTGCACGGACGCGCCGACCAGGGCCGCGGTCTTCTTGCCGATCATCTCCAGGTACGCGTCGACCGTGACCTCGGACTCGCGCTCGAAGCTGATGTCCAGGTACTGCCCCTCGCACAG
>DASSOH010000007.1:0-15714 GCA_035700865.1 Candidatus Limnocylindria bacterium | reverse complement strand
CCCGACAACTGGATCAAGGCCGCGGACACCTGGGCCGATCGCGTCGTGAACGGGCAGACCGGCGCCAGCGGCGATCCGTCGAAGTACCAGGAGGACGAGCGCGTCCGCTTCGCGATCGCGCCGCTCCAGGGCCTGCCGCTGCCGTCCGTGTGCGGCGAGCTCGTGGCGCCGACCCCCGCGCCCGAGCCGACGCCCGGGCCCGAGCCACCCCCGACCGAGCCCACGCCGGCGCCCCAGCCGACCCCACCATCCGACGGAGGCGGTGGTGGCGGGCCGCCTGGGGGCGGTGGTCCACCCGGCGGCGGGGGCGGCGGAGGCGGCGGCGGCTGAGCCGCCGACCGAACATCGGCCCGTGGCCGGCTCCGTCCTGACCCTGATCCTCGCCGGCGGCGCCGGGGAGCGACTGAGCATCCTCTCGCAGGTGCGGGCGAAGCCGGGCGTGCCGTTCGGCGGCAAGTACCGGATCATCGACTTCGCGCTCAGCAACACCGTGAACTCGGGCCTCACCGATGTCGGGATCCTGACCCAGTACGCGCCGCGCTCGCTGATCGACCACATCGGCGTCGGCAGGCCCTGGGACCTCGACCGCAGCCGCGGTGGCGTGGCCCTGCTCCAGCCCTACATCGGCCGCGGTCGCTCCCGCGACTGGTACCGCGGAACGGCGGACGCGGTGCTGCAGAACCTGGAGTTCATCGCCGACCGGGATCCCGAGCTCGTCCTGGTGCTGGCCGGCGATCACGTCTACAAGATGGACTACCGGCCGTTCATCGCCATGCACCGCGAGACCGGCGCCGACGCCACGTGCGCCGTGCGGACCGTCCCCATCGAGGAGGCGCATCGGTTCGGGATCCTGGACGTGGCGACCGATGGACGGGTCACGGCCTTCGTCGAGAAGCCCGCCAACCCGCCGTCGAACCTGGTCAGCATGGGCGTGTACGTCTTCAGCTGGCCGCTGCTGCGCGACCTGCTGAGCCCCGACCGCGTCGACTTCGGGCGGGACATCCTCCCGTGGATGGTCGACGAGGGGCGGCGCGTGTTCGCCTACGAGTTCGGCGGCTACTGGCAGGACGTCGGCACGGTGGAGAGCTACTGGGCCACCAGCCTGGACCTGCTGAACGACGATCCGGGCATCGAGCTGAACGACCTGGGCTGGCTGATCTACACCCGCAGCGAGGAGCGGCCACCGGCCCGCATCGGCGCCGGAGCGCGGATCGAGCGCTCGATGATCAGCCACGGCTGCGTGGTGGACGGGACGGTCGAGCACAGCATCCTGTCGCCCGGCGTGCGGGTCGCCGCCGGCGCCACGGTCCGCGATTCGATCGTGCTGTTCGACAGCGTCGTCGAGGAGGGAGCCGTCCTGGACCGCGTGATCGTCGACAAGGAGGCGTCCATCGGTCCGCGCGCGCGCGTCGGCTGCGGCGACGACCTGCGTCCCAACCGCGACGAGCCGGAGCGGCTCTACGCCGGCATCACGCTGGTCGGGAAGCGCGCCCGGGTGCCGCGCGGCGTCGAGGTGGGCCGCAACTGCAGGATCGACCCGGGCACCGTGGAGCGCGACTTCGCGCGCCGCCGCGTGATCCGGTCGGGGGAGACGGTTCGCGCCGGGTTCGCGGCTCCGTGACGGCCGACGCGCCGCCCCTCGATCGGTGGCTGGCGGAGCTGGAGGTGGAGATCGTCGCCACCTGGTCGGACCCGGCCGGCACCGCCGTCAGCCGCGACGTGGTCATCGACGGCCACCGTCGCTTCGACCTGCGCGTCACCGTGGCGTGGGTGGCCGGAATCGGTGCGTCGCTGTGGGCATACTATGGACTGGAGGCGATGGAGATCCCGAAGCGCACCTTCGTGCGGATGCTCCGCGCCAACTTCGACTATCCGTACGTGAAGTTCGCGCTGACCGATGACGACCGCCCCATGCTCATGACCGAGCTGCCCACCGCCGCCTTCGATCGGGACGAGCTCGGCCGGGGACTGGCCCGGATGACGGTCGTCGCCGACCGGCTGCTGGAGGAGACGGCCCACGCGGTCGCCGACCGAGGCGTGCTGCCGGACTGGACCGATCGGACGCCGCGCAACGCGCGGCTGCTGTCGACCTACCGGCCCGAGGTCGAGGCGGTCATGCCCGCCTGGGAGCCTCCGATGCCCAGGCGACGGCGTCGGGGCATCGTCGCCCGCCTGCTGGGGCGCGCCTGATGCCGATCCGACCCGGCGCCCGGAGAGCGGCGGCGCTCCTCGCCACGTTCGCGTTCGTCGCCATGGCCCTGCCCGGGCGCGACGTGTCGCCGGTCCGGGCGGCCGACGAGTACACCATGGCGACGGTCGCGACCTACGACGTCCAGCCGGACGCGGGCGTGATCGGCGTATCGGTCGACGTCAGCTTCACGAACACCACGCCCGACCCGGCCGGCCAGTTCTCGGTCTTCGACGCCGTGAAGCTCGCCATCCACGACCAGGCCACCGACGTCGCCGCCTCCGACGACGAGGGCGCGCTCGAGGTCGCCGCGGCCGTCGAGTCCGATGTGAACGTGGCCACGGTGCAGCTCCGCGAGGACCTGCGCTACGAGCAGACCGCGACCTTCACCCTGACCTACGCGCTGCCCGACGGGAGCGACCCCCACCTGCGCGTACGCCCCTCCGTGGTGGTCTTTCCGGCGTGGAGCTTCGGCACCAGCGGCGAGGTGCGGGTCACCATCCCCGAGGCGTACGAGGTCCGCGTCGACGGCGACCCGCTGACGCTCGAGGAGGGAACGCTGGTCAGCGGCGACATCCCGGATCCCTCGAACTGGTTGGCGCTCGTCACCGGCGTGCGCGCCGCCGACTACACGACCCTCGAATCCGCCATCCCGCTCTCCGGTGGCACGGCCGACCTCCAGGTGCGCGCGTTCGCCGACGACGAGGCGTGGGGGACCGCGACCGTGGACCTGGTCGAGCGGGCGCTGCCGCTCATCGAGGAGGAGGTCGGGCTGCCGTACCCGCGCCTCGGGCAGCTGGTGCTGACCGAGGCCGTCCCCGCCGACACCACCGGCTTCGCGGAGGCGGCGCCGGGTGGGACGGAGATCCTGGTCGCCTACGACCAGCCACCCTTCACCGTCATCCACCAGCTCGTGCACGTCTGGATCTCGCCCTCCTTCGTCGACGCTCGCTGGATCCGGGAGGGGCTCGCCAGCTCGATCGCGGGACGGGTCGCCGACGAACTCGGCGTCGATCGGCCCTACGACCCGGCCGCGGTGACCACCGAGCGCGCCGATGCCGCCTTCCCGCTCGACGCGTGGTCGGCCAACGCCGGGCCCGACGGCGAGGCCTACGGCTACGCGGCCTCGTGGGACGCGCTCGACCAGATCACCGCCACGGTCGGCGTCACGGCGCTGCACACGGTGCTGGCGCGCGTGGCCGCGTCGATCGGCCCGTACCAGCCGGCCGATGTCCAGCCCGAGCCGAACGCCGACGGCATGGTCAGCCCCGAGGCGCCGCTCGACACGCGCGGCTTCCTGGACCACCTCGAGACCGTCGCGCAGGCCGATCTCACCGACCTGTTCCGGGCGCGG
The DNA here is from genome assembly GCA_035700865.1 of Candidatus Limnocylindria bacterium. GTDB lineage: Bacteria > Chloroflexota > Limnocylindria > QHBO01 > QHBO01 > JACDBZ01. The sequence goes on along the minus strand of DASSOH010000007.1, from coordinate 12,172 downwards.
ATCCTGACCGAGACCGACGTCGCCCTGCTGGAGCCGCGCGCCGCCGCGCGCGAGCGCTTCTCGGCACTGGTCACGCGCGCGGGCTCCTGGGGCGCGCCCGACCCCGTCCGCGGCGCCATGACGGCGTGGAGCTTCGACGACGCGCAGCGGCAGATCGACGCGGCCATGGCCTGGCTCGAGGAGCGGGATGCGCTCCGCGATCGGATGGAGGAGGCGGGCCTCGCGGCCCCGGATCGGCTCCAGCAGGCGTACCGCGCCCATGGCGGGGGGCCCGAGGCGCAGGCCGAGCTGGATGCCGAGCGCGCCGTGGTGGACGCCTATGCCGAGACGGCGGCGGACGTCAACGCGCCGCGCAGCTTCCTGGAGCGGGTCGGCCTGCTGGGTGGCAGCGACCCGGCGCAGCAGCTGGCCAAGGCCAACGGCCAGTTCACCGATGGCGACCTGCAGGGAGCGGTCGACTCGATCGCCGAGGCGCAGCGCATGCTCTCCGCTGCCGAGGGCAGCGGCATCGTGCGCCTGGTGAGCGCCGCCCTCCTGGTCGCGATCCTGCTCGCCGTCGCGGTGATCCTGTTCCGGCGGCGGTCGTCGTACACTGCTGCGCCATGACCACCGAGGAAGCGCCCGCCCGGCACGTTCCGCACTTCCCGACGGCGGCCGACGTGCTGTCCGGCGAGACGGCCGACGTCTACTTCGACCGCGCGCGGACCATCCTGGCCGCCGAGCACCTGGACCCCGTCGTCACGATGGAGGTCTTCCCGCGCGGCGAAGGGATCCTGTGCGGGGCCGAGGAGGCCCTGACCTACCTGCGCGAGGTCCTGGTCGACGCGGCCGACCCCGAGCCCATCGTCGAGTCCATGCACGATGGCGACACGTTCCGGCCCAAGGAGGTCGTGATGCGCATCACGGCCCGCTACTCCGCCTTCGGCCTGTACGAGACGGCCATCCTCGGCATTCTCGCCTCCGGCTCCGGCTGGGCGACCGCCGCGCGCCGGATCGTGGATGCCGCCGCACCGATCCCGGTCATCGGCTTCGGGGCGCGCCACGTGCACCCGAGCGTCGCCGACCAGCTGGACTACGCCTCGGTGGTCGGTGGCTGCGTCGGCGCCTCGACGCCGGCCGGCGCCCGCCTGGCCGGCCTCAATCCGACCGGCACCATGCCCCACGCCCTGGTCCTGATCTTCGGCGACACGGTCCGGGCGGCCGAAGCCTTCGACCGGCACATCTCCACCGACGTGCCGCGCATCGTGCTGGTCGACACCTTCAAGGACGAGGCGGAGGAGTCGCTCCGCGTGGCCGAGGCGCTCGGCGACCGGCTGTGGGGCGTGCGCCTGGACACCCCATCGGAGCGCGGTCGTGTGACGCCGGAGCTGGTGAAGGAGGTTCGCGCGCGCCTGGACCTGGAGGGCTTCCAGCACGTCAGGATCGTGGTGTCCGGTGGGCTCGACGCGGAGCGCATCGGCGTCTTCAAGGACTCCGGCGCGCCGGTCGACTCGTTCGCCGTGGGGAGCGCCATCAGCAAGGCCAGTCCCATCGACTTCACCGGCGACCTGAAGGAGATCGACGGCAGGCCGGTCGCCAAGCGCGGCCGGATCCCGGGCCGCACCGAGAACCCCAGGCTGGAGCGGATCGACCTGCGGGCGTAGGCTGTGCCGATGCGCCAGCCGACCGATCCCGCCGACTCCACCGATCCCGCCGACTCCACCGACCCCATCGACGATCGCGATTCCGCCTACGAGCTCTTCCAGCGCGGGTCGCGCATGCTCGCCGACCGCCATCCCGGGGCCGCCGCGGTCCTGCTGGAGCGCGCCCTGGCCCTGGAGCCGGGCAAGGCCTCGATCCTGGAGGCGCTGGGGCAGGCCTACTTCAACGTCGGCAACCACGCCGCCGCCGCGGAGCGATTCGGCGCCATCGTGGAGGCCGATCCGATCGCGCACTACGCCCACTTCGGGCTGGGCCTCTCCCGGGAGCGGCTCGGGGATCAGGTCGCCGCACGGCGGCACCTGCGGATGGCGGTGCTGCTGGCTCCCGACAACGAGGTCTACCGGCAGGCGCTCACCCGGGTGACCCCGGCCGCCTGATGCATCGGTCCTAGGCGGCCTTTCGGGTGCCGCGGGCCCGCCGTTCGCGCCGCTCGGCGCGGCGCTCCTCTTCGCTCAGCCGCTGGCGCAGCAGGGCGTACACCGCCGCCTCCTCCGCGGTGAGCTCGTCGAGCTCCTCGGTCAGCTTGCGGTCGGCCTCCCGGCGCGCCTCGCGCAGCAGGTCACCCTCGAGGTAGGCGTCGATCACCTGTGGGTGCACGTAGCTGGCGCGGCTCACCGCCGGCGTGTTGCCGAGCTTCTCGGCCACCGACTCGATGGCGCGCACCACGTTCTTCTTCGCCTCCGCCGCGGAGTCGAACTCGCGGAACTCCTGCAGCGCCATCGCGGCCAGCACGGTCCCCGCCCACGTCCGGAAGTCCTTGGCCGTGAAGTGCTCCCCGGCGATCTCGTGCAGGTACGCGTTCACGTCGTCACTGGCGATCCCGTGACGCTCGCCGTCGTCGCCGAGGTACTGGAACAGCTGCTGGCCGGGGATGTCCTGGCAGCGGCCGACGATCCGCGCGAGTCGTCGGTCCGCCAGCTCGATGGCGTGCTCCTTCCCGGACTTGCCCTTGAACTGGAAGGTCACCTTGCCACCCGTGATGCGGGCGTGGCGGTCCCGCAGCGTGGTCAGGCCGAAGCTGCGGTTGTCGCGCGCGTACTCCTCGTTGCCGACCCGGATGCGCGTGCGCTCGAGCAGCGCGACCACGGCGGCCAGCACCTTCTCCCGCGGCAGGCCGGGCCGCGCGAGGTCCTCCTCGACCCGCTTGCGGATCTGGGGAAGCGCACGGGCGAAGGCCAGCATGCGCCCGTATTTCGCCTCCTCGCGCACCTCGCGCCAGCGTGGGTGGTAGCGGTACACCTTGCGCCCCTTCGCGTCCCGGCCGGTGGCCTGGAGGTGGCCCCGCCGGTCGGGGCAGATCCAGACGTGGGTCCAGGCCGGCGGGATGGCCAGACGCCTGAACCAGGCGATGCGCTTCTCGTCGGTGATGCGCGATCCGTCGGCGTTGTAGAAGGCCCAGCCCTTGCCCGCCCGGCGCCGCGTGACGCCGCGCTCGGTGTCGGTGACGTAGCGCAGGCCGGCCTCCTCGGCCGATTCCTCCGGGTCGGGGACGACGACCGCGTCGGCGGCGTCGGATCCGGTGCTCGTGCTCACGGCGGCGCTCAAGGCAAGCCGCGTGCCGGGGGTCAGGTGGCCGCGTGCTCACCGAGCCGGCGCGCCAACCAGAGGACGGCGGCGATGGTCTTGGCGTCCCGGATGGTGCCGTCGTCGAGTGCGGCGAGCGCCTGCGGCAGGGTTCGCCACTCGACCTCCAGCTCCTCGTCCGGGTCGCTGTAGCCGGGCTCATCGGACAGGTCCGTGGCCAGGTAGAGGTGCATCAGCTCGTTGCAGAACCCCGGCGCGGTCCAGAACTGCGGACCGGTCTCCCAGGTCGCTGCCTTCAGAGCCACCTCCTCGGCCAGCTCGCGCCGCGCGGTCTCCGCCGGCGGCTCAGGCGGCTCCAGCGTGCCTGCCGGGATCTCCAGCACGATCTCGCCCGGCGCGTGCCGCCACTGGCGCACCATCGCCAGCCGCTCGCCGTCCCACGCCAGGATGCCCACGGCCCCCGGATGCTCGACGACCTCGCGCGTCGTCCTCCGGCCGTCCTCGGCCTCCACCTGGTCGACGCGCACACCGATGCGGTGGCCGGTCCACGGCCGTTCGCTGCTGAGTGTTCTGAGTTTCATGGGCGCCATTGTGCTGGGTGCGTACCCGGATCGGTGCGAGTGAGCCGCTCAGCAGTCTGCTCGTCCCCCGAAGGGTGCGGACCGGTGGCTGAGTGGCCAAGGCTGGAGTCTGGTGGGTGCGGAAGGACGTTGCGTGGCTCATACGCATCCGAGCGGGGCAACGCGCGGCACGCCGGGTTCAGAGGAGGACCAAGCCGTTCGCACCGGGGTCGAGCCCGGCACTGAGTGCCGCAAGCGTTGTTCGCGTATCAAGGGGAAAGCTCTGCCGCAGGGCGCCGATGTGATTGCGAACCAGGGTTCGGTTGGCATGGGTCGCGGCGAGCAGCAGGATCGTGCGCTCGACGCCGCTGTCGCGCTGCTTCGCACTGATCGAGCGCTGCGTGGCCTCGAGGTTCGCGGGTCGTGTCTCAGCCTCGACGCCGATCCGGACGAGGCCCGAGAGCACTTCATCCCACGCCCGCAGGTCTCCGCGGATCGGCATCACGACCTCGAACGTGCGATGCCACGCGGGGGACACGCGCGCATTGAACCGTGCCAGCAGCCGCGCCTGGCCGGCATCCCGCAGGGGCTCGCCGACGGGGTACATCTTCACCGACAGCTTGTGACCGAGGCAGGCGAACAGCCGAGCGCTCCGTGCCAGGTCGACAGAGCCCAACCTGCCCAGCTCCAGTCGCGCCACCCAGCCGCGCGATACGCCGATGGTCCGCGCCAGCTCGGCCTGGGAGATGCCGGCTCGCATGCGGAGCGTCCTCGCCTCGCGACCCAGTTGCGAGCGCAGGTAGCTGGCCTGCTGAATCCCGATGGCGCGGATCCGTTCCCTGCTCGGCATGGGTACGAGTCTGCGCGTGGATACCGTACCAGCTGCTTACCAGCCGGTTACCGCGTAGGTGCGAGTGGACACAGCGACCTTCCTGATGAACCCCAGCGGGGGCTGCACGACCTCCGAGTGGCTCGGGCAGCACCCGACACAGGGCGGTCGGCAGGTGACGGGTCCATAAGCACCCGTGGGGGGGGGACTGGCAACCGCTGCGGGAGGCGGTCCCGCTGGTCCACGACGCCCGGCCGATCGTACGCATGGGCGTCCCCAGGGAATCCGGGCTAGCATGCAGGCGACCCCATGAACGAAGCGATCAGCAACATCTGGCGCCGTCCGCTGCGCACGGCGCTCACCATCCTCGGCATCGTCATCGGTGTGTTCGCCCTGACCGTGATGGGCGCGCTGGCCGAGAAGCTCAACGTGCTCGTCGATGGCGGCGACGAGTACTTCCGCACGCGCCTCTTCGTGTTCGATGAGGGGGCCGCCTCGGGCTTCCAGGCGAGCTCGCGACCGATCACTCGCGAGCTGGTCGACCAGATCGAGCTGATCGACGGCGTGGACCGTGCGACGCCGGTGCTCCAGACCCTGCTGGACCCCGAGGAGATCGGTGGCTTCGACATCCCGGAGCTGCTGACGGGGATCGAGCCGGAGACGTGGTACGACGAAAGCGTCGACCTGCGCGTCGACGCCGGGCGGCTGCTCGAGCCGGGGGACGAGGGGGTGACCACCATCGGCGCGGACCTGGCCGAGCGCTACGACCTGCGGGTCGGCGACACGTTCACCATCCGCGACCGCGACTTCGAGGTCGTCGGCGTGCTGGAGCGGACGCTGACCTTCCCTGACAAGATCGCCTACGTCCCGCTGGCCGATGCGCAGCAGATCTACGTCAAGGACGTCCCGGAGGGCTTCCAGGAGCGAACCGGCGACCTGGCGACGCAGATCGAGGTCTTCCCCGACGATCTGTCGAAGGCCGATGCGATCGCCGAGGCGATCGACGATCGCGTGGACGGCGTGCGCACCATCACCCCGCAGCAGGTGGCCGACCAGATCGGGCAGGCCAGCATCGTGTTCAACCTGATCATCGTCGGGGCGAGCGTGATCGCGGTCATCGTGGGGGGCTTGAGCGTGATCAACACCATGGTCATGACCGTATCCGAGCGGGTGCGCGAGATCGGCATCAAGAAGGCGGTGGGCGCGCCGACGAGCGCCATCCTGCGCGAGTTCGTGGTCGAGGCGACGCTGCTGGGCGCCATCGGCGGGCTCATCGGCCTGGGGGCCGGGGCGCTGCTGGTCGTCATCCTCAACGCCCAGACGGCCGGCTCGGGCACGACGGTCTTCCTGCTGACCCCGATGCTCCTGCTGCGCTCGTTCCTGTTCGCCACCATCCTGGGCGCGCTGGCCGGCATCTACCCGGCCCTGCGGGCGGCCCGCCTGGATCCCGTCCGGGCCCTTCGGAGCACCTGAGCCGATGCCCGAGCCCATCCTCAGCGCGCGCCAGCTGACCAAGGTCTACCGCCGCGGGGCGTCGGAGGTGCGCGCCGTCGACGGCATCGACCTGGACGTGGCGCCGGGCGAGTTCATGGCGATCATGGGCCGGTCCGGCAGCGGCAAGACAACCCTGCTCGACCTGCTCGGCTGCCTGCTGCGACCGACCTCCGGCGAGCTGACCATCGACGGGCGCAGCGTCGTCGGCGCCTCGGATGGCGCGCTGGCGGCCCTCCGGCGCCAGCGCATCGGCTTCGTCTTCCAGGAGTTCAACCTGATCCCCACCCTCACCGCGGTGGAGAACGTCCTCCTGCCGCTCCGCTACGGGCCGCGACGGCGGGACGGGCGGCAGCGGGCGACCGAGCTGCTCGATCTCGTGGGCCTCGCCGACCGGGCGACCCATCGGCCGACCGAGCTGTCCGGCGGCGAGCAGCAGCGCGTGGCCATCGCCCGCGCCCTGGTCAACGAGCCGGCCGTCATCCTGGCCGACGAGCCGACCGGCGAGCTCGACTCCGTCACCTCGGACCGGCTGATGTCGACGCTGCGCGAGCTGAACCACGAGCGAGGCGTGACGACCATCATCGTGACCCATGACGCGGGGGTGGCCGGCGCCACCGACCGCGTGGTGCGCCTGCAGGACGGCCACGTCCTGGCCGATGCGCGCCGCCAGGGCGGCAACGGTCACGCGTTCGACGCGGCGCTGACCGGACAGCCGCACACCAACGGCGGCGGGCGGGTCTGGGCGCGGCTGGGTGACCTGCTGGACCGGGCCCGCGGCCGATGATCGAGGCGCTCGGGCTCGCCAAGCAGTTCCGGACGCTCACCGCCGTCCACGACCTCTCCTTCGCCGTCGGTGACGGCGAGATCTTCGGCCTGCTGGGCCCGAACGGCGCGGGCAAGACGACCTCCATCCGCATGCTGGCGGGCCTGATCGCTCCCACCGCCGGCACGGCGCGGATCAACGGGCTGGAGCTCGGGACGGCGTCGCAGCGGATCCGTGCCATGACCGGCGTGCTCACCGAGTCGCCGGGACTCCACGATCGGCTGACCGCGCGCCAGAACCTTGGCTACTACGGCCGCCTCTACGGCCTGCGCGGCGGCGAGCTGCGCCGGGCGGTGGACCGCTACCTGGGGGTGGTGGGCCTGACGCCCGCCGCGGACCGCCGGGTCGGCGGCTTCAGCAAGGGCATGCGCCAGAAGGTGGCCATCGCCCGTGCGCTGCTCCACGAGCCGCAGGTGCTGTACCTCGACGAGCCGACCAGCGCGCTCGACCCGTCGGCGGCCAAGGGCATCCGTGACTTCGTGGCCACGCTGCGCGACGCCGGTCGCTCGATCGTGGTCTGCACCCACAACCTCGACGAGGCGGAGCGGCTGTGCGACCGCATCGGGATCATGCGCGGCACGCTGCTGACGGTCGACACGCCTGCGCGGCTGCGCCGGCGGAACGGCACCGCCACGGTCCGGGTCGAGCTCGTCGGCGCGCGGCGTCCGTCCTCGTTCCTGGATCTGCTGGGCCGGCTGCCGTTCGTGGAGGGCGCACGCGCCGTCGACGGGGCGCTGCTGGTCGAGGTTCGCGAGCCGCGCGGGGACAACCCCGAGCTCGTGCGCGAGCTCGTCGACGCCGGCGCGCGCATCGTGCATGTCAGCGAGGAGGCGGCCACGCTCGAGCAGGTCTACCTCGACCTGGTGGGCGAGGCCGGGGCGCGCGATGCCGGCGCCGGCATTGGTCTGGACGGGGCGGCGTGATGCGGCCCGGCTACGTGTGGGCGGTCATCGGCAAGGAGGCGCGCGACCTCTTCTCGAATCGGCTGCTGCTGGGCGCCGTCGTGTTCCCGGCGCTCGTCTTCGCCGCCATCCCGACCGGGATCGTCGCGTTCATCGAGCTCAACGAGCTGGACCCGGACCAGCTGGGGCAGATCGAGCAGTACATCCGCCAGTTCCCGGACCTGCCCGCCAAGCTGGCGGCCCAGGGCTTCATCGTCATGAACTTCATGGCCTACTTCCTCCTCATCCCGGCCATGGTGCCGATGGCGATCGCGACCCAGTCGGTGGTCGGCGAGAAGACCGCACGCTCCCTCGAGCCGCAGCTGGCGACGCCGATGGAGGTGGGGGAGCTGCTGCTCGGCAAGGCCATCGCCGCCGCCGCGCCGGCCGTCCTCGCCACCTGGGGCGTCTTCGCGCTCTACGGCCTGGTGAACGGCGCGGTCGCCGATCCGGTCCTGACGCGCCTCATCTTCAACGACGTGTGGCGGGTGGCCATGCTGACGCTGGTGCCGCTGATCTGCCTGCTCAGCGTGCTGCTCGGGATCGTCGTCAGCTCGCGCGTCAACGACGCACGGACCGCGCAGCAGATCGGCGGCTTCATCGTCATCCCGGTCATCGGCGTGGCGATCGCCGGATTCTTCAGCGGCCAGGCCTCGTTCAGCATGGAGCAGGTGCTGATCGGCGACCTGGTGGTGGCGGCGCTGATCGGGCTGACCCTGGCGGTCGGGAACTGGATCTTCGACCGGGAGGCGATCCTCACCCGGCTCGGGTAGCGGCCCCGCGATCGGCGACGATCGGCGACGCTCGGCGGCACTCGGCGGTTCTTTCCGGTTCTCGTGGAGCGGGCGTATCGGGCAGGAAGTCGCTGCTTGTGCCGCCCCGCGGCACGAACGGGAACGCAGAGGCGCGAATCCCGCGGAAGCTTCACTGATCGTCCCGCCGCGCGGCACGAACGGGGAGGATGTGCCCGATATTCCCGCCGGGCGGCAACGCCGCGCGAGGATCCTCAGGCTGGCGGGCTCAGGCTGGCGGACTCAGGCGGCGTCGCAGGTTCGAGGCGGTCGTGAACACCAGGGCGCCCAGCGATGCCGCGCCGGCGGCGACGAACGCGTCGCGGCCCAGCTGGCTCGCCCAGTACAACCCGCCCAGGAAGATGGTGTAGCCGCCCACGTCGAGCGCGATCACCAGCGCGGGATCGCGGCGCATCCGCCCGATGGCGACCCCAGCCACGATGACGACGACGACGAGGACCCAGATGAACGCGTCATTCACGGCGTGCGGTCCTCCAGCTCCCAGGCGTGGTCGAGGGCGTGCCACGCGATGCGCCGGACGGCGTAGGCCGGCGACCACGGCGTCTTCGTTCGGCGTGGGTTCGGCAGCTCGTCGCCTCGCACGCGAGCCGTGAGCGTCGCGACCAGCGCCGTGCGAACTCGCTCCATCCGCTCCTCGAGGTCGCCGTCCAGCGCCGGCGGTCGCGAGCCCAGCTGGCCGAGGTACGCGACCTCCGCATCCAGGACGTGCGAGCGCATCTTGTCGAGGGTGCGGCCCCCGCCGCGCGGCCCGGTCGTCAGCGTGGCGCCCCCGGCCGCATCCGCCGCCCGGTCGAAGGCGCGCCAGGCGGCTCGCAGGATCGCGATGGAGCGGTCCAGCGCGGCTGCGTCCATCGCCCGCGCCTCGGCGCGTGCGGCACTGCCCGGAACGCCGAACTCGGTGCTGCCTCCACCCTCGAGCCGCTCGACCACCTCGAGCGCGTCGGCCGACGCCGGTGGCGCGAACCCGAGCCGCGTACCGCGCAGCGCGGCGGTGTAGCGCGGCGCGTACTCCAGCAATCGGTCCAGCGCCTCCTCGGGAGTCTTGCCCGAGCGTGCCCATCCGGGCCAATCGAGCGCACTGGCGAAGCTGCGCCCGGGCGCAACCTCGAGCGCGACGCGGGTGCGTGCGCCAGCCACCGACCTACGCCTGGTGATGCTCCCGCCGGTGGAGCCGGGCGATGAGCACGCGCATGATCGGCACGGCCACCTCGGGGTGCTCCTCGAGCAGTGCGGTGAACTCCCAGGCCGGGAAGAGCAGGCAGTCGGTCGGCTCGGCGGCGATGACGCTGGCCGAGCGCGGGTGCTCCTCGATGAGCGCCAGCTCGCCGAAGAAGTCGCCGGCCTTCAGCTCGCCCAGGACCTCGCCCGCGCGCTCCACGCGAGCTCGACCGCTGAGCACGATGTAGAGGGCGGTTCCGGCGGTGCCCTCACGCACGATCGCGTCGTCGGGGTTGTAGCTGCGCCGCTTCCCGATGTCGGCGAGCCGGCGCCGGACGCGGTCGTTCAGGCCCGCCAGGAGCGGCACCGATGCGAGTTGCTGCGCGAGCTCCACGGTCATCCTCCGTTCTCTTCCGCCGATGGGCGGCGTGGCGCGTATCCTAGCGCGCCCTCATCCGCTCTGACGTGGCCCGCCCGCGTCGAGCACCTCCGGCCGCAGCTCGGCGGTCTCGGACCGGCGGAACCCGACGGTACGGATCTCGGCAGGCCCGAGCCGCAGCGTGAGCGCACCGTCGGCCACGGGCAGCGGCTCACCGGGCTCGCCACGCAACGTCGCCTCGCGCGCTTCGGTGACGACCGCGTCCAGGGTGGCCGTGGCCGGTGCGGCGGCCAGGTTCACGACGCGCGCCTCCAGCCAGCCCTCATCGCGCCGTCGCAGGGAGGTGAGGGCGACGTTGGCGCCGCGCAGGTCCAGGGCATCTGCGCCGGCCCCCGGGGGCGGCCATGGCGCGGCGCGGTCGGCACTGCCCGGCGCGGTCAGGAACCCGTGCCGGTACCGCTCGGCCGCTTCGGCCACGCCGCCGGTGTCCCAGCTTCCCGCGTGCGGGAAGAGCGCGAAGCCGTAGCTCCAGCGCCCGTGCATCTGCGCGTCCGGGATGGCGATCTCGGGTCCGGCCGGATCCTGGCGGTACGGGTTGTCGTTGCGACTGATCAGCCCGGTCGACCGCAGCAGCGTGATGGCGAGCTCGTGGCCCGCATCGGTCAGCTCGTACTCGGCCACGTGATCCAGCAGGACCGCCAGCCCGCCGGCGTCGACCCAGCCGTGCGCCGGGTAGGTCGCCAGCGGCTCTTCGCGGTAGCCGCCTTCGCCGGTCAGGCCGCGCGCCACGACCGCGAACTGCCCCTCGGCGCTGGAGGCCTCCGCCCGGCGGGGCAGGGGAGCGTGAAAACGGACGCGATGGTCGTCGGACCGGTTCTCGAACTCGACCCGCACGCGCAGGAACGGCTCGCCGGCGCGCAGCTCCAGCGTCGTGCGGACCGTGGTGGCCTCGGTTTCCTCGGTCCGGGCTGAGCCGTCAGGCAGCAGCCCGACCGGCCAGTCGTACGTTCGCCGGATGCCGATGCGTCCCACGACGGGGCCGTCGAGCAGCGCCTCCACCTTCACCGAGGTCGGCGTGTCGACGAGCGCGTCCGCCGGCGGGGGTCCGTAGTTGTAGGAGTCGCCGAAGTCGCCCCCGTCGACGATCCGCCCCAGGCCGGTGGCCGAGGCTCCCTCGGCACGCACCGAGAAGGTGCCGTCGGGGGCGACCTCGACGCGCAGGAGGCCGTTGTCCAACGTCCGGCCGCCGTCGGCGAGGCGGACGGCGTTCCCCACGCTCCCCGCGGTGCCCACGGCGCGGGCCGCGGTCCAGCCGAGGGCCGGGGCCGGAACCGAGGCCACGAGCCATCGCCGCGGACGCGCCACGATTCGGATCTGCCACTCGTCGTCCGGCGCGGAGCGCATGGCGGCGATCACCTCGGCGCGAAGGCCGTCCACGTCCAGCCAGACCGGGTCCGGGTCGTCGTCGACCTCGAAGGTGATGGTCCGGCCGTCGATCCGGTACCCGTTCCACGAGTGGTCGAAGATCTCGCGCCCGTGGAACCGTCGGAAGACCTCCTCCACCTGGTCGCCCCGCAGCACGCGGTCGAAGAGGACCGGCTCCTTGCGCGACAGCTCCTGCGTCCCCGCCAGCGACCCGTCGGGCAGCTCGAGGGCGACATCGGTCCAGCTGTCCGGCACCAGGAGCTCGGCCTCGATCAGGCCCTCGCGGGGCGTGGGCGACGGGTTGAGCACCGTGACGGCACCGCGGGGCACCACCGACGCGATGGCGCCCGCCGCGCGCCGTGCGAGCGCGGAGCCGATCTGCTCGGCCTCGGCGAAGCGGACCAGCACCTGGTCGACGACCGGATCGACCGAGCAGCCGCAGATGGAGTCGTGGGCGCTGTTCTCCACCACCTTGTGCCACGCCAGCCCCAGGAAGGCCTCCGGCCACGCGGCCGGGGTGACGTGC
>DASSOH010000006.1:0-3393 GCA_035700865.1 Candidatus Limnocylindria bacterium | reverse complement strand
TCTGCTCGGCGCCATCCGCGCGCGCCGCATCCGCGTGGTGAGCGTCGAGACGCGGTCCGCCTCGCCGTTCGCCAGCTCCCTGATGTTCGACTACCTCGGCTCGTTCATGTACGAGGGCGACGCGCCGCTGGCCGAGCGTCGGGCCCAGGCACTGGCGCTCGACCGCGACCTCCTGGCCGAGCTGCTGGGCACCGAGGAGCTGCGCGAGCTGCTCGACCCCGATGCCGTCGCGGACCTCGAGCTCGAGCTCCAGGCCCTCTCCGGGGGCCGACGCGCCCGCACCGTGGACGGCGTGGCCGACCTCCTGCGCCGGCTCGGTGACCTGCGCAGCGACGAGGTGGTCGCGCGAACCGCCGAGGGCGTCGACGGCACCGATGCGCTGCGCGAGCTGGAGCGCGCCCGTCGCGCGGTCCGCGTGCGGATCGCCGGCGAGGAGCGCTGGATCGCGGTCGAGGACGTCGGCCGCTACCGCGATGCCGTGGGAGCCTCGCCGCCGCCCGGCGTCGCGGAGACCTGGCTGGCCGGCACCCAGGCGCCGCTCGACGCGCTGCTGCTGCGCTGGGCCCGCGGCCACACCCCGTTCGTGGCGGAGGCACCGGCCGCGCGCTGGGGAGTCGCGCGCGCGATCGTCGAGGAGCGGCTGCGCGCCCTGGTGGCCGACGGGCACCTGCTCGAGGGCGCCTTCCGCCCCGGTGGCGCGGCCCACGAGTTCACCGATCCCGACGTGCTCCGTCAGCTGCGCCGCCGATCGCTGGCCCGACTGCGTCGCGAGGTCGAGCCGGTCGAGCCGGAGGCCTTCGCCCGCTTCCTGCCCGCCTGGCAGGGCATCGGCTCGTCGGCCGGTGGACCGGGGCGCCTGCTGGAGGTCGTGACCCAGCTGGAGGGCGTCCCCATCCCGGCTTCGGTCCTCGAACGCGACGTGCTGCCGGCCCGCGTCGCCGGCTACACGCCCCGCCTCCTGGACGAGCTCGGGGCGGCCGGGGAGGTGGTGTGGATCGGCCGCGGGTCGCTCGGGCGCGACGACGGCCGCGTGGCCCTCTACCGCCGCGACCGTGTCGACCTCCTGGCCGATGCGGGGGCCCGGGACGACCGCCCGTCCGAGCCGATCCACGACGCCATCCGCGCGCACCTCCAGCGTCGTGGAGCGGTCTTCTTCCCGGCGCTGCGCGCGGCGATCGCGGAGGCCCGTTCCGACGACGAGCTGCTCGATGCGCTGTGGGACCTGGTCTGGGCCGGCGAGGTCACCAACGACACGTTCGCCGCCCTGCGCGCCCTCTCGCTGCCGCGGTCCAGGTCGAAGGCGACGCCCCGTCCCGGCCGGCTGGTGGCGCTGGGTCCGCCGCGCGCGGCCGGCCGCTGGTCGCTGGTCGCCGACCTGGTCGGCGAGGCGCGCACGCCCACCGAGCGGGGGCATGCCCTGGCCACGAGCCTGCTCGAGCGCCACGGCATCGTCACGCGCGAGGGTGCCGCCGCCGAAGGGCTGAGCGGCGGCTATGCATCGGTCTACCCGGTGCTGCGCGCCATGGAGGAGTCGGGCCGCGCGCGCCGCGGCTACTTCGTCGCCGGGCTGGGGGCCGCGCAGTTCGCGCTCCCCGGCGCGGTCGATCGCCTGCGCGCGCTGCGCGACGACGACGAGGGCGCCGTCCGGATCCTGGCTGCCACCGACCCGGCGCAGCCGTACGGCGCCGCGCTGGCGTGGCCGCGGCCCGAAGGCGACGAGCGGCTGCCGCTCCAACGCGCCGCGGGGGCGTACGTGGTGCTGGTCGACGGTCGCGCCGCGCTCTACCTGGAGCGCGGTGGCCGGAGCCTGCTGCGGCTCCCCGCCGGCGAGGATCCCGAGGTGGCCGAGCGCGCCGTCAGCGTCCTGCCGTCGCTCGTGGCTCCCGGCGGCCCGCTGCGCGAGCTGCGTCTCGAGCGCATCGACCGCGCACCGGTGGGAGAGTCACCCCTCGCCGCGTCGCTGCGCGATGCCGGGTTCCGTCCGAGCTACCGGGGCTGGATCCTGCGGCGCGGTTGAGCCTCGTCAATCGGGGACGGTCAGCCCGGGATCAGCGCCTCGTACGCTGGATCGGTCCCGATCGCCTCCCATGACTCGACGACGAATCGCTCCCGGCAGTACCACTCGACGGCCTCCTCGTGTGGCGGATCGGCTCCCGCGGCGGGTTCGGGGGTGATGGAGCAGTCGGCAGAGCGCGGATCGTCGAAATGGCCGGTCACCCGCAGCACGCTGCCGCGCCGGTCCGGACCGATGGGCTCGACGTCGGGTGGCGTGGCCATGACGATGGACCCGGGGAATGGCGGGTACTCGCCCCAGCTCGGGACGAGCACGTCGAGGTGGTGGGTCCACTCGGCGAGCCAGGCTGGGTCGGTGGCGTACGGTTGGGTCAGCGAGTCACAGAACGGGCATCCGTACGTTCCCTCCAGGGTCAGCGTCTCGTCTCCGAAGCAGGCGACGCGCTCGTAGGGCGTGAGCGCGACCACGGCGGCGAGGTCGCTGACGCTGTCCGGGCATTGCGGGACGACGAGCTCGACGAACGACTCGCTTGCGGATTCGGCGGCGATCCAGCCGACGACCCGGCCATCGCTGTCGGCGGGTTCGATGGGCCATCCGGAGTAGCCGGGCATGAACGCGACGGGATACCACGCGAACCCGTCCGCGGTGATCGGAGCGAGTCGCGGATTCTCGATGCCGGTCAGGAAGAGGAGATCGCCGGCGTTGACGACGCCAGTGATGGGCCGCTCCACGCCGGGACCCTGTCGGATGCGGAGGCTGTCCGCCGTGACCCGCAGCTCCGACCCCAGCGGCAGGACCTCGCTGGGGCGCGCGAATGCGGACGCCTCGGCGGACGGCGCGGCGCTCGTGCCGTCCGAAGGCTCGGGCGCGAGCGATGGCGACGGCGTGTCCGACGTCGACGTGGGCGGTCGGGAGGCTGTCGCGCTCGCGGAGGCTGACGGCATCGCGACGGATCCGTCCCCACGGGTGAGGAGCATGACGGCGAGGGTGGCCGCGACGACCCCGAGGATCAGGACGACGATGACGGCGACGACCGTCGGGGCGCGCCGCCTGGGGGCGGCATCGGGCAGCGGATGGTCCATGCCTCATGGTGACGCATGGCGGTCACCGGGCGCTGCCGAACGTCGACAGGCGACGCCCGGCGCTTCGTCCGCGAGCGGTCACGGTGCCGGCGCGGCGGCGACCGCGCTGAGGACGAACTGCAGCCGGCAGGTGAAGACGAGCTCAGACGGATCCTGGGCCATGAGGTCCGCGGCGCCGGCGCACTCCTGGGCCGCCGGATCGTCGAAGTGGCCGGTCACCTCCACCCACTGGCCGCGCGAGGGCATGGCGAGGCCGGAGCCGGGGACGATGTTGACCGCAAGGCGCCCGCCGCCACC
>DASSOH010000005.1:0-5507 GCA_035700865.1 Candidatus Limnocylindria bacterium | reverse complement strand
AGGCGGCCCATCAGGTCGATCGGCAGCGGCGGGGTGCGGTTGGCCCTGGTCGCCTCGCGCTCGTAGGCGTCCGGCCCGATGCGCCGGTTCTTGGCCCACTCGATCTCGCTGGCCAGGTCCCGGGCCGGCGTGTAGCGGTAGTGGCCGGGCAGGGCCCGCGCCAGCGGTACCAGCAGCGGCAGCTTGGACTCCGACGGCGCCGACAGCTGTCGGCCGCGGCGCAGGGGCCAGAAGTGGGCCAGCTGGCGACGGGCGGCGGCGTGCAGCGTGCTGGCCGTGGCCTCGCGCAGCCCGAGACCGCGCAGGCGGCCGACCATCTCCGCGGCGGCCTTGGTGGTGAACGACACCACCAGCACCTGGCGCTCGTCGACCGCCCCGGTGGCCACGGCGTAGGCGACGCGGTGGCTGATGACGCGGGTCTTGCCCGTCCCGGCGCCGGCCAGGATCACGACCGGCCCGCTGACCGCCTGGGCCGCCTGGCGCTGCTCGGGGTTGAGACCGGCCAGGATGGCGTCGGGATCGAGGCGGCTCACGAGGCCGCTACGCCGAAGACAGCGGGCAGCATCTGAGCACCCGACCGAGCGGTGCGGAGCAGACGCACCAGCTTCCTCCGTGTACTGCGTGTGGGTCGAATGGGCCGATCGATTGTACTTGCGGGGCTTCTCTACCTGGAGACGTGAACGAGTGGCGCCGATGCCCGTCTCGGACGCGCACCATGGACGCATCCGAACCCGGGCCATAGGCGGCATCGTCAGTCGACGCCGGCCGCCACCGCGACCGTTGGCGATCGGCGGCTCCACGGTAGGCCGGTCAGGTCCGACCAGCGGTGGACCGCACCGGACACGACGTCTTGGCTCCTGGGGTCGGATTGGCTCCGGGGGCGCCACGAACGACGCGCTACATTGAGGCGTGACCGAGCCGCTCCTGGCAGGCAAGCTCCACGTGCCGTCGAGGCGGTCACCGGTCGTGGCGCGTTCGCGCCTGGCCGAGCGACTTGGCCGAGCGGACGGCGCGAGACTCACGCTCGTCTCGGCGCCGCCCGGCTTCGGGAAGTCGACCCTGCTGGCGGAGCGTGCGGCAGCGAACCCGAACCGTCGAACCGCCTGGCTCTCGCTGGATGCAGGCGACAACGATCTCGGTGCCTTCTGGCGGCACGTGATCGCGGCGCTGCAGGCCGCGGCGCCCGGCATCGGCGTCGAGGCGCAGGCCCTCATCGAGCCGGCCGAGCACCCGATTCGCACCGGCATCACGGCGCTCCTCAACGACCTGGTCGACCTGCCCACCGATGTCGACCTCGTGCTCGACGACTACCTTCGGCGCGGACGCTTCGCCCACCAGCGGATCGGTGCGGCGACGCCGATCGCCGGCGAGCGTGTCGTGGGCTGGGTCGCCCACTACGCCATCGGTGTCGCGTTCGCGGTGCCGCTGCTGGTCATCTGGGGCCCCGGTTGGGTCGCGTCGCCGACGATCGGACCGGCACTGGTGGTGGGGCTCGTGACCATCCTGGCGCCGTGGCTCATCATGCAGCCCGCCATGGGAGCCGGGATCGCCGCCGCCCGAACCCCGCATCCGTGGGCCGCGCGCCTGCGCAACGTGGTGACGCACGCGGTGTACGGGGTCGGCCTGTACCTGTCCGCGGCAGCCGTCGGTGTGATCTGGCCCTAGAGTGACGGCCGATGCGCTTGAGTCGGGGCCCGGCACCGGGGTCCACACGACGTGCGGCAGGAATCGAGACAGGGACACGGAGATCATGACGGAAGACCGCAGCCACCATTCGGAGCATGCCGGGAGTGACGATCAGGCATCGTCGCACGCCGATCCGGGGAATCCGAACGCAACACCGGCGCCGAATGACGGCGGGCACGGCAGCCACGGCGAGCACGGCGGCCACGGCGGCCACGGTGACCACGCGGCGCACAACAAGCACGCCGGCCACGATCCGGCCGTCTTCCGACGGCAGTTCTGGGTCGTGCTGCTGCTCACGATCCCGGTGGTGGTGTGGAGCCGCGAGGTCCAGATGTGGCTCGGCTACACCGCTCCCACATTCCCCGGCTCGGATTGGATCCCGCCGATCCTCGGGACCATCGTCTTCATGTACGGCGGTCGCGTCTTCCTGAACGGCGCGCGGACGGAACTCGGCGACCGGCAGCCCGGGATGATGACGCTGATCAGCCTGGCCATCGTGGTCGCCTTCGTGACCTCGTGGGCGGCCACGCTCGGGCTCTTCGAGGTCGACGTCTGGTGGGAGCTGGCGACGCTGATCACGGTCATGAGCCTGGGCCACTGGCTCGAGATGCGCTCGATCATGCAGGCGCGTGGCGCCCTGGCGGCGCTGGCGGAGCTGCTCCCCGACGAGGCGGAGCGCGTGATCGATGGCGGCACCGAGACGGTCAAGACGGCGGACCTGCGCACGGGCGACGTCATCCTGGTGCGTCCCGGCGGCCGCGTCCCGGCCGACGGAGACGTGGCCGAGGGGATCGCGGATGTCGACGAGTCGATGATCACCGGCGAGTCGCGGCCCGTCACCAAGGAGCCGGGTGACCGCGTCGTGGCCGGCACGGTCGCCGCGGGCGGCAGCCTGCGGGTCAGGGTCACGGCGGTGGGGGACCAGACCGCGCTCTCCGGCATCATGCGGCTGGTTGCGCAGGCCCAGGCGTCGAACTCGCGCGCCCAGGCCCTGGCCGATCGGGCAGCGGCGATCCTGTTCTACGTGGCCCTGGTCGCCGGGACGCTGACGCTCGTCGCCTGGACGCTCCTGGGCGATGGCGAGCAGGCGCTGATCCGCACCGCCACGGTGCTCGTGATCGCCTGTCCGCACGCCCTTGGCCTCGCCATCCCGCTGGTGATCGCCATCAGCACCACGCTCGGGGCCCGAAACGGCCTGCTGGTCAAGGATCGCCTGGCGCTGGAGCGTGCGCGGGAGCTCGACGTGGTCATCTTCGACAAGACGGGGACGCTGACGCGCGGCGAGCCGGTGCTGGCGGGCGTGGCGTCCGTCGAGGGAGTCGACGAGGCCGACCTGCTCGCGATGGCGGCCGCGGTCGAGGCGGACAGCGAGCACCCGCTGGCTCGGGCCATCGTCGACGGCGCGCGGGCGCGCGGCGTGGAGCCGCCGACCGCATCGGCCTTCGAGAACCTGGCCGGGCGTGGCGCGAAGGCCCGCATCGGCAGCAGCGAGATGCACGTCGGCGGTCCGCGGCTGCTGGAGGAGCTGAACCTCCAGCCTCCGCAGGCGCTCGCCTCGGCCACGCGGGGATGGGCCGACGCGGGCCGGACGGTGATGCACGTCGTGCGCGACGGCACCGTCATCGGCGCGGTGAGCGTCGAGGACGAGATCCGCCCGGAGTCGGTCGAGGCCGTGCGTCGCCTCCACGGGATGGGCCTGCAGGTGGCGATGATCACCGGCGACGCGCAGTCGGTGGCCGACAGCGTGGCGCAGCGCATCGGGATCGACGAGGTGGCCGCCCAGGTGCTGCCGGCGGACAAGGCCGATGCGGTGCGCGGGTTCCAGGCCGGCGGCGCGCGCGTCGCCATGGTCGGCGACGGCGTGAACGATGCGCCGGCCCTCGCGCAGGCCGACGTCGGGATCGCCATCGGCGCCGGGACCGATGTCGCCGTCGAGTCGGCCGGCATCGTGCTCGTGCGCGACGACCCGCGGGACGTGGGCGGGGCGATCAGGCTGTCGCGCGCCACCTATCGCAAGATGATCGAGAACCTCGTCTGGGCGACGGCCTACAACGCGGTCGCCATCCCGGTCGCCGCCGGGGTGCTCGCGCCGTGGGGGTTCGTCCTGCCGATGAGCGTCGGCGCCCTGGCCATGAGCCTCTCGACGGTCGTCGTGGCCGTCAACGCCCAGCTGCTGCGCCGTGTCGACCTGCGACCGCGCGTTCGAGGTGCGGGGGAGCTGGCGGCGCGTCCGGCCTGACCGCCGGCCACCCCCGGCGCGGCTCGTGCGAGAATCGGCGCGGGAGGGGTGGCAGAGCGGACGAATGCGCCGGTCTTGAAAACCGGAGAGGGTGCAAGCCCTCCGTGGGTTCGAATCCCACCCCCTCCGCCAACGGGCTCAGAAGCGGTCGCAGGTGCAGGCGGCCGTCCGCGGCGCGGTCGGCTTCCACCAGTGGTCGGGGCACCCGCCCACGAGCGAGCGGATCATCGAGCGTCGCTCCCACCACGGGAGCTCCGGTCGTCGGGCCCCGCCCTCGATCACGCGCAGGGTCACGGTCGTGGCCGGCATGGCCATCGCATTCATCGTTGTCATGGACCGATCCTGACGCCGCGCTCATCGGGTTCACAGGCGCGGAGCGCCGAGGCGGACGCCGACAATGGACGGCCGATCGCCTACGTCAATCGGCCCGAGGCGAGTCTCCCAGCCCGGGGACCACGTGGTGGAGCCGGCAGCGCGCCTCGTAGGTCTCGTCGCCCATGCCGCCGATGACGATGAGCGGCGAGTCGGCGCCGGCCGGCTCCCCGTCGATGAGGCGCTGGGTGCGGGTGGCGGGCTCGCCGCAGACCATGCAGATGGCAGTCAGCTTCGTCACCTGGTCGGCCAGCGCCAGCAGGCGCGGCATGGCGCCGAAGGGGATACCGCGAAAGTCGCGGTCGAGGCCGGTGACCACGACCTGCTTCCCGCGCTCGGCGAGCCGCTCGACGACTTCGGGGAGCCCGTCGTCGAAGAACTGGCCCTCCTCGATGGCCACGATGTCCGCATCGGCCACGGCGTCCTCGATCTCGGCCGAGGTGTCGACGGTGACGGCCCGGTGCTCCGCCCCGGAGCGTGAGACGACGGTGACATCATCGGTTCGAGTGTCGAGCCGGGGCTTGACGAGGACGACCCGGCGGCCGGCGATGCTGAAGCGGCGGAGCAGCCGGAGCATCTCGTCGGTCTTGCCGCAGAACATGCAGCCGGCGATGACGTGGACCCAGCCGTGGGTGTAGAACATCGGTCCGGCGAGTCTACGGGACGGATGCGGTCCGCCGCCGCGCCGTCAGACGTCGAGGGGGGCGACGAGCACCGGGTCGGTCGTCGGCTGCGCGACGCGCTCGGTCTCGACCGTCACCGCGAAGGTCGTCGAGCCGGCGAGCGGCTGCTCCAGCGTCACGAGCGCCACGCCCGCGGGGTCGGTCACCGTGCCGACCGCGGTCGGCGCTCCATCCGGACCGATGAGCCACAGCTCGTAGATCGAGCCGGCCGGCAGCGGCGCGAGGTCGCGGGCCATGAACATCGCCTGGTCGCCGGACTCGACGACCCAGCCGGTCCCGGCATCGCCCGACGCCGCGAAGATCGCGTCGGCGGAGGCGACCGCCTCGAGAGCCGCATCGCGATCGTTGAGCTCGCCGCGGAGCGCGAGGCCCCAAGCACCGATCCCGATCGCCGCCACGACGGCGACGGCCGCGACCGCGGTTGCCAGGGGCGCCATCCGCCACCACGGCCGTCGTGGCTCCTCGACGGCTCGCGGCTCGGCGACCGGCCGCGGCGCGGCGCGATGGTCCTGCGGCGTTGCCGCGAC
>DASSOH010000004.1:0-13485 GCA_035700865.1 Candidatus Limnocylindria bacterium | reverse complement strand
ATGCTGCCGACCGACCAGCGCACGGCCGTCGTCCTGTGCGACGTGTACGGGATGGACTACAACGAGGTGGCGTCGATGACGCAATCGGCGCTGGGCACCGTGAAGTCACGGATCCACCGCGGGCGGCTGCGCCTGCGCGAGCTCCTGGTGGAGCATCGGGAACTGTTCACCGGATGAGGGCGTCTGGAACCACGGCATGCTGAACCAGAACCACCCCGAGGACGAGCGGCTCGCGGCCCTCGCTGGGCACGACCCGGACGCGCTGGACGACGCCGCGCTCGTCGCTCACGTCGATACCTGCGACCGCTGCACCGGGCTCGTCGACGAGCTCGGTGCGTTGCGCGCTTCCCTGGCCGATCTGCCCGACCTCCATCCGCCGCGGCCGCTGCGGCTCCTGCCGCCCGCCGACGACACGGTGACCCACGATGGGCTGGCCAGCTGGGTGCGCCGGCTCTTCGCCCCGGCGCTCGCCGCCGGCGCGACCCTCGCCCTGGTCGGCGCCATCGGGACCACCGGTCTGGGGGGGTTGGCGCCGCAGGGAACCTCGATGGAGGCGGCCGCACCGGGCGCGAGTGCGGCGGAGGCCGAGGTGGACGGCGGCGGTGACACCGCGGCCATGGGTGGCGCGGAGGAGAGCGCCGCGGCCACGCAGCGCACCATGGCGGACGACGGTCGCGGGACGGCCGACTCGCTGACGCACCAGCTGCCGGCGGCGCGGTCTCCCTGGCCGATGGTGCTGTTCACCGGCGTGGCCCTGGTGGTCGCCGCCGCCCTGCTGCGCTGGATCGTCGTCCCGCGTGCCGGATAGGCAGGCTTCGCGCTAGAACGCCAGCCGTCCGACGACGATCGCGCCCGCCAGCATCCCGACGATCAGCGCGGCGGCGAGGATGGCCGCCCACGGTGAGTCCCGGAAGGTCGTGGGCATGGGGTCCGGACGCGGCGGACGGCGCGTCCGCGGGACGGGCCGCTCCCCGGGAGCACGCACCGTGCGTGGCGCGGCGCGGGTCTGATCGGCGGTCGCGCGCCACGAAGCCCAGGTGCGCGTCGACGTCGGCGCGGCCGGCTGGATGGGGGAGCGCGTCCCGGCCCAGTGGGAACCCGGCGGCCGCCCGGCGGCGGGGTGCGAGCGGTCGTACTCGGCGCGCCGCACCGGGTTGGAGAGGATCGCCCACGCCTCGTTGATGCGCCGCATGCGCTCCGACGCCTCGCTGGCGCCCTCGTTGAGGTCGGGGTGGTGCGCCTTGGCCAGCTGGCGGTGCGCCCGGGCCACCTGGAGCGGCGTCGCCTCCCGGCCGACGCCGAGGACGGCGTACGGATCGACGCTCGGGCGGCTGTGCATCGGCCGATTCTACGGCGGCCCGGAGGGCCGTATCGGTCTAGACTCAGGCGACCGATGAACGAACGCCGACCCCTCCTGATGCTGATCGACGGGCCGAGCCTCGTGTACCGCGGCTACTTCGCCCTGCCGCCGCTCACCCTCTCCGACGGCACGCTGGTCAACGCCGTCTTCGGGTTCCTCCAGATCGTCCTGCGCGGCATGCAGGACGTGAAGCCGGACTACGCGATGCTGAGCTTCGACGTGGGCAAGCCGCAGTTCCGCTTCGACGCCCATCCGGAGTACAAGGCGGGGCGTCCGAGCATGCCGGACGACCTGCGCGCGCAGTTCCCCATCGTGCGCGAGATCGCGCAGATGATGGGCATGCCCATCCGGGAGCTCGAGGGCTACGAGGCCGATGACGTCATCGGCACGCTGAGCAAGAAGGCCACCGCCGCCGGCGTCGACACGATGATCGTGTCCGGCGACCTGGACGGCCTGCAGCTGGTGGACGACCACGTCCGCCTGCTCACCACGCGCATGGGCGTCGCCGCGACCGTCATCTACGACGAGGCCAGGGTGATGGAGCGCTACGGCCTCCGCCCGGACCAGATGCTGGACTACAAGGCGCTCAAGGGCGACACGTCGGACAACATCCCGGGCGTGCCCGGGGTGGGGGAGAAGACCGCCATCAGCCTGCTCCAGCAGTTCGGCACGCTGGACGGCATCTACGAGCGGCTGGACGAGGTGAAGGGCAAGCTCCGGGACCGGCTGAGCGAGCACCGGGCGTCCGCGTTCATGTCGCGCGAGATCGGGCGGATCGTGTGCGACCTGCCGGTTGAGCTCGACCTCGAGGAGGCGCGCACGGGCCGATACGACCGGCGAGCGGTCGCCCAGCGCTTCCGCGAGCTGGAGTTCCGGTCCCTCATCGATCGGCTGCCGCCGTCGACCATCGCGCCGACCGGCTACGACGGACCGGAGGAGTCGAAGGGCGGCCTCCAGCTCAGCCTCGACCTGCTGGGCGGGGCGGTGCCCGCCGGGGCCGCGCAGGGCGGCGCCGAGCCTCGCTCGCGCCCGGATCCCCTCGCCGACCCGGCCGGCGCCATCGAGCACGTCGACCCGCGCATCGTGCGGACCGATGCCGACCGCGCGGAGCTCGAGACGTGGATGGCGGCCCACGACGGGGGGATCGGGATCGGCTGGTCCGCCGGCGCTGGTCGTCCGCTGGAGCGTCCGCTGTTCGGCGTGGCCCTCGCGGGCACCGACGGCAGCTCGTGGTACGTGCCGTGGACGGACGGCCGATCGCTGCCGGGCTGGTTCGGGCGCGAGGATCGCGAGCTGGTCGGCCACGACCTGAAGCAGTTGATGGTCATGCTCGGGTCGCGCGACGTTCCGCTGGCGGGCGCCTGCTTCGACACGCTCGTGGCGGGCTACATGGTGAACCCGGCCCTGCGCTCCCAGACCCCCGACGACGTCGCCGCCACGCGATTCGGCGGCCAGCTCCCGCCGAAGCCGCTGACGCCCGAGACGGGTGCCGAGGAGGTCGCCTGCGCCCGACGGGCCGCCGGCGAGGCGTTGACGGCCCTGCTCTCCAGGCCGGCGCTGGACGCGGAGCTCGCGGACGCGGCGTTGACGAACCTCTTCCACGAGGTCGAGATGCCGCTGGTCCCGGTGCTGGCCCGCATGGAGCTGGCGGGGATCCTCATCGACCTGGGGGCGCTGGCCGCCATGCAGGAGGAGTTCGGCGAGCAGCTGGCCGGGCTGGAGGCGCGGATCTACGACCTCGTCGGCCACCCATTCAACATCGGCTCACCGAAGCAGCTCGAGCAGATCCTCTTCCACGAGCTGGGCCTGCCGGCCACGAAGCGCACGCGGACGGGCTACTCGACCGACGCATCGGTGCTGGAGGAGCTGCGCGACAAGCACGAGGTCATCGGCCTCATCCTGGAGCACCGCCAGGTGTCCAAGCTCAAGTCCACCTACGTCGACGCGCTGCCCGGGCTGGTGGACGGCAACGGACGGCTCCACACCACCTATCAGCAGGCCGTCGCCGCGACCGGCCGCCTCTCGAGCACTGATCCCAACCTCCAGAACATCCCGATCCGCACGCCGCTCGGCCGCCGCATCCGGCGCGCGTTCGTCGCGCCGGAGGGCAGGCTGCTGCTCGGCGCCGACTACTCGCAGCAGGAGCTGCGCATCCTGGCCCACGTCTCCGCCGATCCCGGCCTCCTGGCCGACTTCGCGTCGCACTCCGACATCCACCTGGCCGCGGCGGCCCGCGTGCTCGGCCTGGCCCCCGAGCAGGTCGGCCCGAAGGAGCGCAGCGTGGCGAAGATGATCAACTACGGCATCGCCTACGGGCTGTCGGACTTCGGCCTGGCGGAGCGGCTGAAGATCCCGCGCGAGGAGGCGCAGAAGTTCATCGGCGACTACTTCGCCGCGTACGAGGGGATCCGGCGCTACACCGTCGAGATGAAGATCCTGGCCCGCGACCAGGGCTACGTGACCACGCTGCTGGGCCGCCGGCGGTACCTCCCGGAGCTGACGGCGCGCAACGGGGCGCTGCGCTCGGCCGGGGAGCGGATGGCGATCAACATGCCGATCCAGGGCACGGCGGCCGACGGCATGAAGATCGCGATGGTCCGGGTCGACCAGGCGCTCCGGGAGCGCGACCTGCGGTCGAAGATGCTGCTCCAGGTCCACGACGAGCTCGTCTTCGAGACCGATGCGGAGGAGCTGCCCGTCCTCGCCGCGCTGGTGAAGGAGATCATGGAGAGCGCCCTCCCGCTCGACGTCCCGCTCGAGGTCGACCTCAAGGTGGGGCCTGATTGGGAGCAGATGGACCGATACCTCCGCTCGGATGCCGGCGAGTGGCGGCGCGTCGCCAAGTCGGCCGTCGAGGTGGCGCGGGAGGAGGCCGACGCCGAGGTCGCCGCGGAGCTCGTCTAGAGGCGGCTGCTGCGCCTGGCCGCTGCCGGCCGTTGCTGTCCTCCGGTGACGCATATCGGCCCCAGGTGGCGCGCAGTGCGCTGGAACCGGTCCGCCCTCGACAATTGGGTGCCGAAACCGGGCTCGAAGGCCAGATAGGAGTCCGCCAGGGACAGATGGCTGCCTTCGGCGCGTGACGAGCGGATGGGGCACACTCAGCGACATGCCGGAGCTCCCCGAGGTCGAGACGGTCGCCCGTGACCTGCAGCAGTGGGTCGCGGGCGCGACGATTCGCGCGGCGACGGTCACCTGGGGCCGCACCATCCGTCACCCGCAACCGCCGGAGCGGTTCGCGGCGGAGGTGGCCGGCGCGACCATCCGGCGCGTGGGCCGGCGCGCGAAGACGGTGCTCATCCACCTCGACGACGGTCGCGTGATGACCGTCGCGCTGCGGATGACCGGCGCGCTGATCGTGGCGCCGCCCGGGACGCCACCCGACCCCTACGCGCGCGTCGTCTTCGAGCTGGCCGACGGGCGGGAGCTGCGGTACCGCGACATGCGGAAGTTCGGCCGCATCGGGCTGTGGCCGGGTGGCGGGATGCGGAGCGTGGGCGGTGGCCGAGGGGCGCGGTCGCGGAAGGTGAAGGAGGGGAGCGGCCGCTACCGGATCGGTGAGGTGTTCAGCGGGCACGGCCCCGAGCCGCTGAGCCGGAGCTTCACCGCGGAGCGCTTCGCGGAGCGGCTGGCGCGACGCTCGGCGCGGCTCAAGACGCTGCTGCTGGACCAGAGCTTCATCGCCGGCGTCGGGAACATCTACGCCGACGAGGCGCTGTGGCGGGCGCGCCTGCACCCGCTGCGGAGGGCCGATAGCCTCAGCGACGCCGAGGTGCGACGCCTGCACCGCACCGTGCGGCAGGTGCTGCGCGAGGGCATCGCCAACCGGGGCGCCAGCTTCAGCGACTACGTCGACGCGCGCGGCGAGGAGGGGACGAACCAGGAGCGGCTGGCGGTGTACCGACGCACGGACGAGCCGTGCTACCGCTGCGGCCGGCCGATCCGGCGCATCGTGGTCGGGCAGCGCAGCACGCACTTCTGCCCGCGCTGCCAGCCCGAGCCGGTAGCATCGGCCGCGGGATGAAGGTGATCGGGCTGACCGGCAACATCGGCTGCGGCAAGTCGACCGTGGCGGGCATGCTGCGCGAGCACGGCGTGGCGACCATCGACGCGGACGTGGTGGCTCGCGAGATCCGCCACAACGACGCCGATGCGCGCCAGGCGATCGAGGCGCGCTTCGGGACCTACGAGGCCGCGCAGCTCAGCCGCATCGTCTTCGCCGATCCCGCCGCCCTGGCCGACCTGGAGGCCATCCTCCATCCGCGCATCCGTGGCGCCATCCGGGCCCGCCTGGCCGAGCTGGCGGAGGGCGAGGTGGAGGTCGCCGCGGTCGAGGTCATCAAGCTGTTCGAGTCTCCCCTGGCCGATGCCTGCGACGAGCTCTGGGTGGTGCGCTGCGACGAGGCCGATGCGATCGCCCGCCTGGCCGCGTCACGCGGCATGGACGAGGCGACCGCGCGCCGCCGCCTCGCGAGCCAGTCGTCGCAGGAGGACAAGGTCGCGCGCGCCGACGTCGTGATCGACGGCTCGGCGCCGCTCGAGGAGACCCGACGCCAGGTCGAGTTCGCCCTCGAGCGGCTCCGCGCGTCCTAGTTCCCGGCGCGCCGCTCCTCGAACTGCGGCGGGACCGGCACCGGGAAGTCGAACTCGTCGATCAGCATGTCGATGGTCGAGCCCTCGGTCTCGGCGGTGCGGTCGTCCTCCTCCGGTCGCAGGGCCATGGTGAAGGTCGCGCCCGCGGCGCTCAGCTCGGCGATCTTCTCGGCCGTCTCCACGTCCGAGCGCAGGATGTAGATGTCGCCGTTGCGCGCCAGGATGGTCATCGACTGCAGCGTGACCTTGGTCGACGGGCCGGGGATGAACTGGGCCGACTGGGCCTGCGCCTCCTCCGGCGTCTGCCCGATCTCGGGATTGATCGCCATGGTGGCGATGAGGTCCACCCGCTGCCCGGGAACCAGGGTCCCCGCGACGGCGTTCGCCGCGGCCACCGTCACGCTCACCGCCCGCAGGTGCGGCCCCTCGGGGTCGAACTCGGCGCCCGGCTCGAGGATCGAGAAGGTCTGGCCCTCGGTCGTCGACGCCAGCACGTTGCGCGTCACGAGCTGTCCCGTGGCCACCGGGATGCCGACCACGCGGCCGAGCACCTCGTCCAGTGAGGCGAAGGCGGTGTCGTTGGTGGGGTCCACCGGCACGGAGCGCACCTGGACGTCACCCTCCTCGATCGCCTTGCGAGCCGGGATGTCGCGCGTCGCCACGACGACGTCGCGCATCTCGACCGCCCGGTCCTGGGTGAGGCCGCTGGCCTGGAGGGCGAGGAAGACCGTCGCCGCGACCAGGAGGGCGACGATGACGCCGACGGCGATGTAGACCTTCGATCGGCGGCTGTTGCGGTCGGAGTACTCGAGTTCCACGGGTCAGTCAGGCTCCTGTGGGGGGTTCAGTTCCAGGGCACGAGCCGAGCACGCTGCGCGCGGCGCAGTGCCGGGTCGCCGGGGTCGGCGGAGATGGGGGAGACGGCGTGGCCGGTGATCTCGTTCGAGATGACCGTGTCGACCTGGAAGACGGCGAAGCCGATGATGTCGACGTACTGGCCGTTGCTCGTGGTGGTGGCCACGGTGAACCGGACGCGCTGCAGGCGCGTGATCGGCTGGCCGTCGCCGTTGATGCCGTGGGCGCGGATGGTGAACAGGTAGCAGCCCTGCGCCATTCCGGCCGTGTTGATCGTCAGGCTCGACAGGGTTCCCTGGCCGCCTCCCGGCGAGACGGACGTTTCGCTGAACGAGATCGAGCCGGCACCGAGCGATGCCGGGTTGAGCGAGCAGTCGGTGAGCGAGGTCGCATCCCAGCCCAGGGAGACGGGGGTCTCGAGGCTGGGCCCGCCGTCCCACTGCTGCCCGCTGGTGCTCACCCGGATCGGCAGGGTGATGGTCCCGCCGATGGTCGGCGTGGAGCCGTCGAGGACCGAGTTGACGAGGCTGAAGTCGCGCGTGACCTTCGCGTCGCCGGCGTCGTTGTAGTCGCCGTCGCCGTTCGCATCGGTCTGGATGCGGACGGGCAGTGGCACGCTGCGGCGCTGGTAGTACGGGTTCCCGGACTGGCCCTCCAGCCACACCGTGTAGACGCCGGCCGGGACGTCCAGCGACTGGAAGTCGTTCATGGCGACACTGGTGCCTCGCTTCGCCGGCTGGA
Organism: Candidatus Limnocylindria bacterium; assembly: GCA_035700865.1. GTDB lineage: Bacteria > Chloroflexota > Limnocylindria > QHBO01 > QHBO01 > JACDBZ01. The sequence goes on along the minus strand of DASSOH010000004.1, from coordinate 5,939 downwards.
AGACGTTCTGCGACCACACCGGCTCCGTGATGGAGCCGCTCGCCGGCGGCGTCACCGGCGGGTCGGGCAGGATGTTCGCCTCCGGCATGCCGGCCGCGGCTGCCCCGGTGTCCCCGCCGAGGGACAGGGTCACCGTGCTGAGGAACTGGTCGTTGCGCGAGACGGTCACGGACGGCCCGTCGACGGGCGTGGTGGTCGTCGAGGGCAGGAGCACCTCGGCCGGCGGGGTCAGCGAGAAGTCGGGGATCTGCATCACGGTGCCGTCGTAGACGCCGAGGAGGATCCGGTCGCCGACGCGGAAGGTGTCGTCGAACTTGCTGACCACGAAGCTGGTCGAGTTGCCGGAGAGGACGCCGACCTGGGTGCTGCCGTTGGGCGGGACGCTGACGGCCGGGAAGGCCGGGCCCGGATAGCCGTCGACCAGGTACGCGCCCTCCTTGTCCTTCAGCGTGTTGTCCGTCGTGCCGGGCGCCACGCCGTTGTAGTAGACGCGCGTGTCGAGGCCTTCGAAGTTGCGGACGTCGAGCGCCACGAAGCCACGGAAGCTCGAGTCGTTGCTGGCCTTGCTGGAGGGACCGTAGATCGAGAAGGTCGGACCGGGGTTCGCCTCGCTGGCCGGCGTGCGGACGTCATAGCCGCGCGGGTTCGCCGGGTCGACGACGCCACTGCCGCTCGTCGCCGCGGTGGCCAGGTGGTCGACGAAGCCGCTGCCGGGGCCCGGAGGACTGGCGTACCGGCGCGCGACGATGGGGATGGCCGGACTGCCCTGCAGGTCGCAGCGGGCCCGGGCGCCGGTCTCGAGCGTCGAGATGCCGACGACGCGGGCGAGCGTCGTGTCCACGACCGAGCTGATCGCGACGCGCACCGTCGTGCCGGCGATCACGATTCCGCTGGTGAGCTCGTGCGCCTCGATCACGCCGTTGCCGTCCTCGTCCGCGTACTGGGGCGGATCGGCGATGGTCGCCGCCGCACCGGCGGGAGAGTGGCCGAGGTTGGCGAGGGCCACGGAGCGCGCGACGGAGGCCGCGGTCGCGTCGCTGTCGCCCTGGATGAGCGAGCGGCAGCCGGCCAGCGCGCCCGCGTCCGCCGCCGTCTGGATGTGCCGCCGCTCCGCGACCTGGCGACCGATGTCGACCGTGATCCCGGCGAAGGCGAGCAGGATGGTGATCAGGATGGCGAACAGGACGAGCACCTGTCCGCGCTCCGCGGACGCGGCCACCGTCAGTTCACCACCATGGTGGCGGAGGCGGTCTGCACGAAGCGCCCGCCCGCATCGGTCGAGAGGATGTCGCCGATGAACGGGACGATGATGTCGGAGCGGTACGTGAGCGTGACCTGGACCAGGCAGCCCGACGGATCGGTCAGGCCGCAGTAGGTTCCGGTCGTCGGGCACGGGCTGGTCGGCGTGGCCATCGACGAGCAGAGGGTCATGGTCAGGTCGCCGTTCACCCAGCGGTCCGCGAGGCCGTCCCCGTTCAGGTCGCTGGCGCCGCCGGACGGGCACGAGCTCGAGGCGACGAAATTCGGCGAGGCGGCGTTCATCAGGCCGAACGACTGCCGAGCTGCCTCCAGGCCGGCCGTGCACCGCGCCAGGTCGTTCACGGATCGCGCGACGGTCGTGTCGAACCGCTCGATCGTGGCGGCTCGGGCCGCCTCCCGCGCGGCGTTCGTCAGCGTCACGTTGGCGCCGAAGATGAGGCCGAACTGGATGATGCCGACGATCAGCAGCAGGACCGGGAGGAGCACGGCCGCGAACTCCACCATCGCCTGGCCGCGTTCCGCGGGGCGCGGCCGACCGGCCGGGACGGCCGGCATCGGTGCAGGGCGCATCCCCCGATGGCGATGGATCACGAAGGGCACAGGCTCGACTTGCGGATTGCGACGGTTGCGATGGCTCGCGGGGTTCGGCGGCAGCAACCCGATCGTATGGAGGGCCCGCTGGTACCGATATAGGCCCTTGGGGGCGGTCGGGGATGGGACCGATGGAGCGGCTAGAATCGGATCCCCATGCCCGACCTGAAGGTCCGCGCCCCCTACGAACCGACCGGTGATCAGCCGCAGGCGATCGCCGCGCTGGCCGATGGGGTGGAGCAGGGGCTGAAGCACCAGGTCCTGCTGGGCGCGACGGGGACCGGGAAGACGTTCACCGCCGCGAAGCTCATCGAGTCGGTCCAGAAGCCGACGCTGGTGATGGCCCACAACAAGACGCTGGCGGCGCAGCTCTACCAGGAGTTCAAGGAGTTCTTCCCGGACAACGCGGTCGAGTACTTCGTCAGCTACTACGACTACTTCCAGCCCGAGGCCTACCTCCCCCGGACCGATACGTACATCGAGAAGGACTCGTCGCGCAACGAGGAGATCGACCGGCTGCGCCACAACGCCACGCGGGCGCTCTTCGAGCGGCGGGACGTGGTGATCGTGGCCTCGGTGTCGGCCATCTACGGCCTTGGCGCGCCCGTCGACTACGGCGCGACCGTCATCAACCTGAAGCGTGGCGGCCACTACCGTCGCGACGGCATCCTCCGTCACCTCGTCGATCTGCAGTACCAGCGCAACGACGCCGCGCTGGGGCGGGCGAAGTTCCGCGTACGGGGCGACGTGCTCGAGGTGCAGCCGCCGCACGGCGAGTACGTGGTGCGCATCGACTTCTTCGGCGACGAGGTGGAGCGGATCGTCGAGATCGACGACCTGACCGGCGAGGTGCTGGCCGAGCGGACGGAGGTGAACCTCTATCCGGCCACGCACTACGTCACGCCGCGCGACAAGCTGCTGGCCGCCGTCGAGAAGATCGAGGACGAGATGCAGGAGCGCGTTCGCTGGCTCGCCGACCAGGGGCGGGACCTGGAGGCGGCTCGGCTCCGGCAGCGCACCGAGTTCGACCTCGAGATGATGCGCGAGGTCGGCTACTGCTCCGGGATCGAGAACTACTCGCGCCACCTGGCCGGGCGGGAGGCGGGGAGCCGCCCCTGGACGCTGATCGATTACTTCCCGACCGACTTCCTGCTGATCGTGGACGAGAGCCACATCACGATTCCGCAGGTCCACGGCATGTACAAGAACGACCGCACCCGCAAGGAGATCCTGGTCGACTTCGGGTTCCGGCTGCCATCGGCCCTCGACAACCGTCCGCTGACGTTCGAGGAGTTCGAGGACCACATGAGCCAGGTGGTCTACATGTCCGCCACGCCGGGTCCGTACGAGACGGAGCGGGCGGAGCGGGTGGCGGAGCAGTTCATCCGCCCCACCGGCGTCGTCGACCCGCAGATCACCGTGCGCCCGACCGCCGGGCAGATCGACGACCTGCTGGCCGAGATCCGCGCGACCGTCGAGCGGGGCGAGCGCGCGCTGGTCACCACGCTGACCAAGAAGATGGCCGAGGACCTGGCCGACTACCTGGCCGAGCTCGGGATCAAGGTCCAGTGGCTCCACTCCGAGGTCGACACCCTGGAGCGCGTCGAGATCCTGCGCGACCTGCGGCTCGGGGTTTACGACGTCCTGGTCGGGATCAACCTGCTGCGCGAGGGCCTCGACCTGCCCGAGGTGACGCTGGTGGCCATCCTGGACGCGGACAAGGAGGGCTTCCTGCGCTCCGGTGGCTCGCTGATCCAGGTCATCGGCCGGGCGGCACGCAACGTCGGCGGCCGCGTGGTCATGTACGCCGACCGCGTCACCGACTCGATGAAGGCCGCGATCGACGAGACCGATCGCCGTCGCGCCAAGCAGGTCGCCTACAACACCGAGCACGGCATCACGCCGGAGACGGTGATGAAGGAGATCCGAGACATCCACGAGGGCCTGCGCCGCGTCGCCGAGGAGCGGGCGAAGGTCGAGGTCGGCGCGCAGTCGACCGAGGAGGTCGCGGCCATGATGGGCCGGCTCGAGGCGCAGATGAAGGAGGCGGCGCGCAACCTCGAGTTCGAGCGCGCGGCCGCGCTGCGCGACGAGATCCTCCAGCTCCGCCGTCTCCGGGAGGAGCTCGCCGCGGCACCCGGCGACATCCCGGCCGACGTGTACGCCGCCGCGGCCGAGGACGCCGATGGACGCGACGGCCGCCGCGGCACGGAGGCGCAGCGCGTCTTCAGCACCGCAACCACCCCGAACGTCATCCCGGCCGGCACGCGACGCCGGCCACCACGCCGCCGACGCCCATGAGGAGGGACGCCTGACCGATGGCCGGCACCATGCCGCACGCGATCTTCGTGGAGACCGATGTCGACGGGCACGGCCAGGTGGCCGCGTACGCCGCTGAGCTGCCGGGCTGCGCCGTCTTTGCCGCCAGCGACGCCGAGGCGACGGGTGCCATGCCGATGCGCGTCAGCCGCTTCACGGCCTGGCTCCGCGAGAACGGCGAGCCGGTGGCGACGTTCGTCGGCGACAACTGGTACGAGGTGGAGCGCGCCGCCGCGACGGAGGCGGACGGCGGGCGCCGGCGCGCGGCCTTCACCCTCGACGAGCTGCCGCCGTCCGACGAGGAGTTCGCCACCTGGCAACGCTGGCTGGAGCTCGCCCGCGAGGAGCTGGCAGCGGCCCTCGACGGCGGCGACCCGGCCGATGCCGCCGAGCTGCTCGACGCCATCGAGCGCCAGGACGTGGTGTTCGTGCGCGAGCTCGACGGGCAGGCCCCGGCGTTGCGCGACGACCCGGTCGACCGCCTCTACGCCGCGCGCGACGCCCTGACCGATGCCCTGGAGGCGGCGGGCCCGTCGCACGACGGCGTCCGGCGCATCCTGCGCCTCGCCATCGCCGACGACCTCCGCGCCGCCGAGGCGCTGCGCCCGTCGACGTGATCGACCTCGCGACGGCGGCACCGAAACGGCTGCGCCACGCCGGTGAGTGGCCCACGCCCCGGCCGCGGCGTGCACCGCCCGGCACCCCCCTCCGCGCGCTGCAGGACGCCATGCCCGCCTGCGACGACGGTGCGCGCGCGGTGCTGTCCGGTGACGGCAGCGAGCGCGCGATGCTCATCGGCCAGGCGCCGGGATGGCGCGAGATCGAGACCGGCCTGCCCTTCGCGTGGGACGCCGGGAAGCGCCTCTGCGGCTGGCTGGCCGCCGCCGGCATCGGCGTCGACGACTTCCGGGAGCGCTGGTACGTCACCAGCGTGGGCAAGTGCTACCCCGGCCGCAACGACGGGTCGTCCGTCGACCGGCCGCCCTCCCGCGCCGAGATCGAGCGCTGGACGCCCTTCCTCCTGCAGGAGGTGGCCCTGGTGCGGCCGCGGCTCGTGCTGCTGGTCGGCGGGCTGGCGCATCGGTTCGCCTTCGGCCCGAGCGCGCGGCTGGACGACCTGGTCGGCCGCGAGCTGTCGTGGGATGGGGCGCCGGGCGCATCGGTCGTGTGCCTGCCGCACCCGTCGGGTGCCTCGACCTGGTTGAACGACCCGGCCCGGGTCGAGCTGTGGCGCTCGGCGATCGCGCTGCTGCGGGATCGCTGGTCCGGGCTCGACCGATGACCCGCGAGGTCCGCATCGGTGCCGCGCTGGTGGCCGCCCTCGGCGCGTTCATCTTCTTCCTGATGGTCGTCGGCTCGGGCGGTGGCACCCGCCCGGAGATCGACCCGCTCAGCGTCGAGGAGGTCCTGGCCGCCGGACCGCCGGCGACCCGCTACGGCAGCGAGGAGCTGCACATCAGCGGCTGGTACGCCGAGCTGGACGCCGACTGCGAGGGCGACGACGGCGGAGCCGATGCATCGGTCGCGTGGCTGCAGCGCGACTGCCCGCTGCGCGTCCTGCTGCCCGAGCAGCCGGACGAGGGCGTGACGCAGGCCGAGCTGGTGGCGCAGGGCATCCGGCTGGCGGCGCCGCTGGGCCGAGCCTTCCCGTCGCGCGCCGAGCCCACCGGGCCGAACCTGCGCGGGCAGCAGCTCGTCTTCGTCGGCCACTTCGACGACAGCGTGGCCGCCCAGTGCGTGCCCGCGCGCCAGGCTCGATGCGAGAACAC
>DASSOH010000003.1:0-23544 GCA_035700865.1 Candidatus Limnocylindria bacterium | reverse complement strand
AGGCCCTGATGGCCGAGGACCCGGAGCTGCTCGGCGCGGCGCGCGTCGCGATCGGCGGTGGCGCGTCGGCCTCCGCCGCGATCGTCGCGGCGGGCGAGGAGCAGGCGGCCATCCTGGCCGCCATCGACGACGAGGTGCTGGCGGCCCGTGCCGCCGACGTGCGTGACGTCGCGGAGCGCATCGCGCGAGCCATCCGCGGCCAGTCGGTCGCGCGCCTGCCGGGCCCGAGCGTCGCCGTCGCCGGGGACCTGCCCCCATCGGTCACCGCGGAGCTCGACCCCGCGCTGCTGCAGGGCATCGCGCTCGAAGCGGGATCGCCGACGGCCCACGCCGCGATCCTGGCCCGTGCCCTCGGGATCCCCGCCACGGTCGGCGTGACCGGGCTGCTCGACGCCGTGGAGGGCGCGACGGAGATCGGCGTCGTCGGGGACACCGGCGAGGTCGTGGTGGATCCCGATGGCGAGACGACCGCGCGCCTGCGTCGAGCGATGGCCGCGCGCGAGGAGCAGCGGACGGCGGACGCCGCCCTGCGGACGGTCCCGCTGGCCACCGCCGACGGGCACCGGGTGACCCTGCTGGCCAACGTCGGCCGGCCGGAGGAGTCGCAGGCGGCGGCGGACGCCGGCGCGGAGGGCATCGGCCTCTTCCGCACCGAGTTCCTGTTCATGGGCCGCACGAGCGCGCCGTCCATCGCGGCCCAGGCGGCCGCCTACGCGGAGGCCTTCGCGGCCTTCCCCGGCCGGCCGGTCGTGGTGCGGACCCTCGACATCGGCGGCGACAAGCAGCTGCCCTACCTGCGCCAGGAGCCGGAGGAGAACCCGTTCCTGGGCGTCCGCGCCATCCGCCTTGCCGCGCGCGAGCCGAACCGGACGCTGCTGGTGGACCAGCTGCGGGCCATCCTGGCGGCCGCGGCGCAGACCACGGCGGAGGTCTGGGTCATGGCGCCCATGGTGGCGGACCTCGACGACGTCGCCCTGGTGCGAGGGCTGCTCGAGGAGGCCGGCGGAGCCGGCGCATCGGTCAAGGTTGGCATCATGGTGGAGCTGCCGGCGGCGGTGCTGCTGGCCGACCAGCTGGCGGCGCGGGTCGACTTCTTCAGCATCGGCACCAACGACCTGACCCAGTACACGCTGGCCGTCGACCGCACCAACGCCGCCCTCGCGGCCCGGCAGGACCCGATGCACCCCGCCGTCCTGCGCGCCATCGGCACGGTCGTCGACGCCGCGAAGGCGCGCGGGATCCCGGTGGCGGTGTGCGGCGAGATGGCCGGCGATCCGGCGGGGGCGGTCGTCCTGGCCGGCCTCGGGATCGACGAGCTGTCGATGGATCCTCGTTCGTTCGGGCCGGTGAAGCGGGCCGTGGGCGCCGTCACGCGCGCGCAGGCCCGCGTGGCCGCGGCCGAAGCGGCCGGCTCCACGAGCGCCGAGGAGGCGCGGAGGATCATCGACGCGCTGCTCCGCACGAACGCGGACTGACGCGGTCCGGCCGCGGCGCCGGCGCATCGGTTCGGTCCGGATCACCCCGGCCGGAGGCGTGTTCGGCAGTTGCTATCATCGCGACTGAGGCACGGCCGATGATCAACGCTCCGGTGCTGGTCCTGAACCAGAACTACGAACCGCTCAACGTCTGCGACATCAGACGCGCCTTCCGCCTGCTCGGGGCGTCGAAGGCGGAGCTGCTGGCGCGTAACCACCAGGTCATCCGCACGCCGACCTCGGCCATCCCGGCGCCGTCGGTCATCCGCCTCCAGTACCACGTCAAGCGGCCGCAGCCCCGGGTGCGCCTGAGCCGTCGCGAGGTGTTCAGCCGCGACCGGCACACCTGCCAGTACTGCGGGGTCGTCAGCCGCGAGCTGACCATCGACCACGTCGTGCCGAAGCACCGCGGCGGGCGCCACGAGTGGGAGAACCTGGTCGCCGCCTGCCGCCCGTGCAACCATCGCAAGGGCGGCAAGACGGTGGCGGAGGCGCGGATGAACCTGCTCCACGAGCCACGGGCGCCCCGGGCCGACCTGCGCTACCTGTTCGGCACCTACCTGGCCGACGAGCGGAATGACGCGTGGCGCAACTACCTCTTCCTGGGCGATCCGGCGCCGACCCCGTCCTGATCGACGGGGCGGCCTTCGCCATCCCCGACCTGCCACCGGCGCCCCGCGCCGCGCTCGGGGCGCTCATGGCCGCCGGGCACGAGGCGGTGCTGGTCGGCGGCTCCCTGCGCGACCTGCTGCGCGGCGAGCGGCCCGAGGACTGGGACATCGCCACCTCGGCCCGGCCGGAGGAGGTGAGCGCCCTCTTCCCGGGGTCCAGCTGGGAGAACCGGTTCGGCACCGTCACGCTGCCCGGGCAGGACCACGTCGAGATCACCACCTACCGCAGCGAATCCGGGTATGCCGACCGTCGACGGCCGGACGAGGTCGTCTTCCACCGCTCGCTGCGGGACGACCTGGCGCGCCGGGACGTCACCGTCAACGCGATCGGCTGGCTGCCCGACGCCCCGGGCGCGACGACCGGCCGGCTGGTGGATCCGCACGGCGGCCTGGACGACCTGCGCGCGGGCCGCATCCGCGCCGTCGGGAACCCGGCCGACCGCTTCGCGGAGGACGCGCTGCGCGTGCTTCGCACGGTCCGATTCGCCCTCCGCTTCGGCTTCGCCGTCGATCCCGCCACGGAGGCGGCGCTGCGCGAGGCGGCGCCGACGACGACCGCGCTGTCCGCCGAGCGGATCCGTGACGAGCTGCGCCGCCTCCTCGCCGATCCCGGCATCCGGCCGACGCTCGCCTTCGGGCGCTGGGAGGACCTCGGGATCCTCGCCGTGCTCCTCCCCGAGCTGGCGGCGCTGCGCGGCGTTCCCCAGGGTAAGCCGATCCCGGGCGACGCCCTCGATCACTCGCTGCGCACCGCCGACGCGCTGCCCGCGCAGGATCCGATCCTGCGCCTCACCGGCCTGCTCCACGACCTCGGCAAGGCGACCACTCTGGCGGACGGGCACTTCATCGGCCACGAGGTGGTCGGGGCGCGGATGGCCGAGGACGCCATGCGGCGGCTGCGCTTCCCGGCGCCGGAGGTGGCGCGGGTGCGAGACCTGGTGCGACACCACATGTTCGCGTACGAGCCGGCCTGGACCGATGCGGCGGTGCGGCGCTTCATCAAGCGCGTCGGCGCCGAGCGGCTGGAGGACCTCTTCGCGCTGCGCGTCGCCGATGACGTCGCCTCCGGTGCCGAGGAGCCGCCGGTGGGCGGGCTGGACGAGCTGCGCCGGCGGGTGGAGGAGCAGCGCCACGCGCCCATGTCCTCGTGGCACCTGGCGATCGACGGGCACGACCTGCAGCGCGAGATCGGCATGGCGCCCGGTCCGCCGATGGGGCGGCTGCTGGACCGCCTGGTCGAGGCGGTGCTGGACGAGCCGGCGCGCAACCGGCGCGAGGTGCTGCTGGAGCTGGCCCGCTCGTGGCTGGCGAGCGGTGACGGCGCGCACCACCGGGAGGGCCGCGATCCCGGCCCCGAGGGCTGACAGCGAGGGGCGCGCTGCTACAATCGGCCGTCCAAGCCCTTCTCCCAGGCACGCATCTCGCACATCACGCACCGAGCGGAGGGAACGCGCTTTTCATGGCCTCCAGCGTGCGTCGCGCCGTTCGCCTCGAGCACCGGCTCACCCGGCCGAACGCATCGCTCGCCGACCTCGACGCCGCCGTGGCGCTGGCCACCGAGCACGAGCTCTCGGGCCTGACCGTCAGCCCCTGGCTGGTCAAGGCGGCCAAGCGAGCGCTCGGCCGCTCGCGGGTCACGCTCGGCACGGTCGTCGGCTTCCCGCACGGCGGCCAGCTGCTGAGCGTCAAGGCCTTCGAGGCCTCGAAGGCGCTGGAGCAGGGCGCCGGCCAGATCGACTTCGTGCTGAACGGCGGCGCGCTCGTGTCCGGCGACGAGGAGACCGTCTTCAACGACATGCTGGCCGTGGTCGACATGGCCCACTCGGCGCTCGCCGCCGCCGGCGTGATCGTCGAGCCGGAGGCCCTGGGCGAGGACCTGCTGCGGCAGGCCTGCCGCCTGGCCGAGCGGGCCGGCGCGGATTACGTCGTCACCGGCACCGGCTCCTCGTCCGCCGCCGCCGCCGTCCAGCGCACGCGGCTGCTGCGGGACAGCGTCGGGCCGCGCATCGGCGTCAAGGCGGCCGGCCGGTTCCGGAGCGTGGACCAGCTGCGAGAGGCGCTCGAGGCCGGCGCGACGCGGGTGACCACCGTGCTCAGCGGGGCGCTGGCGCGCCAGGCGACCGCGGTGCCGGCGCCGACCGGCGCGGCGAGCTGAGGGGAGGGGCGGATTGAAGATCCTCGTGGTCGGTGGCGCCGGGTACGTCGGGTCGACCAGCGTCGAGCGCTTCGTCGAGGCCGGGCACGAGGTCGTCGTCTACGACAACCTGAGCAGCGGGCACGCCGCCGCGGTGCCGGACGGCGTGCGCCTGGTGGTCGGTGACATCGGCGACCGGGTGCGCCTGGAGGGGCTGCTCGCCGACGGCGTCGACGCGGTGCTGCACTGCGCCGCGCGCTCGCTGGTCGGCGAATCGATGGCGGATCCCGGCCTCTACTACCGCACCAACGTCGCCGGCGGCGTCACCTTGCTGGAGGCGATGAACGCGACCGGCGTGACGCGCCTGGTCTACAGCTCCACCGCGGCGGTCTACGGCGAGCCGCGACGGGTCCCGATCGCGGAGGCGGATCGGACCCAGCCCATCAACCCCTACGGCGAGACGAAGCTCGCCTTCGAGGGTGCCATGCGCTGGTTCGCCGCCGCGCACGACTTCCGCGCCATCAGCCTGCGCTACTTCAACGTCGCCGGCGCCACGGAGCGCAACGGCGAGGACCACGAGCCGGAGACGCATCTCATCCCCATCGTGCTGCGCGTCGCGGCCGGCGAGGCGAGCCACGTCCAGATCTTCGGACAGGACTACCCGACGCCCGACGGCACCTGCATCCGCGACTTCGTCCACGTCCGCGACCTGGGCGAGGCCCACCTGCTGGCCCTCGACGCGACCGCCGACTCGGAGCCGTCGCTCGAGGTCTACAACCTGGGCTCGGCCGCCGGCTTCAGCGTCCGCGAGGTGGTGGAGGCGGCGCGCAAGGTCACCGGCCGCGCCATCCCGGCGCGGGTCCTGAAGCGTCGCAGCGGCGATCCGCCGGTGCTGGTGGCGTCCTCGCGTCGGGCGCGCCGGGAGCTGGGCTGGCAGCCGCGCCACTCGACCCTGGAGCAGATGCTGGCCGACGCCTGGGCCTGGCGCCAGGCGCATCCCGCCGGCTACGCCGACGGCCAGGCGACCGGCGCCAGCGTCAGGACCGCGGACGATCGCGTCGCCGCCTCAGCCCGCTGAGCGGTCCCCCTCGGCGGCGGCGCACGCCGCGCACAGCCCGAAGAAGTCGAGCCGCGCGTCGTCGATCCTGAAGCCCAGGTCCGCGGCAACGCGATCGGCGACCGGTCGCACGTAGCCCTCGTCGATCTCCTCGACCCTGCCGCAGCGGGTGCAGGCCAGGTGGTGGTGATGGCTCGGCGCGCAGGCCACGTACAGGTGCGCGTTGCCGCCCTGCTCCAGCCGGCGCGCCACGCCGGCCGCGACCAGCGCCTCCAGCGCGCGGAAGACGGTGGCGCGACCGAAGCCGCGGTGCCGCCGGCGGAGCTGCTCGTACAGCTCCTGCGCGGTGAGCTGCCGGCCGCCGGCCTCGAGCGCGTCGGCCACCAGCAGGCGCTGGCGGGTGACGCGCTCACCTGACTCGTGGAGGCGCTCGGCGACCGACGAGGCGCTCAATGCGCGCCAACCACGCCGGCGAAGGCGGAGAGGAGGTAGATGGCCACCACGCCGGCGAGCGTCGCCAGCACGACCCGGCTCGATCGGTCGTTGCGGTGCGCCTCGGGCAGCAGCTCGGCGGCGCCGATGTAGAGGAAGAAGCCGGCGAAGACGCCCAGCATGGCGCCCAGCACCGTCTCGGGCACCGGCAGCAACAGGCCGATGATGACCCCGACCACCGGCGCCACCGCCACCAGCGCCACCCATCGGTAGATGAGGGCCGGCGAGGTGTGGCTGGCGACCAGGAAGCTGACGATGCCGATGCCGTCGCTGAAGCGGTGCACGACCACCACCACCGCGATGACCAGTGCCAGCGGGCCGCCGACGGTGAGGCCCGCCGCCAGGGCCACCCCGTCCAGCAGGCTGTGGAAGCTCATGCCGACGGCGCCGACGAAGCCGATGTGACGGTGCCCGATGCCGCCGTGGTCGAGCTCGCTGGCGGCCTCGTGGCCGACGTGGATGGTGGTCAGCTTCTCCACCGCGTAGAAGGCCAGGAAGCCGAAGGCCGTCGCGATCATGGCCACGTCCAGCGATCCGCCGAGGTGGTCCACGCTCTCGGGGATGAGGTCGAAGTACGCGGCGCCGATGCGGATGCCGGCGCCGAAGGCGATCAGCGGGCCGACGTGGGCGACCGCGCGCAGGGCCAGGAAGCCGCCCGCCAGGGCGGAGATGAAGGCGCTGGCCGAGACGAGCGCGGCGGCAAGGGGCATCGGGCGGCTGATCCTTCGGCGATGTGGGACTAAGACGATACTGAGTCTCATCTTCACACCGCTGTCAAGCGGGCGTGGTACGATCGATCCGCCCCACCCCCTCGTCGTGGTGTCCCTCCTGAGGTCCCGTTTGCCCGATCCCGCTCCATCTCGCTCCCGCCCCCGCCGCCGCTCGTCGCCCGCTGCCGCGGAGGCCCAGCGCTCCGCTCCCGCCGCGACCGACACGCTCGATGCTCCCGGCGACCTGGAAGCGGCCGTCCTGGCGGCGGCATCGGCGTATCGGTTCGGCGACATCGAGGTCCCGGCGACCATCGCCCGGGCGCTGGAGCGGATGGGCTACCGCACCCCGACCGAGGTGCAGGCCCGCGCCATCCCGCCCCTGCGCCGCGGCGACGACCTGATCGGCCAGGCCCAGACGGGCACGGGGAAGACGGCCGCCTTCGGGATTCCGATCATCGAGAAGACCGATCCGTCGGCCGATCACGTCCAGGCGCTGGTGCTCACCCCGACGCGCGAGCTGTGCGTGCAGGTGGCCGACGAGGTCGCCCGCATCGGCGAGTCCCGGGGCGTCCGCACCGTGGCCATCTACGGCGGCTCGTCCATGGATCGCCAGATCGAGGCGCTGCGGCGCGGGACGCCGGTGGTGGTCGGCACGCCGGGTCGCGTCCTCGACCTCATCCGGCGCGGGGAGCTGCGGCTCGACCGCGTCCACACCGTGATCCTCGACGAGGCGGACCGCATGCTCGACATGGGCTTCATCGTCGACGTCGAGACGATCCTGTCGCGCTGTCCTCGACAACGGCAGACGGCCCTCTTCAGCGCCACCATGCCGTACGCCATCCTCCGCATCTGCGACCGCTTCATGAAGCGCGACGCGACCCACGTCACCGTCAAGCCGGAGATGAAGACGGTCGAGACGGTCCGCCAGCTGGTGTTCTTCGTGGCCGAGCAGGACAAGGTCGCCGCGCTGGTCGAGCTGGCCGAGCGCTTCGGGTTCGATCGGCTGCTCGTCTTCCGCCACACCCAGATCGGGGTCGACCGGCTGGCCGCCACGCTGGCGCGCCGCGGAAAGAACGTCGCGGCGCTGCACGGCGGGCTGTCGCAGCGTGAGCGCGACCGCACCCTCGCCGCGTTCAAGGCGGGGAAGATCCAGTTCCTGGTGGCGACCAACGTCGCGGCCCGTGGCCTCGACATCACGGACCTTCCCTACGTGCTGTCGTTCGACATCCCCGAGGACGCCGACACGTACGTCCACCGCATCGGCCGCACCGGTCGGGCGGGACGCGAGGGCACGGCCATCACCTTCGTCGGCGAGTGGGACCTCGACGCCTGGGAGGCGATCAAGGCCGAGGTCGGCGCCGCCGTCGAGGAGGGCGAGCTCAGCCTCTACGACGCGAGCTGACCGTCCGAGCGTCCGACCGGGTGGCTCGCACGCACCGCCGATGAACCGCGGGCGACCACGGACGGTACGCTAGGCGGATGGGACCGCCGATCTTCCCGCAGCGCCCCACCGAGGCGCGCGCCGAGATCCTGAGCGTGGAGTGGCTGTTCGAGCCCCTGTGGCCCGGCGAGCGGCTCATCGCCCGCTGCCGTGACGGCGTGGTGGCGCTCACCGACGAGCTCGCGAACCCGGCCGACGACCGCTTCCCCGAGGTCCGCGACCTGCTGGCGACCGCCGTCCTCTCGGACGATGCGGTGGTCGACGGGGTGTGGACCGCGCAGCCGTTCGTGGGGGACGGGAGCCCGGCGCGCGCCTGGGCCGAGACCCTCGAGGCGGAGGGCCTCGCCGACGAGCTGCCCGATCCCCTGGAGATGGAGCGTCGCCGCGCCTTCGTGGCGGTCGACCTCCTCGAGATCGACGGCCAGGACCTGACCGACGTGCCGTTCCAGGAGCGGCGACGCCTGCTCGAATCGGTCATCGACGAGGGCGTGCAGGCCCGCGTCAGCCCGCTCGTCAAGCTGCCGGTCGCCGGCTGGCTGACGGCGTGGCGGGCCAACGGCTTCACGCACTACCTGGCCAAGCACCAGAACTCGCGCTACCACCCCGGCGAGCGCAACGACGACTGGCTGAAGCTGTCGACCCGCGTCGAGGCGCCGAAGGGCATGGTCGGCCGCATCGTCGGCTTCGGCCGCGGCGAGCGCATCCGTCGCATCCGTGACTGAGGTCGCGGCTGCCACCCCGACGCGCGGATGCCGAGGACAGGCCCTCCTCGCGGCGCCATGCGCGGGGTTGATCACAGCGCACCGGAGGGCCGGATTCCGCGTTGCCTGATTCGCCGCAGGCATCAGCAGACGCGTATCGGGCCTCTGCCGCGCAATGTGATCACTCCGGGGGATCACGCACGAACCGCGCCCCGTCGGAACGCAGGTCGAGCCGGCCTGCGTGCTACCCTGTGCGCCCCGAGCGGACACGCCGATGTGAACCAGCGAGGAGGCACGTCCTGACGTCCGACCCCCCGACCAAGACCCCGGCCGCGTCCGCCCTCGACCAGGACGCGCTCGCCGAGGTCCGTCGCGTCGGGACCGCCGATCTGATGGTCGGCATCCCGTCGTTCAGCAACGCGGAGACGATCGGCTACGTCGTCCGCGCCGCCACCGCCGGCATGGTCCAGTACTTCCCGGAGCTGAAGCCGATCCTGGTCAACTCCGACGGCGGCTCGCCTGACGACACGCCGCGCGTGGTGGTCAGCACCGAGAGCCCCGAGTACCTCGAGCAGGTGATCCTGGTCAGCCCGAAGCACAAGCTGCAGCGGGTCAGCTTCACCTACCAGGGCACGAGCGGGAAGGGCACCGCCGTGCGGGCGCTGTTCGAGGTGGCGCGCGAGCTCAAGGTCAAGGCCATGGTCATGGTCGACTCGGACCTGCGCTCCATCGTGCCCGAGTGGGTGGAGCTGCTGGCCGGGCCGATCCTCAAGGGCGGCTACGACTTCGTGGCGCCGATGTACGCGCGCTACAAGTACGACGGCACCATCACCAACAACATCAGCTACCCGCTGACGCGGGCGTTGTACGGCGCGCGAATCCGCCAGCCCATCGGCGGCGACTTCGCCATCTCCGGCGACCTGGTGCAGCGCTACCTGGAGCTCGACACCTTCGACGAGCTCACCGCGCGCTTCGGGATCGACATCTGGATGACCCACTCGGCCATCAACGAGGGCTTCGCCGTCTGCCAGGCGCGCCTGGGCGCCAAGATCCACGACGCCAAGGACCCGGCCTCCGACCTGGGCCCGATGTTCCGCCAGGTCGTCGGCACCCTCTTCAACCTGGCGGGGCACTACGAGGACCGATGGGTCCGCGTGCGTGGCTCGCACCCGATCCCCGAGTACGGCTTCGAGCGCGTCATCAGCCCCGAGGAGGTCATCGTCAACCACGCCAAGCTCATCGACAACCTGGAGGGGGCGCGCCTCACGCAGCGCGAGGTGTGGTCCGAGATGCTGGCGCCCGAGCAGCTGGAGCGGGTGATGACCATCGACTACGGCGTCGAGCCGGCGGACTTCCACTTCAGCGCCGAGCTGTGGGTCCGCTGCCTGTACGACGCACTGGTCGCGTTCCACCGGCCGGGGACCGATCGCGAGCGGCTGCTGGCGGCGCTGACGCCGCTCTACTTCGGCCGCACCGCCGGCTTCATCAGCGACACGCTCGAGATGACGACCGAGCAGGCGGAGCGCGTCATCGAGGAGCAGGCGCGCACGTTCGAGGAGCTCAAGCCGTACCTGGTCGCCCGCTGGCGGGAGATGCGGGCCCTGGCCGAGCAGCGGACCGCCTGATGGCCGCCGCCCGGCGCAAGGCGCCCTACCGCATCCTCCTGCCGCTCGCCAATCCCCGGACGGCGCGCGACCTGGTCCGCATCGGTGCCGGCATCGCCAACGGGCGACCGACGGAGATCACGGCCCTCGGCATCGTCGAGGTGCCGGAGGGCGTCTCCCTCTCAGAGGGAGCGACGCATGCCCGCACCCAGCGGCGCCTGCTGCAGCGCGTCCTGGACTTCGGCGACGAGGAGGGGGTCGAGCTCCGGACGCTGGTGCGCATCGGCCGTCACGCGGCGGACGGCGTCATCGAGGCCGTCGGCGAGGAGTCGGCCGACCTGGTCATCTTCGGCTGGGGCGGCCCACCCTCGCCCGCGCAGCTGGCCCGCGCCGAGGCGGCCGAGGGGGCGGAGCCCGCGCCGTCGGCGGAGGCCACGGCGTCTCGGCCCGTCTTCTCGCCGACCATCGACGCGGTGGTGCGCGAGTCGCCGTGCGACATCGCCGTGGTCAAGCAGCGCGGCCTGGACCACGTGGAGTCGATCCTGGTCCCGGTCCGCGGCGGCCCGCACGCCGAGCTGGCCATGCGCATCAGTCGCGACCTGGCCAAGCGCTTCGGCGCGAAGATCGTGGTGCTCCACGTGGTGCCGAAGGGCGTCGGCGAGCGGGCGATCGAGCGTGAGCAGGCCGCCCTCGACGCGTTCGTCCGCGAGCACGCGGGCACGCGCCGGGCGACCGGGCTGATCCGCGAGGCGGCATCGGTGCGGCAGGCGATCATCAAGGAGGCGGCGCACCACGGCCTGGTGGTGATGGGGGCCTCGGCGCACCCGACCAACGCGTCGCCGGACGGGCGCTACCTGTTCGGGACGCTGGCGGAGGCGGTGGCCAGCAAGGCCAAGCCGACGGTGATCGTGGTCAAGACCAAGCAGTCGCTGGGGCTCGCCACCTTCGAGGAGCTGCGCGCCAGCGAGGGCACCCTGGCCCACGCCGACGCCTTCGTCGAGCGCAGCCGCTCGCTGCCGGTCATCGTCGACAAGTGGTTCGCCGAGAACACGTTCCACGCCCACGAGTTCGCCGACATCCGCAAGCTCGTGGCGCTCAAGGAGCGGCACAACGTGACGATCAGCGTGGCGCTCCCGGCGCTCAACGAGGAGCGCACGATCGGCACCGTCATCAAGCGCGTCAAGGGGGCGCTGATGGACCGCGCCCCGCTGATCGACCAGCTGGTGGTCATCGACTCGGACAGCGAGGACCGCACGGTCGAGATCGCCACCGAGCTGGGCGTGCCGGTCTTCCGCCACCCGGAGATCCTGCCCGAGACCGGGTCGTACCGCGGCAAGGGCGAGGCCCTGTGGAAGAGCCTGCACGTGCTGGATGGCGACATCGTGGCCTGGATCGACACCGACATCAGCAACATCCAGCCGCGTTTCGTGTACGGCCTCCTGGGCCCGCTGCTGCGCGAGCCGCGCATCCAGTACGTCAAGGGCTTCTACCAGCGACCGATCCGCCAGGGCGACAAGCTCCAGGCCGAGGGCGGCGGCCGCGTGACGGAGCTGATGGCGCGACCGCTGATCAACCTGTTCTTCCCGGAGCTGTCCGGCATCATCCAGCCGCTGTCGGGGGAGTACGCCGGACGTCGCGCGCTGCTCGAGCAGCTGCCGTTCTTCACCGGCTACGCGGTCGAGATCGGCCTGCTGATCGACATTCTCGAGGCCGCCGGTCTGTCGGCCATCGGGCAGGTCGACCTGGAGCGGCGGATCCATCGCAACCAGCCGCTCGGCAACCTGTCGCAGATGAGCTACGTGATCCTGCAGGGCGCGATCCGCAAGCTCGAGGAGCGACACCGGATCGAGCTGCTCACCGAGGTGGGCCGCGGCATGAAGCTGATCCACACCGGCAAGGAGAACTTCAGCCTCGAGGTCCGCGAGATCGGCGACGACCTGCGGCCGCCGATGGTGACCGTGCCCGCCTACGTCGAGCGCCGCCGCGAGTTGAAGGCGCGCTGACCGCGGTCGGGCCGGCGGGGCCGATAGGCCCGGTCCCCACGGGCTGAGCGACCCTTCAGGAGGGTCATGCGCCGGGCCACCATCGGCCCATGACCACGAGCCCCGCGGCGCGTCCCGCGTCGCCGCGCGATGCCGGTGCCCCGCGTCCGATCATCCGGGTCGCCGACGAGCTGGGGCTGCTCGCCGACGAGGTCGAGCTGCACGGCCGGCTGCTGGCCAAGGTCTCGCTGAGCGCCCTGGCCCGCCTGGCCGATGCGCCCCTCGGGCGCCTGGTGCTGGTCACGGCCATGACGCCCACGCCCCTCGGCGAGGGCAAGACCACGACCGCCATCGGCCTGGCCGATGGGTTGGCCACGCTGGGCCTGCGCTCGATCGTCACGCTGCGCCAGCCCACGCTCGGGCCCGTGTTCGGGCTCAAGGGCGGTGCCGCCGGGGCCGGCCGCGCGTCGCTCGTCCCGCGCCAGGAGGTGAACCTGCACCTCACCGGCGACGCGTACGCCGTCGGGGCCGCGCACAACCTGGCCGCCGCGGTGCTCGACGCGCACCTGTACCACGGCAACGGCCTGGGGATCGATCCGGCGACGATCACCTGGCCGCGGGTCACCGACCACAACGATCGGGCGCTGCGCCGCGCGCGGATCGCCATCGGCGACGCGGGGGAGCGGGACGCGACCTGGGAGATCACCTCGGCCTCCGAGGTGATGGCGATCCTGGCGCTGGCCTCGGGCATCGTCGACCTGCGGCGGCGGCTGGGCCGGATCGTCGTCGCGCATCGCTTCGACGGCCGGCCGGTGACGCTCGACGACCTGCGGGTCGCGGGGGCCATGGCCGCGCTGCTGCGCGATGCGCTGCGTCCGACCCTGCTCCAGACCGCGGAGGGGACGCCCGCCTTCGTGCACGCCGGGCCGTTCGCCAACATCGCCCACGGCACCAGCTCCATCCTGGCGGACCGGCTTGCCCTCCGCCTGGCCGACGTGGTGGTGACCGAGGCCGGCTTCGCCGCCGAGCTGGGGGCGGAGAAGTTCTTCGACATCAAGTGTCGCGTCGGCGGCCTGCGTGCCGCCGTGGCCGTGGTGGTCGCCACCACCCGCGCGCTGGAACGCCACGGTGCCGAGAACCTGGCCCAGCACGTCGCCACCGTCCATCGATTCGGGGTGCCCTGCGCCGTGGCGCTGAACGTCTTCCCGGGTGACACGCCGGAGCAGGTCGCCGCCGCGCTGACCGCGGCCCGCGAGGCCGGCGCCGAGGCCGCGCACGCCACGCGCCACGTCGCGTCCGGCGCCGCCGGTGCGCGACGCCTGGCGGAGGCGGTGGCGGACCTCTCGTTGCGGCCGTCCACGCCGGAGCTCCTGTACCCCGACGACCTCCCGCTGCGGGCGAAGGTGGAGCGCATCGCGACGCAGCTGTACGGCGCCGACGGCGTCGACTGGGCTCCCCAGGCGCTGCGGGCGCTGGACGGGCTGCAGGCCGACGGCCACGGGACGCTGCCGGTGTGCATCGCGAAGACGCCACTCTCCCTGAGCCACGACCCGAAGCGGACCGGCCGGCCGCGCGCGTACCGCATGCCGGTGCGCCGCGTGCGGCTCTTCGCCGGGGCCGGGTTCGTGACCGTCTACGCCGGCGCGGTGCAGACGTTGCCGGGTCTGCCGGCCGATCCCGCCGCGGCCCGCGTCGAGCTGGAGCCGGACGGCACGATCGTCGGGGTCTGACGAGGGCCGCCCTATCATCGGGGCATGCCCGATCGTTCGCTCACCGTCGTCATCGCCCCCGACTCGTTCGGCGGCGCCCTCGATTCCGTCGCCGTCGCCCGCGCGATGGCGAATGGTTGGACCGCCGTCCGTCCCCGGGACCGCGTCGTGCGCATCCCGATGGCGGACGGTGGGGAGGGGTCGCTCGCCGCCCTCGGCGAGGCGCTGGGGGAGCGCGCCGAGCGCCGGTCCGTGGACACGACCGACCCCCTCGGCCGCCCGGTGCGGGCCGCGTGGCTGCTCCTCGACGAGGGCCGGACCGCCTTCGTCGAGATGGCCGAGGCGTCGGGGCTACGCCTGCTCGCCGCCGAGGAGCGGACGCCGGAGAACGCGGGACGCGGGTCGACGCGCGGGACCGGCGACCTGATCCGGGCGGCGTTGGATGCCGGCGTGGAGCGCGTGATCATCGGCCTCGGCGGATCGGCGACGACCGATGGCGGGTCGGGCCTGCTGCGGGCGCTCGGCGTCCGCCTGCTCGATCGCGACGGCGAGGAGGTGGCCGAGGGTGGGGCGGCGTTGGCGCGGGTGGCGCGCATCGATGCCGGCGGCCTGGACCCGCGCCTGCGCGAGGTGCCGCTGGTGGTGGCCTCCGACGTGACCAATACCCTGTGCGGCTCCACCGGCGCGGCGGCGACGTACGGGCCGCAGAAGGGCGCGGACGCCGCCGCGGTCGAGTCGCTCGACGCCGCGCTGGCGACCTACGGACGCGCGATCGAGCGGGCCACCGGACGGCTGGTTGCGGATCTGCCGGGCGCCGGGGCCGCCGGCGGCACCACGGCCGGGCTGCTGGGCTTCACATCCGCCGTCGTGCGCCCGGGGGTGGAAGTCGTGGCCGAGCTGGTAGGCCTGGCCGACGCCCTCGAGGCTGCCGACCTGGTCATCACCGGCGAGGGACGTGCCGACGAGCAGACCCTGCGCGGCAAGGCGGCCATGGGCGTCGCCTCGCTGGCACGGCCACGCAACACGCCGGTCGTGCTCCTGTGCGGCGCGCTCGGGCCCGGCGCCGAGGCGCTGGACGCCGCCATGGCGCTGTCCGTCGTGCAGCCGATCATCGATCGGCCGATGGACCTGGGGGCCGCCATGGCCGATACCGAGCGCCTGCTGTCGGCGGCCGGCCGTCGCCTGGCCCGGACCGTCGGCATCGGTCTGGCGCTCCCTTCCGGCGGCTGACGCCGCGCGCCATACTGCATCCCATGATCGTCACCACCACCCCGTACGTCGCGGGCCACCGCGTCGTCGAGTCGAAGGGGCAGGCCTTCGGCCTCGTCGTTCGGAGCCGCGGCCTGGCCGGCAACATCAGCGCCGGCCTGCGCTCGCTGATCGGCGGCGAGATCCACGAGTACACCGAGCTGCTGGAGGACACCCGCCGGCAGGCGCTGGATCGGCTGGTCCAGAACGCCAGCCTGATGGGGGCCAACGCCGTCCTGAGCATGCGCTTCGACAGCTCCGAGCTGAACAACTCGATGAGCGAGATCGTCGCCTACGGCACGGCCGTGGTCATCGAGCCGGACGCGTCCGCGCCCCAGCCGGTCGAGTAGCGGACGCGATGGTCCCCGTCGTCCGGCTCCTGGTCGGGGTCGCCGCCGTTGCCGCCCTGCTGATCGGGCTGCTGGTGCTCTTCACCGGGTCGACCGACACGGCACCGGCCGCCGTGTGGCTGATGGTGCTCGGTGCGGTGGGGCTCATCGGCGTCACCTTCGAGCGCCTGCGCTACCGGTCGGAGGCGGCCGAGCGAGCGGGCGAGTCGGCCGGTGGCCCGGGGGTCGAGAGCGGGCCGCCCGACCCACGCTTCCGACCGACGGAGGAGCGCTTCGTCGACCCGACCACGCGCGCCCGCCTGCGCGTGTGGATCGATCCCGCCACCGGCGAGCGCCGATACCGACTCGACGAGTGACGGCAGCCCACCAACGCCCCCCGGCCGGCACGCGCCGTCGTGGGCCGAGCCCACAGAAGCTCGCTGCGGACCGGCGCCGGCGCCGCCACCTGGCGGACGTCGTCCTGGAGCGGCTGGGCGAACGCTACGAGCACCCGCGCTGGGGTGGCGCGCGCCTGGATGCGGTCAGCGAGCTGGTCCTCACCATCCTGTCGCAGAACACCGCGGACACCAACTCCTTTCGCGCCTTCACCGCGCTCCAGGAGCGCTACGCCACCTGGGACGACGTCCTGGCCGCGCCGACCGACGAGCTGGAGGACGTCATCCGCCCGGGTGGCCTGGCCCCGACCAAGTCCAAGCGCATCCAGCACGTCCTGGCCGAGGTTCACGACGCGACGGAGGGCAGCTGGGACCTCGCGTTCCTCGGGACGTGGCCGCTGCAGCAGGCCCGCGATTGGCTGACCTCGCTACCCGGGATCGGCCGCAAGACGGCGGCGATCATCCTGCTCTTCAACTTCGGCCGTCCGCAGCTCCCCGTGGACACCCACGTCCACCGCGTCGCCACCCGCCTGGGCATGCTGCCTCCGCGCACCCCGCTCGAGCGCGCGCACGACCTGCTGGAGGAGGTGCTGGCGCCCGAGGAGATGTACCCCTTCCACGTCGAGCTGATCCGCCACGGGCGCGACACCTGCCGGGCCCCGCGGCCCATCTGCGGCCTCTGCCCGCTGACCGACGTGTGCGCCTACTACCCCGAGGCGGCGCGCGGCCGCGCCCCGATGGCGCCCGTGCCGCGGTCGCGCCTCCCCGCCGATGCGGAGCCGCGCTACCACGACGAGCTCATCCACGGTTGGATGCCGCCCGAGGAACCGGCGGACCCTTCGGACCAGTAAGCGCCCGGTAAGCCAGCGCTAACCGATGACTCCGTAGGCTTCGCTTCGCCGGTCCGTACAGCAGTGCTGTACGGACGGATGAGCCGCCATGCCCGCAGGGCGCGCGGTTCGCGAGCTCGGAGGGCTAGGCGCGCCGCTCGCGCGCTCGGAGGGCTAGCCGCGCAGGTCCCGCCTGGCGAACGCCAGCGCCCCGACCACGACGCCGCCGACGGCGAGGGCCAGGCACAGGACGATGCCCGGCACGTCCCACACCCCGAGCATCGGCTGCCCCATGTGCGAGCTCAACGCCAGCTGCTGGAGCCAGGACGGCAGGTCAAGGCTCGGCACCAGGAAGTCGAGCAGCCAGGTGAGGATCGTGATGGCGACCACGACGGTGCCGGCCACGCCGGCGCCGAAGATGCCGCCGACCGCCATGCCGACCCCGGCGAGTGCCCCGCCGTACAGGCCCACCGCGCCGCTGCCCAGGACCGCCGTGCCGAAGTCGCTGCCGGCGGTCGACCCACCGACGGCGATGCCCGCGGCGGTCAGCAGCATGACGATGACGACGCCGACCAGCACGCCCAGGCCGCTGGCGACCGCCCACCGGGTCCGTTGGAGCGGCGTCGCCAACAGGAGCTCGAGGCGGCCGGAGGTCTCGTCGGAGGCCCACCCGGAGACGAGCGAGGCGCCGGCCAGGCCGGCCAGGATCAGCCCGAACTCGACGAACACCAGCTCCAGGAACCCGCCGGTCGAGGCGATGTCGACGTCGGGGAACAGCGTCTCCAGCGCCGCCCGGAACCCGGGTGCCTGGGCGAGCTGCTCGGTGAAGGTGTCGCCGACGGACGCCATCATCAGCCCGAAGAAGCCGATGCCGACGCCCCACGAGAGGGCGGTGGGCAGGCGCTCGCTCAGGCTGCGACCGAACGGCCCGCGCAACCCGAGCAGCGCGTGCGGCAGGCGGGGCAGCGGCAGGGCGATGGTGCTGCCCAGGTCACGACGGGCGAAGGCCTCCACGCCGATGGCGAGCATCACGACGGCGAAGCCGGCGGTCAGCCCGACCGAGGTCCAGTCGTACCTCGAGGCCAGCGGGATGTGGTCGTTGGTCCAGCCGAACCAGGTGAGATCGGCGAACCGCCCGAGCTCCGGGATGGCGGTGCGATAGCCGTTGATGATGAACCCGAGGAACATCAGGCCGCCGGCGATGGCCAGCGCGGCGCCCCGGCCCAGGAACGGGGCCACGGCGAAGGCGACCGAGCCGGAGGCGAGCGCCATGAGACCCAGCCACAGGGCGTAGCCGATGGCGGCCGAGAAGGGGATCTCGTCACCCGGCAGGGCGGCGAAGGCCGTCCCCGCCAGCCACAGCGACCCCATGATCAGGGCCATCGCCACGAAGACCATGGTCGCGTGGGCGAGGACCTTCTCGAGGGCGATCCGCCGACGGCCGACCGGGCCCGCGGCCACGAAGTCGAGCGATCCGCGACGGATCTCGGCGGCCAGCGTCCCGGAGAGGGCGAGGATCGACCACAGACCGGTGACGAGCGGGAAGAAGCCGCCGTACTTGTACTGGATGTAGCCGCCCAGGGTCTCGGCGTTGAAGCCGCTGCCGGCCAGGCCCTGCATGATCGGCGGGACCGCGGCGATGACGCGCGCGATCTCCTTGCGCGACTCCGGCGTGTTGAACTCGGTCACGATGGCGTAGGCGATGACCAGCACCAGCGCGGCGCTGATGCCGCCCACGATGAGCATCGCGCGTCGCGAGTCGCGGATGGTCTTGCCGAACACGCTGCCCAGGCCGAGCAGGCGGGCGCGGAGCGACGGCCCCTCGGACGCCGGCGCCGCCGGCGTCCGCATCGGTGCGCGGGTCAGCTCAGCGGTCATTGCCGGCTCCCTCCGCCACGGGCTCCTGCCCGTACTCGGCCAGGAAGGTCTCCTCGAGCGTCGGCTCACGGCTGACGAAGTCGCTCAGCTCGTAGCGCGCCGCCGTCTGGACGACCGGCGTGATGCCGCCGGTCACGCGCATGCGCAGCACGTGGTCCTCGGCCACCACGTCGCTCACGCCGGGCAGCGTCCGGAACTCGGCTTCCGGCACCGGGCCGGTGAAGCGGATCTCCACGGTGTGGTGCGCCATATCACGCAGCGCGCCGACGCGATCGACGCGGACCAGGCGGCCATCGCGGATGATCGCGACGCGGTCGCAGGTCCGCTCCACCTCGGAGAGGATGTGGCTCGACATGAAGACGGTGCGGCCCTCGGCCTTCGCCTCACGGATGACCGAGTAGAACTCCTGCTGGATGAGCGGATCGAGCCCCGACGTCGGCTCGTCGAGCAGGAGCAGCTCGGGCCGATGCTGGAGCGCCACCACCAGTCCGATCTTCTGCTTGTTGCCCTTCGAGTACTCCCGGAAGCGACGGCTCGGATCCACGTCGAGCCGATCCATGAGCTGCTGCTGGTACGCGCGATCGACGCCGCCTCGCAGGTTCGCGAAGTACTCGATGGTCTGGCCGCCGGTCAGCTTGTCGTAGAGCGCGAACTCGCCGGGCAGGTAGCCCAGGCGCCGATGGATGGCCACCGGATCGGCGGTCGTCTCGATGCCGAAGATCCGCGCCCGGCCGCGCGTCGGGCGGATGTGGTCGAGCAGCGTCCGGATCATGGTCGTCTTGCCGGCGCCGTTGGGACCCAGGAAGCCGAAGGCCTCGCCCTCGTTCACGACCAGGTCGACGTCCACGATCCCGCGGTGCGTGCCGTAGAACTTGGTCAGCTGCTCGGTTTCGATGATTGCCGTCACGAATGGGATTCCCTTCCATCGGATTCACGGAGGCGCTCGAGGATCGATGGCCACTCGCGCTCGAAGAAGCCGTAGAGGTCACGCAGGTCCTGGAGTCGTTGACGGGACTCGGGCGGCCGATCGGCCAGCAGCGCGAGGCCGGCATCGGCCACCTCGCGGGAGGCGCGCAGCTGCTGGGCGCTGCGCTCCATCAGGCCGTGGGCGCCGCCGGGTGGGATGCTGAAGTACTCGCGGCGGTCGCCCGGCTTGGTGCCGCGTTGCACCAGCCCGAGGTGCTCGAGCAGGCGCGCCATGGAGCTGATGGACCCGCGGCTCGCCTTCAGCCGCGCAGCGATCTCGGCCGCGGTCTGTTCGGGGGGCTCGCAGATCGCCAGGTACGCCCACATCCGGCCGGCCATGGGCGGCATGCCGGCGCCGAGGACCCGGGCCATGGCCTCGATGAACTCGTCTTCGTCCCTGATGCGCAGCGCCATCTCGGCGCGTACCGTGCGCCGTTCGTAGATTTCAGTCAATACTGAAAATGACGTAGCTCGGGCGGGCGGCCAAGCGCCCGTGTGCCCGTCTGCCCGCCTGCCTGTCTGCCCGTCTGCCCATCTGCCCGTCTGCCCATCTGCCCATGCATGGGACTGATCACCGTGCGCGTGAAGGTGCCGTCGCGTGTTCTCCGAGCACTCAGGGGCATCGAACGGCGCGGGGGCGAGGCGTCGCGTGCACGGTGATCAACTCCACGCATCACGGCGACCGAGCGCCGACGGCATGGCCCCGTGCACGGTGATCAACCCCACGCATCACCGCGACCGACCGCCAACGGCCCGACCACCGCCCTCGCGCACCGACAGGAACCGCCGCCACACGACGAATCGGCCCCGGAGGAGCCCGAGGCCGATCCGCGTCGCGCGGGCGTCACGCGCCGGTGACGATCACCACGCCCTTCATGTCGGTGGGGTGGAACGAGCAGTCGTAGTGGTGCTCACCGACGCCCGTGAACGTGTAGCTCACGCTCTCCCCGGGGGCGAGCTCCATGGTCGCCCCTCCGTCGTCGAGGAGCCGTACGTTGTGCGTGAAGTTGTCGTGGTTGGTCCACGTCACCGTCGTCCCATCGGTCACGGTGATGACCGCGGGCTCGAACTTGTACGACGGTGGCAGGTCGACGTGGTCGGTCGCCACCGGCGAGGCATCCGCCCCGGAGGCGGCACAGCCGGCCAGCACCAGCGCCGCCCACAGCACGACGGCGAGGGCCGGCCGGCCGTGACCGGCCATCACGCGCGCTCCGTGGCGCGGTGCAGCGATGCCGTCACGCCACGCGTGGCGGCCACGAACACGAAGATGAAGGCGAGCAGGTCGAGGACCTCGCTGATCGTGTGCGCGAAGAGGATCACGGTCCAGTCGAGGTGGTAGGTCATGTAGCTGAGCTCGGCGGCGGCGAAGAGGGTGAAGGCCCAACCGAGGAGGCCCGCATCGGCTTCGAAGCTGCGCCAGGCGAAGTAGGCGCCGATGGCGAAGGCGGCCAGGTGGATGAGCAGGAAGACGGGCGGGGGAACGAGGTTCGCGAAATCACCGATGGGCATGGCTGTCGAGACCTCCACGTGTCTGGGGTTGTGGCGCCGGAAGGCGGCGCTGGTGACGGGCCCCGCGCATGACGAGGCCCGCCAGGACGAGGACCATGCCGGCGATACCGACCAGATGGGCCAGGTGCTCGATTCCGAAGTCGTGGGCGTGGTCGTGCGCCGCATGCGCGAGCCCGAACCCGTGGACGACGATGTCGAGAGTGCCGCCAGCGGCCATCACGGCGAGGCCGAGCAGCATCAGGACGGGGAGTCGGCGCGCGAACCGGAGCGTCTGTATCACCAACATACGTTAGAGATATACCCCAGCACGGCCCGGTGTCAAGTGTATTCACAATAGACATGCGTGATAGACTTCTCGGCGTGACCGATACGACCTCGATGGACGACCTCGGCGCCATCCGCCTGCTGGACGACCCGGTGCGGCGACGCCTGTACGAGTGGGTCGTCGCGCAACCCGATGCGGTCGGCCGCGAGCAGGCCGCCGCGGCGACCGGCATCTCGCGCAGCCTGGCCGCCTTCCACCTGGACAAGCTGGCCGATGCGGGACTGCTCGAGGCCGGCTACCGGCGACTCACCGGCCGGGTCGGCCCCGGGGCCGGACGTCCGGCGCGCGTCTACCAGCGCGCCGATCGGGAGTTCAGCATCACGCTTCCCGAGCGCCGCTATGTCGCGGCCGCGGACCTGTTCGCCACCGCCATCGAGCGCATGGGCGACGGCGCACCTCCCCCGGCGCTCGCCGACTCGGCCGCCGCGGCCGGCTCCGAGCTCGCGGCGTCAACGGCGGCGGCGTCCGCCTCCGGCTCCTCCGAGGACCGCCTGGTGGCGGCGCTCGAGGCGGCCGGGTACGAGCCCTTCGAGGATGGCGCAGGCTCGATTCGCCTTCGCAACTGCCCGTTCCACGCGCTGGTCGAGGATCATCGGACGCTGGTGTGCGGGACGAACCTCGAGCTCGCCCGAGGGATCGTGAGCGGGGTCGGGGCCTCCGACTGGGAGGCGCGGCTGGACCCCCAGCCGGGCCTGTGCTGCGTGGCGTTCGCCCACCGCTGAGCGCGGAGGCCCACGGTCCGGAGCGCCAACTGGTCGCGACCCCGTGACCCTGCTACCCTTCAGCCCGCAGCGCCGCGTTCCGCCGGCGCCTCCGCCGACGCCGAAGTAGCTCAGGGGTAGAGCAACGGTTTCGTAAACCGTCGGTCGTGGGTTCGAATCCCACCTTCGGCTCCACCCTTTCAGTCCGTCGGCGACCTCGCCACCAGCAGGAAGATCGGCACGTCCCGGTGCCGTCGCAGGCGCTCGACGTACGTGACGAACGGCGGATAGATCCGGGCCGCCGTCCCCAGCGCCCCCGCTGCGGCATCTCCAGCGAGCGACTCCGCCCGGACGGCTGCCGTGCGACCGCGGTACTGCACCGATGCGCGCGGATCCCGCGCCAGGTTCACGGCCCAGCTCGGCATGGCGCGCTGCCCGAAGTTGCTGCCGATGACCAGGAGACCGCCGTCGACCGGCACGC
Organism: Candidatus Limnocylindria bacterium; assembly: GCA_035700865.1. Classification (GTDB taxonomy): domain Bacteria; phylum Chloroflexota; class Limnocylindria; order QHBO01; family QHBO01; genus JACDBZ01. The sequence continues at coordinate 906 of DASSOH010000003.1, read as the reverse complement.
CGACGAGCGGCGCGATTCGGGGCAGCCCGCTGCGAGCGCCGGTCGTGACCAGCCGGATCACCGGCAGGCCGGCGCCGACGGAGGCGACGGTCCACCGCCCGCCGCTCGTCCGCCAGGCGACGGCGTCGACCGGTCGCAGCACGCGGGAGAAGAGCAGAGCACCGATGCGCGTCCCGGCGAAGCGGCGCACGCCCCGCTGCACGGCATTCGGCCGCTCCCACGCGCTGAGCGAACCCTCAGGCGATGAGATCGGGCGTGACCTCCTCCAGCGATCGGGCGCCGGCGAGCGCCATGGCCAGCGACAGCTCGTCGCGCAGGATCTCGACCACGCGGCGCACGCCGTCGGAACCGTCGACGGCCAGTCCCCACAGAACGGGTCTCCCCACCGCGACCAGGTGCGCGCCGAGCGCCAGGCCCTTCAGGACGTCGATCCCGCGTCGCACCCCACCGTCGACGACGAGCAGCGCACGATGGCGAACCGCCTCCGCGACCGCCGGCAGTGCCTCGATCCCGGTGATGGCGGTGTCCAGCTGCCGTCCCCCATGGTTGCTGACCCAGATCCCGTCGCAGCCCGCGTCGACCGCGCGAGCCGCGTCATCGGCGCGCAGGATGCCCTTGGCAACGAGCGGGATCGGGCAGACCGAGCGCAGCCACGCGAGCCACGCCCAGTCGAAGGTCGGCAGCTCGATGATCCCGGTCGCATCGGTCGGCTGGCTCGGCGGCAGGTGCGCGCCCATGTGCAGCACGAAGCCGTTGCGCACGTCGCGCTCCCGGTTGCCGGGCAGCGGCAGGTCCACGGTCACGACCACGGCGCCGTACTGCGCCGCCACGGCCCGTTCGACGAGCTCGCGGCAGGCACGACGGTCCGATGGGGCGTACAGCTGGAACCAGCGCGGCGCATCGGGG
>DASSOH010000002.1:0-4585 GCA_035700865.1 Candidatus Limnocylindria bacterium | reverse complement strand
GCGCTGGTGCGATAGGTAGCGTTGCGGTCGGACCTGGTGAGGCCCGAAGTTCCATTCGTCGGGTGAGGGTCGCGCACGAGGCGCTCGCCTCGATGAAACAGTCTAGCAGGGGCTCCGTGGAGCGTGACCGCGCCCGCGCGGGTGGCGGGTGCCGCTCCTGCGGCCGATCCATCGGCCGGGTCCGGTGCGCGGACGCCGTGACGCAGTGGACGCGCCGCCGGCCTGCCTAGCGTCCCTGCCAGGCGGCACGCAGGATCAACCGCAATCCGTCGCTGACCAGCGCGTGCCCCCCGAGCAGCACGGGTACCGGCGCCTCGACGGCCGCCCGCGTCAGCTCCCGCAGCCAGGGCGTCGCGACCCGCCCCCAGTCCCCGAAGTCGGAGGCCAGCCGCTCCTCCTCCGGCGGCCAGGCCGACGCGTCCGAGCTGGCCCCGATCGCCGCCATCAGCACCCGCGTGTCCAGCACCACGGCGTCGCCCATGCCCGCCAGCTCACCGATGAGTTCCGCCGGCGAGGAGCGCTCGAGCAGCGCGGCGAGCACCGATCGCGGCGGGCGCGGACCCAGGCGCGCCGACCGCATGCCGCGCTCCTCGACCAGGGCGCGCACGCGGCACGCGGCCTCGGTCTCCAGCTCGGCGAAGGTGGCGCCGGCCAGCCGTCCCGCGACGACCAGCTCGGCCCGTCGCTCCCGGATGACCGCGGCCACGGCGTCCAGGTGCGGCACCTCGAGCGCGCGACCTCCCGGCAGACGGGCCATCTCCAGGTAGCCGCGCACGGACGGGCCCAGCGGGCGGATGCCGCCCAGCCGCGTCGCGAGGCGAAGCAGCGCCAGGTCCAGGGTGGTGTCGACGTCGAACCGCGTCCACGGCGCCGATCCGAGGTCGCGCCACGCGTAGCCCGCCTCGTTCAGGCGGCGCGGGGCGGCGTTGTCGGTCTCGCACGTCTCCAGCACCTCGAGCGCGCGCGGCAGGTCGCCCGCGACCACGAACGCATCGGCGCTGAAGCGGTTGTTCGCGACCACCTCCCCCGGGATGGGCGACAGCAGGTCGTCGAGGGCATCGTCGGCGAGCAAGGCCAGGGCCCCGGCCCCGGCATACCCGACGGCGTCCACCGCCTGATCCTCGCCGCTCGCCGACAACGCCGCGCGGACCGACCGCACGTACCAGCGCCCCCAGTGGAACGGCGCGTCGTCCGTGACCGCCGCCGGGATCGGCAGCACCGCGGCCCCGAGCGCCCCCAGCCGATGGCTCAGCTCGGTCGCCAGCAGGCGCTGCCCGTCGGCCGCGATCGCGGCGTGCGACCCGAACGGCTGGCCCTCGCGCGGCGCCGCCACGAAGACCAGCGGCGCGGGCCGCTCAGGCATCGGTGGCCGTGGCGTCGCCGGCGGCGAGGCGGTGGAGCTGCTCGAGGTGCATCAGGTCGTGCACGCCCACGAACAGCAGCCACTCGCCGCAGCGCAGGTGACCGACCAGTGGGTGGTCCATCCGGCACCGGTTGGTCTCGTGACCCTCGATCTTCCCCGCCGCCTCGCGCATCGCCCGGCGTGACTTGTCGAGCAGCACCAGCAGCTCCTCGCGCGTCGCGTCCGGACGGCCCGGCACGGACGGCGTCACCGCGGGCGGCCGGTGCTCCGGCCACGTGCCGTCCACGTCCAGCGCCGCCCAGGTCGACAGGAAGCGGCGGGCGGCGGTGGTGTGGGCGAACGCCTGCGCCACGTTCCAGTCCTCCTCACCGCCCGGCGCGCGCAGCAGCGGCTCCGGCAGCGAGCGAAGCACCGACTCGAGCGCGTTCCCCACGGCCTCCTGCTGCGCCAGGATCCGCGGCGCAGCGCCCGCCGCTACCCGGGCGCGAAGCTCCCGCCGCATCGCCTTGAGACCGGCCACCGAGTAGTCACCCACTCGCCAGACGGCGACGACGTCGGGCGCATCGGCCTCGAGCTCGTCCGACCAGCTGGCGCTCATCGGCTCTCCGCGCAGCGTGGGGGATCGGCGCCTAGAGGCGCTCGAAGCGCTCGACGGGCAGGACGAAGACGGTGGCCCCGCCGACCTCCACCTCGACCGGGTAGGGCATGTAGAACTCGCCCGGCTCCATGATCGGCGGCATGGGGTTCACGAACTGCTTGCGGCTGTGGCAGTTGGCGCTGATGAGCTCCAGGACCGCGTCGACCTGGTCGTCCTCGACGCCGACCAGGATGGTCGCGTTGCCCTGCTTGAGGAACCCACCGGAGGAGTTGAACCGGGTCGCTCGGTACTCCTTCTCGAGAAGGGCGTCCACCAGCGTGGAGGCGTCCTCGTTGTGCACGATCGCGGTGACGAGCTTCATCGGTCGGGCGGCTCCTTGTTCAGCGGGCACGGCGACAGCCGGGGGCGTCGATTATGGCGCAGGGGAGCGGCCGAGGGCCACCCGTCGACGCCGCGTGCCACGCAGCGCGAGCGTGTGCTCGAGCGAGTTCCGCCGACGGTGTGGCCGCCGACCGGTGCATCCTGCGCAGCAGATGGGAAGCCGGATCGTCGACGGCGCGGTGGCGCTGGCGGTGCTGTTGAGCGCGGCTGCGCTCGTGCTGCTGTTCGCGCGACCCTTTCTCTGGCCGCCCACCCCGGCGGCCGTGCCCACGTCACCACCGTCGCCATCGGCCAGCGCCGTGCCGGAGGGCCAGCCTCCGGTCGGGCTGTTCGAGCTCCGCGGCCGCCTCGCCTTCAGCGGGCCGTGTCTGGGCATCGAACTGACGGCGGAGTCGTACCCATCGGCTCCGGAGGAGACCGGCTCGGCGCGCGTGGTGTGGTGGACGCCGACGGCGATCGACGCGGGCAACCCGGCGGCCTGCGCGTCGCGGTCGAGCGACCTGAACGAGACCACCGCGACGCTCGAGCCCGCGACCGACGGTGACGATCCCACGGCGCCCGTCGTCGGGTACTCGGTGACCTTCGCGGTGCCCGTCTTCGAGGAGTCGGCCCCGTCCACCGCCGAGCTCGTGATCCTGCTCAACCGCAGCACGAACGCTCAGCTCCAGGCGCTCGTCATCTCGCCAGAGGGATCCCCGGGCGTCGTGTTCGACCGCGTGGACGCGATCGCCCCGCCGTTCGAGGCGCGCCCGAGCGCCGCGCCCACGGTCGTTGTCCCACCGATGGGCATCTTCCTGCTCCAGGGCACGATCGCCGACGACGGACCCTGCCTGGTGGTCGAGCTCGGTTTCCCGTCGTACCCGGTGGGCGTCGGGGCGGAGGGCGTCGCCGGGGTGCGCTCCTGGGAGCCGGCGAATCGAGATCCGGAGGACCCCGCCCGGTGCCTGATGCGGCGCAGCGACGTGGTGGACACGGAGGCGGCCGTCATCCCGACGCGTGACGCGTCCGGCGCAGTGACGGCGTACGAGGTGGGCTTTTCGCTCCCGCCCGTGGGGGACGGCGCCCCGCTCCAGGTCCGGTTCTCGTTCGATCCGGCGGTGCAGGCACCGGACCAGCTCGTGGCCGCCCTGCTCGAGCCCGCGACGGGAGCCGCCCTCTCCTTCGACCGCGTCGACGCGATCGATCCGCCACCGGCCCCCTGATCGGGCCAACCGCGGCGGCGCCGGCGCCTCCGAGCGGCGGTGGAGCTCAGCTCGCTCGGGTCAGCGGAGCGACGGCGTCGCGGATGGCGGCGTCCGCCTCCTCGACCGATCCCGAGCCGTCGATCACCGAGAAGCGGTCCGGCTCGGCTTCCGCCAGCGTGAGGTAGGCCGTGCGCACCTGCTCGAAGAAGGCGAGCTCCTCGGTGTCCTCGAATCGGTTCCACTCGGTCCGGCGGCGCGTGCGTTCGAGGCCGACCTCCACCGGGACGTCGAGCAGCAGCGTGAGGTCAGGGAGCAGGCCGTAGGTCGCGAAGTCCTGGAGCCGGCGCAGCTCGGCCATGTCGTTGCCATACCCGGCACCCTGGTACGCGAGGGACGAATCGAGGTAGCGGGCGCAGACGACCCAGGCCCCGCGCTCCAGCGCGGGACGGATCACCTGCGCGACGTGCTGCGCGCGGCCCGCGGCGAAGAGCAGCGCGTCGGCGCGTGGGTCGAGCGTGTCCGACACGTCACGCATGTGCAGCACGATGCGACGGATCTCCTCGCCCAGCGGCGTCCCGCCCGGCTCGTGGGTCAGCACGACCTCCAGCCCGCGGGAGCGGAGCCAGTCGGCCAGGTGACGGGCCGCTGTCGTCTTGCCGCTGCCCTCGGAGCCCTCGAGCGTGATGAAGGTGCCGCGGCTCACGTCAGCTGCCTCGAATGGACGAACACGCCGCACACGGTAGCGTCCACCGAGCGGGTGGGTGGCCGCTTCGAGTCGATGACCACTCGGACGGGTCGGTGACCACTTCGACGAGTCGAGGTCTTTTGGAGTTGTCGTCTGCCTGTCGTGGCGACCGTAGACAGCCTGACGCCCACGCCGCACCGTGGAGCGTCGCCAGGATGGACCGTTGACAACTCGAGCCGCGGGGATCCAGGTCGTCGCTCATGCCGCGCATGTGCAGCACGATGCGCCGGATCTCCTCGCCCAGCGGCGTGCCACCGGGCTCGTGGGTCAGGACGGTCGAGACATCACGCGATCGAAGCCAGGAGGCCAGGTGG
>DASSOH010000001.1:0-2380 GCA_035700865.1 Candidatus Limnocylindria bacterium | reverse complement strand
ATGGAGAGCGGTGACGCGGAGAGCCGGCGGCCGGAGGCGAGCGGCGACGAGAAGACCGCCGTCGAGGGTGCCTCGGGCCTGGGAGCCACGAACCGCGCCTTTGGTGCCGGCTCCATCACGGCCACCGGCGGGATCGGCACGGACGTCCCGACCGACGAGGACGAGGAGATGAACGACTCGACCGATCCTCGCGGCTACTGAACCCGGATCGACCACGGCCGGCTGCATCGCCGGCGAGGGCGAGGTTCGCGGCCGTAGCGCGTTGACACGCACGCCGTGCGACGTTTCCACCCGTGAACCGGGTCGCCGCCTGCCTCGTTGCCCTGGCGACGGTCGGCTGCAGCCCGGACACGGCCGACGAGGCGGCCCTCGACTGCGGACCGCTTGCCAGGGCAGCCTGCGATCACCACGCCGAGAACGCGCGCGGATACCTCAAGGATCGGTATCCCGACCGATCGGTTCGACGCATCGAGTTCACCGACGCGTCGGGTGCCTACCTGCTGACGTTCACGGATGGCACCCAGGCGAGCGTGACACCGTAGGGTGGTCCGGAACAACCGTGGACTGCGCGGCGATGAACGAAGGACCGATGACCACCACGCAACGAGCGTCCGCCGCCGAGCCGGCGGTCCGGCGCGCCGTGCCGGGCGACATCTCGGCGCTCGCCTCGGTGCTCTCGCGCGCCTTCGACGGGGACCCGTTCTACCGGTTCCTGGCCGGAGACGCGCCCGAGCGGCACGCGCGCATGTACGAGGGCTGGCTCGGCATCCTGCGATTCGCATCGGCCGACCTGCGCGAGACCTGGACCACCGACGACCGGGCCGGCGTCGCGGTCTGGCTTCCGCCCGGCGACCGCGGGCCGGGCGTCCTGGATGGGTTCCGCCTGCTGCCGGCCATGGCGCGGCTCGCCGGCTGGCGACGCCTGCGCGAGATCAGCGCGGCCACGGACGCCCTCGAGCGTCGCCGTCGCCACCACGTGCCGGGCGCGCACTTCTACCTGTCGGTGCTGGGGGTGGAGCCGGGCCGCCAGGGCGAGGGGATGGGGACGGCGCTGGTGGCGCCGGTGCTGGAGCGGTGCGATGCCGAGCGGGTGGCCGCCTACCTCGAGACCGCGGTCGCCCGCAACGTCCTGCTCTACGAGCGGCTGGGATTCGACGTCGTGGAGGAGATGGTCCTGCCGAGGACCGACATCCACGGCTGGCTCATGCGCCGGAGCCCCCGCGACCGGGCTCGTCGTGAGCCGGATCCTCCGGCCGGCGGTCGCCCCTGACGAGCAGCACGAGGCCCGCTGCGGCCGCCACGCCCGCACCGCCGAACACCAGCAGGCTCCCCCACCGCACGGCCCCGGGGCTGATGAGCCCGGGGGCAAACGCGGCGAAGGCCAGGATCGAGCCGACGACCCCGACCACCGCCAGCACGATGCCGGTCACGAAGGCCCAGGCCTCGCGTTCGCGCATGCCGTCGCTGACCTCGCCGGCAACGATCCCGAACACCACCAGGCCGACCGCCAGTCCGCCGCTCAGCACCAGCCATCCGACGTCCACCACGCCGGCGAAGCCCATCAGCAGCGGGACCGCCAGCATGCCGATGCCGCCGCGCAGCCAGACGCGGGCGTAGGTCCGGAAGACGACGACCGGGAGTGCCACCAGCAGGTCCGGGACGGTCTCGGGCGCCTCGCCCCGAGCCGCACGCGCCGCGCGTTGGGCCTCGGCATCCTCACGCGCCAGGGCGCTCGGTGCCCCGCATCGCCAGCAGGTGACGTCGCGCGGCCGATTGGACGTCCAGCACACCTGGCAGATCCAGCGCTCGGCGCTCATCGCCGCTCCCCTCCGAGGTGATGCGCCGCATCCTACGCCGCGCGGTCGCGCGCGGCGTGCGTCAGCGCGCGCCGGGCGCGCGCATCGGTCAGCAGCCGCTTGCGGCGAGCTGGACGAAGTCGGATGCCGAGAGGACGCCGACGGGCCGCCCCTTGCGGTCGACGGCCACCACGCGGTGGACGTCGTGCTCCCCCATGACCCGTGCCGCGTTCTCGAGGGAGATGGTGGCTCGCACGGTGACCGGCGGGCTGGTCATCACCTCGGCCACCGTGAGCGGCGTCTCCCAGCGCGTCATCAGCGCGCGCACCGCCGGTCGAGTCAGGTACAGCAGGTCCGTCTGGCTGATCACGCCGATGAGGCGACCATGGTCGTCGACGACCGGCAGGCCGCTGACTCCCTTGGACGCCATCAGCTCCTCGGCTTCGCTGACCGATGCCTTCGGTCCGATCACGATCGGGTCGATGGTCATGAGATCCGCCACGCACAGGTTCTTGATCCGTTGCAGGCTCATGATCGGTCGCACTCCTCGGTGCTCGCTATGGATGGGCCTCCATCCTGCGGCG